>JBPEYE010000294.1:0-4530 GCA_052030825.1 Gammaproteobacteria bacterium | reverse complement strand
TGCCCGCCGGTCATGTCCCAGGTCAGCGCGACGATGATCATCAGCCACAGGGTCGCGAGCTGGGTACCGAAATCCGGGAACGCGAACGGCGCGATAATCGCAATCGCGAGGATCGCCGCGTAGAAGACAGCCTTGTTCTTAGCCATCATTTCAGCACCTGGCGGTGGCGCATCTGTTGCAGCAGGCGGATGAACAGCACGATCAGCAGCAGCATGACCGCGATCGCCTGCTGGTAGCCGATGCCGAAAATGTGCGCGCCGTACTGCTCGAGCGCGCCGATGCCGAGGCCGGCGGCGATGACGCCGGGCAGGTTACCGAGGCCGGCCGCGGTGACGATGACGAACGCCCGCACCGAGTGGGTAATGCCGTAGAACGGCTGGATGACCCAGACCATGACGATGATCGCGCCGGCCGCACCGCAGATCGCGGCGTTCAGTGAAAACGTAAAGGCGTAAACCTTCTCGGTGTCGATGCCGAGCACGCGCGCGGCGCGCGCGTCCTGCGAGGTCGCGCGGATCGCCTGCCCCATGCGGCTGTTTTTCATGAACAGGATGACCCCGGCGGCCAGCACCGCGGCCATCAAAACGCCGATCAGCTTGGCGATCGGCACGTCGATCAGCCCGTCGGCGAAATACAGCGTGTCGTAGCCGAGGTCGACGCTTTGCGTATCCGAGCCGAACAGCAGGTTCAGGATCTGCGCCATCATGATCGCCAGCCCGAAGGTCGCGAGCAGCGACGTGAACAGGTCGCGCTCGATCACGCGGGTGATGACGAGCTTGTAGGCGATCCAGCCGATGCCGGCCATGACCACGAACGCGACCGGCACGCCGAGCAGCGGGTGCAGACCCTGTTGCACCAGCCACCAGGACACGTAGCCGCCGGCGATGACGAAGTCGCCCTGGGCGAGGTTCTTGACATTCATGACGCCCCAGACCAGCGCCAGCCCGTAGGCGGCAAGCGCGAACAGCGCACCGATCATGATGCCGTCGATGACAATTTTGAGATTAACGACCGGGAACTGAAACAGCAGCCCGATATTGCCCAGGATTTGATCCATTCTTATTCTGCCCCCCCAACAAGCGGACAGGACGCCCGTGGGCGTCCTGTCCGATACTACTTGTTAGTTACGCGGCCAGTTCAGCTTGTGCGAAGCGAACTTGGACGGCGCGACGACGTTGTACTGGCCGTTCTGGATCTGGCGCAGCACCATCGGCTTGGCGATGTTGTTGCCGGCTTCCGAGAACTTGATCGGGCCGTAAAACGTCATCATGTCGGTCGCAGCCAGCGCGTCGCGGACGGCTTCCTTGTCGAGCGAGCCGGCCCGCTCGAAGGCGTCCTTGAAGACGTAGACCGCGGCCGAGGCCTGGGCCGTCTGGTAGGGTACCGACTTGTCCTTGTACTCGGGAAAGGCCATCTTGAACTCTTTCTCGTAGTTGGCCGCGGTGCCGAAGATCGGGTCCTCGTAGGACAGGGTCTCGGCCCACTGCGTCGAGCACAGGATATCGTTGGCGGCATCGCCGAACTTGCCGGTGACGTCGGCGGCCTCGCAGTGCGTGATCGCGATCATTGGTACGGTGATGTTTTGTTCATCGATTTGACGTACCGCGGTCGCGGCGCCCTTCGAGTGACCGCTGACGATCAGCAGGTCGGGCTTCAACAGCTTGACCTTGGTCAGGATCGCGCTCATGTCGGACAGATCGCGCGGCAGCTGCTCGTCGATGATGACGTTCATCTTGTACCGGGCGGCGTCATCGAGCACGCCGGCGCGGATGTCGAGCGAGAACGGGTCGTTCTCGACCGCGACCGCGACCTTGACCGTCGACGGACTCTTGCCGTTCTTCTCGGCCATTTCGGCGGCCAGCGTGACCGCCGAGGCGAGATACTGCTCGGAGGTCGACAGTACCGCGAACAGGTACTTGTAACCCTTGTTGAACAGCGAACGCGATGCGCCCTCGGCCTCGACCATCGGGATCTTGTACTTCTCGGTAACCGGCGCGATTGCCTTGGTCAGACCCGACGAGTAGGGCCCGAGCATGTACTGGACCTTGTCCTGGTTGATCAGGCGCTCGGCCAGCGTCGCGCCGCGGTCGCCCTTGGACTCGTCGTCGTAGTAGGTGACGCGAAAGTTGTAACATTTGTCACCAACCTTGATGCCGCCATTCTCCTTGATTTTCTGGATTGCGAATTCGTAACCGTTCTTGGCGTGGATGCCGTTGGTGGCATACTTGCCGGTCAGCGAAATCGCCGAACCCAGGTGGATCTCGCCGCAGTGACCGTCCGCCAGCGTGGCGGGCGAAAACATCAGCGAGCAGGCTGCCGTCAGAATCGACAGCACGGACAGTTTTTTCATGTGACTCCTCCGATTAACAACCCGGACCAATCCGGGCTCGTTATGGTCTTATGAACGGCGAATTCTATGCGCTAACCCCGATCAGGGCAAGTCAGATCAGCTCGTCCTTGCGGTCGTCGGTTTCGCCGTAACGGGCCAGCGCCGGCCGCTTCAAACCGGCGTAAATCCGCTCGAGATTGGCGTTGACCAGCGCACCCTGCTGCTCGAACAGGCTGTTGCCGTCGAGGTCGCTTTCGACGATGAACGGGCCGAAGTTTTCGACCTCGAAGATCCACATCGCCTGCGCGTTACCAAGCTCCTCGAGCCAGTGCACCGCGCGCACGCCCCTGATCCCTCGACCGAGCAGCGCGCCAGTGCCGTAGCCGACCGTGGTCAGGTAAATCGCACCGGCCGGCACGAGGATGTTGCGGTAGTCTTCCGCCGCCATACCGCCCTTGCCGATGATGAATTTCGCACCCGAACGTTCGAGCCATTCCGGCATCCACTTGGCGAAGCGGAAACTCGCGGTCGCGGTCACGCCGCCGACGGTGTAGCTGCCGTCGGGTTCGACCGCGGCCGCCGGCGAGCAGTGAAAGTTCGCGTTGCTGAGCTCGGTGAGCCCCTCCGGCAATTCGGCGCCGTCGCCGATGACTTTCTGGTAGACGCCCTCGCGCCCGGTGTAGACCAGGCCATCGAGGTAGACGACGGTACCGATCGCGAGCGACTTCAGGTCGTCCGCGGCAACCGGCACCTTCAGGCGGACGCTGTCGCGCCCGTGTTTTCGCTCGGCCATTCGACTGTCTCTCTTCGCATGTACGGGGTGAACCACTGCGGATCGTGGCGATATTCGGTACTGCCGTCGGCGTGGATGCGCACGGTCGCGCGCCGCGACGACAGGCAGAATGCATGCACGCTCATCGGCATGCCGCCGGTGTGGGTGTAGCCGACCTCGATGTGGCAGTCGGCGACCATCGCGTTGCCGACGAAGCCCATCGCGCCCATGCCGATGCTGTTGCCGAGTTTCTTGAGCTCCAGCTCGAGCTCGGCGACCTTCGGATCCGGGTTGCGGTCGCCGACGACGCGCAGGCAGGCGGCTTGTTTGCCGAGCACCATCGTCGTGTCCTTCGAGCCGCCGAGGCCGATGCCCATGATTGCCGGCTGGCAGGCGAGCCCGCGCTTGCCGAAGGCGACCAGCGTGTCGAGAAAGAAACGCTTGATGCCGTCGATGCCGTCGCCCGGGAACAGCATGCGGTAATCGGTGCCGAACAGCCCCCCCTTGTGCACCGTGGTGATATCGATCCAGTCGACGTCGGGCTCGAAGCTCCAGTCGATCTCGGGCGCGTTAATGCCGACATTGTTGTTGTGATCGGTGCGCCACAGCGGATGCACGCGATTCGGGCGCAGCGGAATGTCGTGGGTCGCCAGCGCGGTCGCGCGGCGCAGCGCGCGCTCGAGGCCGGTGAAGCCGCAATCGACGCGCGCGTCGTTGCCGAACTTGACGAAGAAGCGTGGCAGGCCGGTATCGGCGCACATCGGCCGGCGGTCCTCGCTGGCCGCGTTCCAGTTGTCGATCATGGTTTGCAGGACGAAGCACGACAGCTCGCCCTCCTCCCACTTCGCCATGTCCTCGATGCCCTGGCGGTAATCGGGCGGTATGTCGATCGCCGCGTTGGCCATGATGCGGCGCGCGGCGTCCTCGATTAGCTGGTAGTCAATCATCGATCAGCGACTCCCCGGGCCTGACGATCGAAAACTCGACCGGCTGGTGTTCGACGTCGATCCCGTCGTTGTGGCGGCGCGCCACGGTGAAATACGAATCCTCGAGGCTGCCGGCAGCGGTGAAGTCCTCGCGGTAGTGAGCGCCCCGCGAATTTTCGCGCGATACCGCCGCCGCCGCAATGACCGCCGATACCTCGAGCAGATTTTGCAGGTTGAGCCAATCGTGCCAGCTCAGGTTGAAAAGGCGGCCGTCATCGCCGATTCCGCTGTCGTCGAGTTCTCGCTGCAGGTCGCGAATTTGCCGCTGCGCGGTCTCCAGGCCGGCCGCGTCGCGCAGCACGCCGACGCCGTCCCACATCGTGTCGAGCAGGCGGTCGCGAATCGAATTGATGTCCGCACGCGGCCGGTGCAGCGGCTTCAGGTTCGCGTCGATGGTGGCGTCGACGACGTCGAGATCGGGCTCGGCGCGGGTTTTTTGCGCC
>JBPEYE010000293.1:0-11603 GCA_052030825.1 Gammaproteobacteria bacterium | reverse complement strand
TCGACGATGACATCGACTGTGATATCGGGATAGTCCTGCAGCAGCCGCGACAGTTTTGGCACCAGGATCGTCCTGGCGGCATGCTCGACCGCCGTGAATCGGACCGTGCCGGCCGGCTTGTCGCGAAACTCGCTGAGGTCGGCGATGCTGCGATCGATTTCCTGCAGCATCGGTGCGAGTTTTCGGGCCAGCCGGTCGCCGGCCTCGGTGCGCGCCACGCTGCGCGTCGTGCGACTCAGCAGCCGCACGCCGAGTCGCTCCTCCAGGCGACGGACAATCTGGCTCAGCGCCGACTGAGAGAGATCGAGTTTCGCTGCCGCGCGCGTGAAGTTCCGCTCTTCGGCGACAACCAGAAAGGCGGCGAGATCGGCGATTTCGTCACGGCGCATTTATCATCTCATTAATAATTACAATAAATATAAAGATATTAAATTATAAAACCGAGTAGCTTACCATGCCATCAGATTTTGCAATTCACACAGCTAGACAAATTTTTTTGATCGGAGAATGAAATGAAAAAGGTAACTTTTCCCAATTCGAACAATCCATCCATAACCCTGTCGGCCGTGATCAATATGCCGAAAGACTTCGACGAGAAACGCAGTTATCCTGCCATCGTCGTGTCGCATCCAGGCGGCGGGGTCAAGGAACAAACGGCCGGCACTTATGCCGCGAATCTCGCGGAACAGGGTTTCGTGACGATCGCATACGACGCGTCCTACCAGGGCGAAAGCACCGGCGAGCCGCGGCAACTGGAAAACCCGTATATCCGCACCGAGGATGTCAGCGCGGTTATCGACTATTTGACGACGCTGCCCTATGTCGACAAAGAGCGAATCGGCGCAATGGGAATCTGCGCCGGTGGCGGTTACACCGCCAATGCCGCGATCAACGATCGCCGCATCAAGGCCGTCGGCACGGTCAGTGCGGTCAATATCGGCTCGATGTTCCGCAATGGCTGGGACAACGACGTTGACTCGAAAGACGCAATGCCGATCCTCGAAGCCGGATCCGGTGCGCGCACCGCCGATGCCGGCGGCGCCGCGACCGCGACCATGCCGATGGCGCCGCTCAACGAAGAAGAGGCGCCGAACGAAGAGTTGCGCCAGGCCTGGGAGTATTATCACACGCCGCGCGCCGAATGCCCGTCGGCGCCCGGCTTCGCGACGGCCCGCAGCCTGACCCAGATCGTCACCTACGATGCCTACAACATGGCCGACGTGTTTCTCACGCAGCCGCTGCAAATCGTCGCCGGCAGCGCCGCCGGCAGCAAGTGGATGAGCGATGACCTTTTCGCCCGCGCGGCCAGCAACGACAAGGCCTTCCACGTCGTCGAGGGCGCCAATCACATGCAACTCTACGACGGCCAGCAATACGTCGACGAAGCCGTTTCGGTCCTCGCGCCATTTTTCGAGACGAGGCTGTAGCGGCGGTGGCAGGAGAACCGGATTCGAAGGGCAGGCGTCGCTTGGTGCTGGGACTTGTCGGCGGAGCCGCCGCGCTGGCGGCGGGATGGGGTGGACTCGTCGTCTACAAAGATCAGCGCTGGGTCGCCAGTCCCCCCTATCGGCGAGATGGCAGCGGAAACGCAAAGACACTGGTGGTGGTTTACTCGAGGTCGGGAAATACGCTGGTGGCGGCCAAGGAGGCCGCCGGCCTGCTCGATGCCGACCTGGCGACGATCGAAACGCCGGACTATCCGCGCTCGCTGGCCGGCCAGATACGGGCGGTCGGGGACGCGAGAAATCTAGAGGTTACCGCCGAAATACACCACCCGGAATTTGAAGCCTCACGGTACGAATCGATCGTTCTCTGCTCGCCGGTCTGGCTGTTCAGGCCGGCGGTGCCTCTGTGGGCTTTCACCGGCTCGGTCGATTTCGCGAATCGGGATGCCTACCTGTTGATGACGGGAAACAGCGGTTACCGGTCGCCGATGATCGAAGAATTCGGACGGCTTGTCGAGTCGCGCAACGGCCGGCTCACGGGGCACCATTTCGTGCGCCGCGGGCGGGTCTACTGGCAATTGACTAAGGAGGAAGTGCGCGACGAAGTGCGTCGGTCCGTAACGGCGCATTTCGGACTTTGATGCGACTGGATTATCGTTCATTAAAAAGCCGGTCGAACGAGATCAACCGGCTTTTCGGAATTTGGCTCCCCGGGCCGGGCTCGAACCAGCGACCCGATGATTAACAGTCATCTGCTCTACCAACTGAGCTACCGGGGAAAGAAGGCAGCGTATACTAAGGCATTAAAAATAATACGGCAACTCGATTTGTCAACCTGTCCGGGCCGGCACGCGAAGTCCTCGGCAGACGCCTGAGTAGCCTGTCGGAACCCCGCCGCGGCCGCTGCAAAGAACGCTTGGATCAAGCCTCGAAAACCTTGCGGATGCGCTCGACCGCCTTTTCCAGATTATCCATCCCGGTCGCGAACGAGATGCGCATGTAGCCGTCGCCGCCGAACGCCGACCCCGGCACCAGCGCGACACCGACTTCCTCGAGCAGCAGGCTGGCGACGTCAATGTCGTTGTTGAGATCGTCGCGCGCGTCGATCAAAGCCTGGATCCGCGGAAAGCTGTAAAAGGTGCCGTCCGACGGCAGGCACTCGATGTGGCGAATAGAGTTGAGCGCGTCGACGAGAAAATCGTGACGCTTGCGGAATTCCCTCACCATCGCCCGCACCGGTTCGTGATCGCCGTTCAGTGCCGCGACCGACGCGGCCTGCGACACCGACGGCGGATTCGACGTGCTCTGCGACTGGATCTTGGTCATCGCCTTGATCAGGCCGGCATCGCCGGCGGCGTAACCGATGCGCCAGCCGGTCATCGCGTAAGCCTTGGAGACGCCGTTGAATACCATCGTGCGGTCGTAAAGGTCCGGGCAGGCATTGAGAATATTGCAGAATTCGTAATCGCCCCAGACGATGTGCTCGTACATGTCGTCGGTCATGATCAGCACGTCGGGATGGCGCGACATCACCGCGCCGAGCGCCTCCAGTTCGTCGAGCCGGTAGCCGACGCCGGTCGGATTCGACGGGCTATTCAGCACCAGCATGCGGGTGCGCTCGGTGATCGCCGCTTCCAGCTTGTCCGGCGTCAGCTTGAAACCCTCGTCGAGGCCGGTCGGCACGATCACCGGCTTGCCTTCGGCGAGGATCACGATGTCGGGGTAGGAAACCCAGTAGGGCGCCGGCACGATGACCTCGTCGCCCGGGTCGAGCAGCGCCTGGCAGAGGTTGAAAAAGCTCTGCTTGCCGCCACATGAGACCAGGACCTGATCGGCGGTGTAGGTGAGGCCGTTGTCGCGCTTGAACTTGTCGACGATTGCCTGCTTCAGCGCCGGCGTGCCGTCGACCGCGGTGTAGTGCGTGTCGCCGCCGCGGATCGCTTCGATCGCCGCGTCGCAGATGTGTTTGGGCGTGTCGAAATCGGGCTCGCCGGCGCCGAGCGCGACGATGTCGCGGCCCTGGGCCTTCAGCTGGCTAGCCAATTTCGAAACTGCTAAAGTGGGGGATGGTTTGATCGCGTTGACGCGCTTCGACAAGGTGTTGAACACGGACATATCCTGCTGGTCAGGGAAGGCTGGGATAATCGCAGTATACGTCGCCGCCGACGCCTGTAAAGCCGCCGGCGCAAACCGATGCATTCGGATTCTTAATGGCTCGTAACTTCAATCTCGAAACCGCTTTCAAGCCCACCGGCGACCAGCCGCAGGCAATCGACTCGCTGGTGACCGGCCTGCGCGACGGGCTCATGCACCAGACGCTGCTCGGCGTGACCGGTTCGGGCAAGACTTTTACCGTCGCCAACGTGATCCAGCAGCTCGAGCGGCCGGCGCTGATCATGGCGCACAACAAGACGCTGGCGGCGCAGCTCTACGGCGAGATGAAGGAATTCTTCCCGCGTAACTCGGTGCAGTATTTCGTCTCCTACTACGATTACTACCAGCCCGAGGCCTACGTGCCGGCGTCGGACACCTTCATCGAAAAAGATGCGTCGATCAACGAGCACATCGAGCAGATGCGGCTGTCGGCGACCAAGTCGCTGTTCGAGCGACGCGACACGATCATCGTCGCGTCGGTGTCGGCGATCTACGGCCTCGGCGACCCCGAGTCTTACCTCAAGATGCTGCTGCACGTTGTCGTCGGCGACGAAATCGACCAGCGCGCGATCCTGCGCCGCCTCGCCGAGCTGCAGTACAAGCGCAACGACGTCGAGCTCAAACGCGGCACCTACCGCGTGCGCGGCGAGGTCATCGACGTGCACCCGGCCGATTCCGAGCGCGAGGCGGTGCGCATCGAGCTGTTCGACACCGAGGTCGAGCGAATCAGCCTGTTCGACCCGCTGACCGGCGAAGTCCACCGCGAAGTCAAGCGCATCACGATTTATCCGAAAACCCACTACGTCACGCCGCGCGAGGTGATCCTCGGCGCGATCGACGAAATCATGGACGAGTTGCGCGTGCGCCTCGACGAATTGCGCCGTGAGGACAAGCTGCTCGAGGCGCAGCGGCTCGAGCAACGCGTACATTACGACGTCGAGATGATGCGCGAGCTCGGTTACTGCGCCGGCATCGAGAACTACTCGCGATTCCTGTCGGGTCGCCGGCCCGGCGAGCCGCCGCCGACGCTGTTCGATTACCTGCCCGACGATTGCCTGCTGTTCATCGACGAAAGCCACGTCACCGTGCCGCAGATCGGTGGCATGTACCGCGGCGACCGTTCGCGCAAGGAAACGCTGGTCGAGTACGGCTTTCGCCTGCCGTCGGCGCTCGACAATCGGCCGCTGCGCTTCGACGAGTTCGAGCGCATGTCGCCGCAGACGATCTTCGTCTCGGCGACGCCGGGCGACTACGAGGGGCGGCTGTCGGGCGCGGTCATCGACCAGGTCGTGCGTCCGACCGGGTTGGTCGACCCGGTGGTCGAAGTGCGCCCGGCTTCGACCCAGGTCGACGACCTGTTATCGGAAATTCACCGGCGCGTCGAGGCCAACGAGCGCGTGCTGGTGACGACGCTGACCAAGCGCATGGCCGAGGATCTGACCGATTACCTCGCCGAGCACGGCGTCCGCGTGCGCTACCTGCACTCCGACATCGACACCGTCGAGCGCATGGAAATCATCCGCGACCTGCGGCTCGGCGAGTTCGACGTGCTGGTCGGGATCAATTTACTGCGCGAGGGACTCGACATGCCCGAGGTGTCGTTGGTCGCGATTCTCGATGCCGACAAGGAAGGCTTTCTGCGCTCCGACCGCTCGCTGATTCAGACGATCGGCCGCGCCGCGCGCAACGTCAACGGCATGGCGATCCTCTACGGCGATACGGTAACCGGCTCGATGCAGCGCGCGCTCGACGAAACCGAGCGCCGCCGCGACAAGCAGATCGCCTATAACGCGTCCCATGGCATCACGCCGAAGGGCATCGTCAAGCGGATTACCGACGTCATGGATCTCGGCGACACCGCCGCGCCCGGACGGCGCAAGCGGCGCTTCGATAAGGTCGCCGACCGGGCGCCGGTTTATGACCAGCTCAGCGCCGCGCAGCTGAACAAGCGCCTCAAGGAACTCGAGAACCGCATGTTCGAGCATGCGCGCGACCTCGAGTTCGAGGAGGCCGCGCGCGTGCGCGACGAGATCGCGGCGCTCAAGGAACAGCACTTCACCCGATCCGAGCTCGACCTCGCGGCCAACTGAGCACCGGACATCGGGCCTGCGCCGGAAGGTTGCTTCTTCGTGCGCGTCCTTCGGCCGCGCGCTCCACGCAAAGACCTGCGGGTAACGGAAGCGATGGATTTCGGTGACCGGTCAGCGGATCGTGCCGACGAGTTTTCGCAGGTCGGCGAGGGCCGCGTCGGACGGGCCTTCGCGGCCGTACTTGATCCGGTTGTACAGGTCGACGATGCGCGCCAGCCGGTCGCGTTCGGGTATCTCGGTGGACGTGACGCGAGCGAGGAATGCGCGGCTGTCCTCGGCCGGCCGGCGCACGAGGCCGCGGCGCGCGAGTTTTTTCAGCAGGCGCCGAAACTGGATTTCTACCGGGGCCGGTCGCGGCGGCAGCTCGCGATACCAGACGACCAGCCAGAACAGGGCGGTAATCGCGACGAGAGAAATGACGAGGGCGAAGATCATGCCGGAAAAATTATCGATACCGATTTCGAGCTGGCGCAGGAAATTGAGCTGCCGGCGCTGGTCGTAGTTCAGCACCCAGTCGTTCCAGCTGTGCTGGAGATTGTCCCAGCTATAGAGCAGGTTGCCGAACAACGGATTGCGGTTCTGGATGCGAAAATTCGACTCTTCCTCGATCAGCGCGTTGTCGAGGCCCTGCTCGATGCGGCTCGGCGATACCGCCGCGGTGGGATCGATCCGCACCCAGCCCCGGCCCTCGAGCCAGACTTCGGTCCAGGCGTGGGCGTCGGACTGGCGCACGATCAGATAGTTACCGACCCGGTTGAACTCGCCGCCCTGGTAGCCGGTTACGATGCGCGACGGGAGGCCGGCCGCGCGCATGATCAGTGCGAAGCTGCCGGCGAAATGCTCGCAGAAGCCGCGGCGCGTGTCGAACAGGAATTCGTCGACCGTGTCGCCGCTCAGCGCCGGCGGCTCGAGGGTGTAGACGTACGGCTCCTGGTTGAACATGCGCAGCACGTGGCGAATGATTTCGTCGGGCTGGCGGTAACGCGCCGCAAGCTCGCGGCCGAGTTCGATCGTGCGCGGATTTCGGCCCTCGGGGAAGTCTCGCGCGAAACTGAGATAGCCCGGCGATTCGTCGAGGCCGATTTCGTAGGCCAGGCGCGACTCCATCGTGTAGCGCAACAGGTCGTTGATCTTGTTTTTGCTGATTAGCTGGAAATCCTGGGTCATGGCGCTGTCTTCGATCAGCCGGGTCGGGACGTCGAGCGCCAGCAGCCAGCGTTCGCCGTGCGGCTCGAGCGTCACGGTATACTGCAGCGGCTCTTCGAGCGCGCGAATATGCAGCAGCTTGAGCGGTCGGCGCGGCGCCTGCGACCAGGTGTAACCGTTGTATTTCGGCATCACCGGCCCGCGCCAGTAGAGCCGGTTCTGCGGCGGAACTTCGCCGTCGAATTCGACCCGGAAGGCAACCTCGTTGCTGCGAATCAGGTTGCTGATTTCTCCGGGCGACATGTGATCGCTGAGGCCCGTGATGCCGCCCCGTTGTTCGTTGGTCAGCCCCCACAACGGGCCCGGCACGCGCGGCACGAGGACGAACAGGATCAGCATCAGCGGAATCGAGAGCGCTACCAGGCGAGCGCTGCTACCAACGCGCTCGGTCAGCGGGATGCTGTCGTCGCGTTGATTGAGCGTAATCAGCGTGGTCGTGATCACGACCAGCGTCGCCAGCATCAGCGTCGCGGTAAAAATGGTCTGCGAGAACAGGAAATGCGTCGCGATCAGGAAATAACACAGCACCACGAGAATCAGCATGTCGCGATGCCGGCGGCTTTCGAGAAACTTGAAGGACGTCATCACGGTCAGCAGCGCGAGGCCGGCATCGCGACCGACGATCGTCCAGTAGTCGGCGAACACGCCGACGCCGCCGAACAGCACCAGCGGAATCAACAACCATTTGGGCAACTCGTTAACGTGACCGAGATTTTGCAGGCAGCGCCAGCCGATGGCGAGCAGCACCAGCGCGACGACCCAGATCGGCAGGTTGGTGAAATGCGGCACGATCGTGAACAGGTAGCAAAAACAGACCGCGAAGACGGCGTTGCGACCCGGAATCTCCTGCGAGATCTGCCGAAACGGCAGTGTCTGCTCAATCCGGCTCAAGGCTGAACTCCGCGTCGTAGTCGGGTTGTCGGAAAACCGCGAGCGCATACAGGCAGGCATGCTTGTGGGCGTTGCCGAAACCCTGTTCGATCGTCGTGCCGGGCAAGCGCAGGCCGTATTTCTGCTCCTCGTTTTCGGCCGCGAGGACGAGTGCGGTCATGAAGCCGAGGCGGTCCTCGAACGAGCCCTCGCGCAACTGTTCCCAGTCGATCCAGATGGACGGCCGGGCGTGTCCCTGGAAGGTTTTGGTCAGCAAGCCCTTGCCGCGGGCATAAGCTTTCCAGGAAATATGGCGCAGGGATTCGCCTTCGCGATGCTCGCGCAGACCGGCGAAATCATCGCCCTCGATGGTGCTGGTCGAAGTCTCGCCCTCGAATTGCTCGAACATGGTTTGTTGCAGTCTGACCTGCGGCTTTGGTTTGGGATAGATCAGTATCGGCAAATCGAAACGCAGCCAGCCCCAGGCGTGGAACAGTCCGGTCGGGTAGCGCGTGAACACGGTAATTCCGCGCGGCCGAAACTGCCCGCGGCGGGTGGCCGGTAGCCGCAAGACGGCTTCGCGCTCGCCGGCAGGGGCGAGACCGACATAGACCGGCGGCGACTCGTCGTACTGAATTCCGATCGCGTAGCGCCGCGACTGGTTGGCGTGGCTCAGTTCGAACCGGAGTTCGACCTGTTCGCCGCAGTACACCGGTCGCGGAATCTGCGCCCTGACGCTGACCCCGAGCAGATTCTTGTGCGTGTGCCACAGGCTGATGATCGCGAGCGAGGTCAGCATGAAAGTCAGTACGAAAGCCATGCTGTTCTGGTAATTGATCGCGGCGAGAAACAGGAACACGAGCATGATCGCGAACAGGTAGCCGAAGCGGGTCGGCAAGATGTAGAGCCGGCGATTGTGCAGCAGGATTTGATCGCGACTCGGCGGGTTGCGGGTCTCGAACCAGCGATCGATGCGCAGGCGCAGGGGACGGGGCAGTACCAGCGAGACCAACGGATCGCCCTAGGGAATGGCCACCTGCTCGAGCAATTCGGCGATCAGCTCGCGCGTCGGCCGGCTGTGTTGCTCCGACGGCGTCAGTCGGTGTTCGGCAATTGCGCCGAAAACCGCCTGCACGTCGCCGGGCTCGACGTGATCGCGTCCGCACATCATCGCCCAAGCCTTGCTCGCGTGAATGATCGCGAGGCCGGCGCGCGGCGACAATCCGTAGACGAACAGCCCGGGGTTGCGGGTCGCGTGAATCAATTCCTGCACGTAACGCAACAGCGCGTCGGCGCAATGCAGGTGGTCGGCGGCGGCCTGTATCTGGATGAATCGATCGATACTCATGACCGGCTGCATGCGATGCATGCGATCGCGTGGATTACCGCCCGACAGCAATGCGCGCTCGGCCTCGCTGTCGGGATAGCCGAGCGAAATTTTCATCATGAAGCGATCGAGCTGTGACTCCGGCAGCGGGAAGGTGCCCGACTGGTCGAGCGGATTTTGCGTGCCGATGACGAAGAACGGCTCTTCCAGCGCATGGGTTTCACCCTCGACGGTAATCTGCATCTCTTCCATCGCTTCGAGCAATGCGCTCTGGGTTTTCGGCGTCGCCCGGTTGATTTCGTCGGCGAGCAGGAAATGGGCGAACACCGGCCCCGGATGAAAGCGAAATACCCGGGTATCGGGATCGAAAATCGAGACGCCGAGGATATCGGCCGGCAGCAGGTCGCTGGTGAACTGGATGCGGTTGAAACCGAGACCGAAGGCCCGCGCGATGGTTTGGGATAGCGTAGTCTTGCCGACCCCCGGCAAATCCTCGATCAGGCAGTGGCCGCGTGCGATCAGGCAGCAAACGGCGAGCCGAACCTGCGGCGCCTTGCCGAGAATAATCGATTCGATCGCGTCGAGCGCGCGATCGATGTCGGCCTGAATCTCGGTAATGGTGGTGTCGGCCGTGTCGAGCATGGGCAAAACCCGGAAAAACTAGCAGCAGTACCGATCAAGTTTAGCGGAAAACGGTTCCGAGTGCCGTGAAATAGCGCACGTCCGCCTGGCCGCCCGCAACCCGCGGTAACGACGGCAAGAGGACCGCCTCACTCCTGGTCGCGGCGTCCAAGCGATCGTCTGAATTGGATGGGACGGGGATCTGGCGGATTCGCGCGCGTCTCCGGGCCTCGTACTGCTGGCGAGACCAGGGGGACGGGCTGTTGGCCGGCGAATTCGTCCGCGTTCAGACGGTCTTGCGATGACCTTCGGGTTTCCACGCCGGCGAGATAACGTCGGGCATGCGCGAGCGCCCGAGCAGGCGCGCCGACGCCAGCGTCATCGCGCCGAAACGCGCGTTGACCGAATCCATCGCCGCGTGCGCGCGCTCGCGGCGCGGACTCTTGCGATGATAGAGGTCGGCCTGGCACGGCGTTCGCGGTTCGAGTGCAACGATGCGAATCTGCCAGATTCCCTGACCGTGCCAGGCCTGTTCGATCCAGCGCTCGCCGAGGCGGAATATTACGCGCTCGTCGTCGCTCGGCAGCAGGCTGCGTTCGGTGGATTTGAGCCAGCCGCGGTACAGGCGCAGGCCGAACCAGAAGCGTTGCGCGACGAGCCGGTTGCAGCGCAGGCGTTCGCCGAGCTTGTGCGCCATGTGCAGCAGGTAGGTGCGCAGCACATCGGCATCGCGCGTGTTCGGGGGCAACACCTTGCCATGGCCAAGGGAGCACGCAGCCGGCACGACCGAGCGCACCGGTTCCGGATCGAGCCCCTGGGCCATCAGCCAGATGCGTCGCCCCGGATTGCCGAAGCGCTTGCCGAGCACGCTGATCGGCAGGCGCTGCAGTTCGCCGCAGGTCGTCACCCCGTAACGCGCGAGCATGGCGGCGATGCCGGTGTTGACGCCACACAGCCCGGTCAGTGGCGCATCGGCGAGCCGTTCGCGCGCCTGCCATGGCGGAATCAACGTTAACCCGTCCGGCTTCTCCAGTCCGGCGGCAAATTTGGCCGTGGTCTTGTCGCCGGCGACGCCGACCGAGCAGGGTACGCCCGAATGTTCGTAAACCGTCTGCTTGACGCGACGCGCGATCGCGAGCGGATCGCCCCACAGGCGCTGGCAGCGCGTCACGTCGAGAAACGCCTCGTCGACCGAAAAGATCTCGATGTCGGGGGTGAAGCGCGCGAGCGCGCGCATGATCGCGCCCGAGACTTCGGCGTAGCGCTGCGGCCGGCTCGACGCGCGAACCAGATCCGGGCAGCGCGCGAACGCCTCGCGAATATGCATGCCGGTGTGCACGCCGCGGGCGCGCGCCTCGTAGGAACAGGTGATGACGCAGGTGCCGATTGCGCCGTTGGTCAGCGCGACCGGGCGGCCGCGCCATTCGGGATGGTCGACCTGTTCGACCGATGCAAAAAATGCGTTCATGTCGGCGAGCAGGATGACCCGCGGCCAGTGGTCGTCCGGTGTCACCGGTAGCGCCTGATCTGGCCGATGACCTTGCCCTGGATCGCGACCCGCGAGCGGTCGAGCACCCGGCTCGCGCCGGCCGGATCGGCGGCGAGCAACTCGATGCGGTCGGGACGCGGCAGGCGCACCTGCGCCAGCGTTACCTCCTCGTTGTCGATCAGCGCGACGACGATGTCGCCGTCGCGCGCGTGCTGCTGGCTTTGCACGACGACCGTGTCGCCGCGATAGATACCCACCGTCGCCATCGAATCGTCGCGCACTTCGAGCGGGTAGCGTCCCGGCTCGGTCAGCAGCTGGAGCAACGTTTCGCGGTTTTCATAGTGGCGAATCGACGGCGACATGATGCGGTCACTATAGAGAACAAAACGAGAACATTCAAG
>JBPEYE010000292.1:0-1890 GCA_052030825.1 Gammaproteobacteria bacterium | reverse complement strand
GCCGGACATGGACTCCGGCGTAAACGGACCGGGAAGGTCCGGCGGCACCCCCCCTGCCGTTACCCCTTGGGCGCCGGAGACCGCTCCGTGTCGGATCGGCCCGCTGTTTCGATCATCGAATACAGTTCTCCGGCGCCTTCTTTTTTTCAAGTTTCGCGAATCGCCGGCATCAGCCGCGATCGACCCGATCCCGATGCGCCTCGGCGCGCGCGATACGCGCCTCCGAACTGGTGCCGCTGATGCGTTCCCGAACGCGCCGCAGCCAGTAGCGCGCCCACGTGAACTCGATGCTCAGGATCGCAAGTCCGAGCGGTATGAACACGAGACCCGGCCCCGGCGTGACGAGCATGACGACGCCGATCAGCAGCACGGTCAGGCCGACGATGGCGATGACGATGCGTCGCGCAGCTTTGTAGGTCAGATGGGCGAGTCGCTTGATCACAGGTGATGTCGATCCCGGCCGCTTTGCGGGACGTGGTTTTACTCAGACGTCGTCCGCCGCAGCGAGATTCATTGCAAGAAATTCGATCGTCTGCCGCCAGGCGGCCTCGGCAACGTTCGGCGCATAGTTGCTGCGCGCCGGATCGGCAAAAGCGTGGCCGACCTCCGGGTAGATCTGCACGGTGAGCGGCTTGCGCAGTCGCTGCATCGCCTGCTCGAATGCGCGCACGGTCTCGATCTTGATGCCGCGATCCTTGGCGCCGAAGAAGCCGAGGATCGGCGCGTCGATGGCCTGCAGCCGGTCCTCGTCGTCGCTGACCTGACCGTAGTACATAACGGCCGCATTGATCTGGTCCGGGAACATGATGGCCGCATTCAGCGCCCAGCTGCCGCCGAATCCCCAGCCGAGTGCGGCCTTGCGCGGCGCGCCCGCGACGCCGACGAAATCCAGCGCCTGGGCAAGATTCGATTCGACGTCGTTCGGGTTCTCGACGACCGCGATCATCTTGGCGCGCGCCTGCTCGATGCTGTCAACCGTCTCGCCGCCGTACAGATCGACGGCCAGCACCATGTACCCCTGCGCGGCGAGCCGGCTGGCGGCCGCGCGGACGTCGTCGTTCAGCCCCCACCAGTCGTGAACAATGATGATTGCTGGCAGCGGTTCGACCATGTCGGACGGAAACGCGAAATGACCGTAAACGAGCTCCTCGCCGACTTCGGCGTAGGGCAGCGTTTCGGCGTCAACGGGCCGTTCGACGGCTGACTGCTCGCCGCCGGCGGGCGCGACGCGCGACGGCTGCGTCTGCTGAACTCCCGAGGCGGCGTCGCCTTTGTCGCCGTCTCGCTCGGCACCGCAGCCGGCAAACACCAGCAAGCCCGCGGCCAGCAGAACGAGCTCCTGACGACCGGGAATTACGCGTGCTTCCATGGGGACTTCCTATCTTCTATCGCGCCAGTGTAATCGAAAACCGTCGGCCGACGTTAGGCGACCCGGTCGCGACGAAGCGAATCGCGGTTTAGACTGGCCGACCTGCCGCTGCCGAACGGGACTGCCATGAGCCTGCTCGCCGAATCCGTCATCTTTCTGCTGGCCGCACTGATCTGCGTTCCGCTCAGCCGCTTCCTCGGGTTCGGGTCCATCCTCGGCTATCTGGCCGCCGGCATCGCAATCGGGCCTTACGGACTGCGGCTGATCGACGACGCAGAGCACACACTGCATTTTGCCGAGCTGGGCGTCGTGTTTTTGCTCTTTATCATCGGGCTCGAGCTGCAGCCGTCGCGACTGTGGGTGCTGCGACGCATGGTGTTCGGCCTCGGCGCCGCGCAGGTCATCCTGTCGGCGATCCTGATTGCGCTTATCGCCCGGCTCGCGGGTCTCGCCGTCGCCGATGCCACCATCGTCGGGCTGATTCTTGCGCTGTCGTCGACGGCATTCGTGCTGCAGATGCT
>JBPEYE010000291.1:0-11589 GCA_052030825.1 Gammaproteobacteria bacterium | reverse complement strand
CAGTGGCAGGACATGATGTCGAAAATGATGCCGGCGCAGCCGGACGCGTCATCCGGGCAACAGTGACGTCATCGAATCCGTGCGCAAACTGATCGTCGCGTTATTGCTGGCGCTGCAGGCGAGCGCTTGCAGCAACCTGCCGGATGCCAACCGGGTCGCCGCGCTGGTACGCGAACAGGTACTCGCCGACGGGTTGGGTGACCTGTTCCGGCTCGAAAATTTTCGTAAGACCAACGGATTTCAGCCGAGCGAAAACGTCTACATCGTCGACGTCGAATACGATCTCGTCTTCCAGAAGGGCTTTGCCGAGGTCATGCGCGAGATCAGCGCGAACCCGACCGGTCCGCAGTACGGCGTTTTCGGCTCGAAGCTGGTCCTCGCCGCGATTCAGTCGAACTTCGGTCATTTCAAGGCCGGCGACCGCCTGAACAAACGCGAAAAGATCACCTTGCACCGCACCGAGAAGGGCTGGCAGGTCGGGTCAAGAAACTGACGATTCGGCGCAGTCGCCCGCGTGCGGGCAACTGGCCGTTTCGATCTAGTTGATGTGCAGCTTGTCGACGGTCGATTGCGAGGTTGCCTGCATGTAACCGAGCATCCCCTGGGCCTCGGCCTCGCGCGCGAGTTCGAGGGCTTCCTCGAGCTGTTCTTCGCCCAGCAGTTTCTCGGCTTTCTTGATCATTTTACTGGTATCGCGCCAGGCGCCGCCGACCGAGTTGGCCTGCTTGTGCGCCGCTTTGGCCGCCGCGATCGCCTGCTGAACGTCGAGCTTGTCGACCGCGCCGGCGATGCCCGCAAATCCCGCGGCACCGGCGAAGGCCAGGCAAAGCAGAATGATCTTGCTGATTCTCGTCATGACCGTATTCCTCCTCTCGTATCGATGGTTTAGTCGTGTAACGATTCGTAACCCCAGATGTCGGTATCGAATCCGGATTTTCTGATCAGTTCGCCGCGCGCCGACAGGTAACGTTGGAACTCGGGCTCTTCGAGATAGGCCCGATCCAGTACGTAGGCGTAAACGGACTGAAAATGGAATGTTTTCAGGAAGGCGTCAATGCGCATGACCTCTTTACCGTCGCGGTCGAAGAATACCACCGACGGCGTATAGGCGATGCCGAGGTGCCTGGCCCAGTCGGCGGCGGTCGTGGACTCGCCGTCGGGGGTGACGATCGCTCGAGGCGAACCGACGCCGAGCTGGACGTTGTTCGCTTCGAGCACCAGCTTGCGCGTTGCCGCATCGGTCAGGATTCGCGCGTGCAGCGTCGCGCACTCGATGCAGCCGGGTGCCTCGAAGTAAACCGCCAGCGGCCGGTCCGAATCGCGGATGATCTTTTGCAGGTTGGTTTCGGCGAGGAAGAAGTCCTCGCCAATCAGTTCGCCGTCGCGGTTGGCAAGCTGTTGGAGCCGGAAATCGGCGAAGCTCAGTTTGTTCTCGCGCTTTTGCGCGACGTATTGCAGCGCGGCGCGAAAATCCTCGGGCGGATAGTAGCCGTTGAGGCGCAATACCGTTTTGCCGCGCTCGTCGAGAAACAGGAGCGTCGGCGTATACTGCACCCGCAGCGCCGTCGAAAAGGTTTTTTCGGTGAACGCCTTGCCACCGACGCTGACGACTTCGCGGTCGCCCCACATGTTCAGCGCGATGCCGTCGAAGTGATCGACGATGTAGGCCTTGATCGCCGGGTCGGCGAAATTCTCTTCAACCAGGCGAGCACAGTACGGGCAGCCTTCCTGGTGGAAATACAGCATCACGCGCTTGCCGGCCGCTGCGGCCTCGGCGACGTCTTCCTCGAATTCGAGAAAGCTCTCCTTGAACCAGTCCGGTTTCTCCGACGGGATGGCACCGAAGTATCTGCCCTCCTGGACTTCGCCGGCGCCAACGGTAAGGGTCGCCAGTAACAACGAAATCAGGCCAATTCCGCGCACGACGGAACGATCGTCAGAGTTCGATTTGGCCAGGCGCATGCTGCATTTTTTCCCGAATCGACGGATTCTGCAACCGCAGGCTGCCTTGCGTAAATATCGAATTCTGGATACTTGGGGCGTAGAATGGGCGATCCTGATGCCACGACGGGCACGCGTTACGCTTTGACGTGGGTCAGGATGGGTGGCTTCGGAGAGTGATACGGTAGAAACCTTCGAGTATTCCGATCATTCTCCTATCCATAGATAGGTATTGGCCATGAAAGATAATTTTGTTCAGCTGCTACGCCGACTCTGCCATCGCCAGGTGACGACGATGAGACTGCCATTACTCGTATACTTCGCATGTCTGCCGCTGTTTTTCTCCGCCAGTGCAATGTCGTGGCCATTCCCCGACGCGTTGCAATCTGCGCCGCAGCGGAGCCTCGACTGGCAAGACCGAGATTGCCAGGTTACGCCGGTCGCAAGCGATTCGGGGGATGCGCAGGAGGCGGAGGAAGAGGAGCCCGATTGCGACTGATGCAAACCGAGTTGGCTTCGCTGATTGCTATTCAAACCCGAGGAGAACCGCGATGAAACTTTATCCAGTCTGGACCCTTGCTCTCGGCGCGACAATGCTCGCCGGTGGTGTCGCGAGCGCCGCCGACAAGCCGGTCGGCATCACCCCGACGATGATGGAAGCCAAGGTCATGCACGGCGGCAAGTCGGTGACGATCAAGCGCGATCAGAACAACAAAGCCACGGTCAACCCGGCCTTCGCCAGAACTTCGCGGCCGTGCCCGCCGTTTTGCATTCAACCGATCGTGCTGGCCCCCGGCGTCGAGACGCTCGGCGAGCGCGAAATCATCGATTACCTCGTGCGCATGAGCCGCGGCGACGATTCGATCCTGGTCGTCGATTCGCGCACGCCCGACTGGGTGCAGAAAGGCACGATTCCGGGCGCCGTCAATATTCCGTGGACCGCGCTCAATCCGGCCAAGGGCGCGGACCCGATCTCGATCGGCGAAATCATGGAAGATCGCTTCGGCGTAACCTCGCTGGAAGGCCTGTGGGATTACTCCGATGCCAAGACGCTGGTCATGTTCTGCAACGGCATGTGGTGCGGCCAGTCGCCGAACAATATCCAGAACCTGCTCAAGTTCGGCTATCCCGCGCACAAGCTCAAGTGGTATCGCGGGGGCATGCAAAACTGGTCAAACCTGGGCCTGTCGACCGCCAAGCCGTCCGGCTGAAGTTGCGCCAGCTGGCGATTACCGGCATCGGCCTCGCGCCGGCCGAACCCGGCGGAATCGTCGATGCCGGCTAGGCGCTTCGGCCTGCTGCTCGCGACACTGGCCTTCGCCGGCGCGGTCGGGGGTGACGTCGACGAAATGATCCCGGCCGAGGATTTGCGTGACGTCGCGCGCGTCGCGCGCGCGCAAAACGTCGTCCTGATGCTCGAGTTTTCGAGCGAATACTGCGGCTACTGCCGCAAACTCGAAGAGCTGTTTCTGCTGCCGATGCAGCGTAACGAAGACTACGATGCCAAGGTACTGATCCGTACCGTCTCTCTCGACAGCTACGAAACGGTGATCGATTTCGACGGGCGGTTGCTCGACACCGACCGCTTCGCGGCGCGTTACGGTGTATCGCTGACCCCGACGCTGGTGTTTTTGAACCCCGAAGGCGTCGAATTGTCGGAGAAACTGGTCGGCATCTGGTCGGAGGATTTCTATGGCGCCTACATCGACAAGCGCATCGAGCAGGCTCGCGCCCGGCTCGACTAGGCGCATCGTCGGACGCGGATCGCGCCGCGGCGGCGGTATCCTGGCAATCTGGTTTGCCCTGACCGCGGCGGCATTCGCCGGCGAATCGGTCGATGCCCTGCTCGCGCGCGCCGAGGCGCCGTTCGGCGTCGTCTTCGAGATCGTCGAGGGCGACGAGGATGCGCTCGAGCGCATCCTGCCCGAAGTCCGTCGCGCGATCGCGCAAATTCGCGCGCGCTATCCCGATGCCGAGTTCGCCGTGGTATCGCACGGCCGTGAAGAGTTCGCACTGCAGACGCAGTACCAGTCCGAATATGAGCAAGTGCATCAAGACGTGCAGTCGCTGGTCGCCGCTGACGTACCGGTGCACGTCTGCGAAACGCATGCCGGCTGGTATGGCGTCACCGCCGAGGATTTTCCGGACTACGTCGACGTCGCCCCGACCGGGCCAGGACAGGTTCGCGCGTATCTCGATCTCGGTTACGACCTGATCGTCATGGACTGATCGATGCGACAACGCATGAATTTGCTTGTATCGTTGCTGCTATCGGCGCTGTTGCTGGCGCCGATGCACGCCGCCCGCGCCGATTACGTCGAGGTCGGTCGAGTCGAGTTGAGTGAGTTGCTCGACCGCGGCGCCACGATTGTCGACGTGCGGCGCGCCGACGAGTGGCAGCGCACCGGCGTGATCGAGAATAGCCACCGAATGACGTTCTTCGATCATTTCGGGCGTTTCGATGCCGAGCGCTGGCTCGCGCGTCTCGCGACCGTGACCTCGCCCGAGCAGCCGCTGATCCTGATCTGCGAGACCGGTGCGCGTTCGCGGGTCATCGGCTACTGGTTGAAATACAGGCTCGGCTTCGCGCGGATCTACAACGTTCGCGACGGCATCGCCGACTGGATCACCGCGGGATTGCCGGTGGTGCCAATCGCCGATTGAAAGACGATCAGTCCTGCGCTTGCCCGTCTTTGCCGTCGTGATCGAAATCGACGATCCGCGTCGCGCCGGAGTCGTCGCCAAACACGGGTACGTCCATCGTGGATCGATCGGCGTTGAGTTCGCGTTCGCGCGCGGCGATCAGCGCGAAGCAGGCGCGAATTTCGTCGACCGTCTCCGGTGGCAGCGGGTAGGGCGCGCCGGGCGGTGGCGTCAGGTCGCGCACGATGCGGGCCAAAACCCGGCGCAGCTGTATTAAAATACGGTGTTCGAGGCTCAGTTCGGATATCGGATCTTTGTTGTCGGTCATGGCCTGGCCTATTGCCCGGCGATCGGATCGGGGACGCCCGGATGGTTAACAGGGAGATCAGCATGCCTTACTACGTTTACAAAATCAGTACCACGGAAGGAATAGACCTGGTCAAGCGGCTCGTACTGGTCGACACCCACGAGACTTACCGCGATGCCAAGCAGCACGCCAGAAAACTGCGCGTCGACTCCGTCGAGGCGAATGTCGTCTACAAGATCATGTTCGCCGAAAACCAGCTGTCGGCCGAAGAACAGTTGCTGGAGAAGCGCGAAAAACCGGTGCTCATGGAACACGAGCGTTAAATCCGAAGCGACCCCATGGTTGCCGGCGGTCGTGATCCAGAGGCAGATAGGTCGGGTCGGGCGACCGCCACGCCCCGGCTATTCGAACTCCATCGCGCGGAATACCCGATCGGCGTTCAGCCGCGCGAGTTCGTGAAAAGTGTCGAGGTGTGCGTAGGGCGACTGGTCGACGGCGTAGGCCTGCTGCAGGTCGCCGCCGTCGTCGATGACCTCGGCAATCTTGCCGCGCAAATAGACGAGATAGTCACGCGTGTAACGGGTCACTTCGGCAAGGTCGGTCGGATCGCCATGACCCGGAACCACGATTTCCGGCGCGAGCGCCGCGAACTCGTCCCAGGTCTCGATCCACGCCGCCGTGTCGGTGTGTTCGAAAATCGGCAGCAAGCGCTGGTGAAACGCCATGTCGCCCGAAATGACGAGTCGTTTTGTGGGAATCCAGACGATGATGTCGCCGGGGCTGTGAGCCGGTCCGAGGTAGAGCAACTCGACCTGCAATCCGCCCAGGTCGATCTCGTACCGCTCGTCGAACGTTTCATCGGGCGAGGTCAGTCGGGTATGTTGCGCCTTTGCGCCGTTACGCAGGCGCATGCGTTCGAGCACTTCGTGGCCGTATTCCTCGATTTCGTGCGCCGCATCGGTGTGCGCGATGACGGGCACCCCTTGCTCCTGCCAGTAATTACTGCCGAGCATCGCGTGCCCCTGGCCGTTTTCCAGTACCACCGCCTTGACCGGTAGCGGCGTAATTTTGCGGATTTCGTCGTGCAGCGCTTGCGCGAGCAGGTAATTGTCGCCGGCGTTGACGACGAGTACCCCGGTTTCACCGATCACGAACGAGAGATTGTTGTTATGTCCCGAATTGGCATAGCTGCCGGGCGCGGTCGCGCCGATCGCCGACCAGACGCCGTCCGTGACTCGTTCGGGTTTGCGGTACAGCATCGAGTCGACTGCCTGGTCGGTGAACTTGACCGGCTTGCCGGCGTCGCGCCAGGCGAAAAATCCGTCGGCGTAGTTCCTGACATTGGTGTAGCCCATTTTTTGCAGGGTCTCGGCCGCCAGCGGGCTGCGCTGGTTGATGCCGCAGTAGACCACGATCGGGGTCGAACGGTCGGCGACCTCGTTGGCCATGCGGAATTCCAGCCAGCCGCGCGGTACGATGATCTCGCGGCGCGCGTCGATCATGCCGCCGCGCGCATCGACCTCGCCGGTGGAGCGTACGTCGATGACCACGAGCGCCGGCTCCTCGGCGATCAGGCGCTCGAGTTCGGCGGTATCGATATTGATGATGCGGCGGTTGACCTGTTCGAGATAGGTCAGGCCGTCCAGTGGCTCGTTGTCGTCGGCTGCCAGCGCGGTCACCGCCGCAATCAGCGGGAGTAGCAGCCAGAGGCGTAGTTCAATTTTCATGATGGTCACGATTTAATCCACTTTCCAGCAGTCTGCCAGCTACCCGCACGAGGTAGTACACCGAACCGTTGGGAATAGGGCGGTAGCAGAAAGAATTGTTATTATTACATTTTTCGCCTGAATCAACCGGTAGAATCGCCGCATGAACCCGATAGCCCGAATCCTGATCGGCATGTTCGCCATATACCTGTCCGGTGGCACCGTGGCGCGTGCGATCGGACCCGATTACGCGCGCGAACAGCGTCTCGCCGACGAGATCGTCGACATCATCTTCGACGGCGAGGTCGAATGGCTCGAAGCCGACGGTCGTGAGTTCCTGAGTATTTATACCGAAGCCGACGATCCGAGGACGGCCGTCGTGATTTTACACGGCCGCGGCTTTCATCCCGACTGGGCCGATACGGTCAATCCGCTGCGGGTCGGTCTCGCCGAGCGCGGCTACAGCACGCTGTCGCTGCAAATGCCGGTGCTCGACAAGGAGACGAAGTATTACGATTACGTGCCGATATTCCATCATGCCTATCCGCGCATCGAGGCCGGTATCGAGTATCTGCGTGCGGCCGGCCACGAGCGCATCGTGCTGCTCGCCCACAGCTGCGGCGTGCACATGGCGATGGCCTGGGTTCGCGAGCGCGGCGATCGCGATATCGATGCCTTCGTCGGCCTCGGCATGGGCGCAACCGATTACCTGCAGCCGATGCGCCGGCCGTTTCCGCTCGACGCAATGCGGGTGCCGGTACTCGATCTCTACGGTAGCGACGAATACCCCGCGGTGATCAGAAAGGCGCCCGAGCGCCGAGCGATGATCGAGCAGGCGGGGCATCCCGCGTCGCGCCAGGCCGTGCTCGCCGACGCCGACCATTATTTTCGCGATCGGGGCGCCGCGCTGGTCGACGCGGTTGCCGCCTGGCTCGACGGTCTCGAATAGCGGCTCGCCCGCGGTGCCGACCCGGGCAGGCTGGATGCGGAAAGCAGCGATGGATGATGACGGCAGACGACAGCATCGTGGCCCCAACGGGGCGGACGCCGACCATCCCTATACGCGCCTGACGCCGGACGCGGTCATCGCCGCGGTCGAATCGACCGGGCGCCTGAGCGATGCCCGAATTCTCGCCCTCAACAGCTTCGAGAACCGCGTCTACCAGGTCGGTATCGAAGCGGCCGAGCCGGTAATCGCCAAGTTCTACCGCCCGGGGCGCTGGAGCGTGGCGCAGATCGACGAGGAACACCGCTTTACCCGTTACCTGTACCAGCATGACGTGGCCGCCGTGCCGCCGCTGGAACTCGACGCGGACGATGCCTACCCGACGCTGGCCGAGTACGACGGGTTCACTTTCGCGCTGTACCCGCGCCAGGGCGGCCGTGCGCCCGAACTCGATAATCTCGATCACCTGCACGAGCTCGGTCGCTTCATCGGCCGGCTGCATATTACCGGCCACGATTTCCGCTTCGAGCATCGACGGCGCTTGACGACGACGGCGGCGCGCGACAATGTCGATTTCCTGCTGACCGCGGGATTCGTGCCGCCGGATCTCGAGGCCTCTTATCGCGCCGTCACCGCAATGATCGTCGACGAGCTCGAGCGCACGCCGGTCGATGCGGGCGACTACGCGCAGATTTCGCTGCACGGGGATTGCCACAGCGGTAACGTGCTGTGGCGCGACGAGCGGCCGCATTTCGTCGATTTCGACGATGCCGTTACCGGTCCGGCTATCCAGGATCTGTGGATGCTGTTGTCCGGCGACGTTCCGGCACGTCAGCGGCAGCTGGTCGAGATCCTCGAGGGGTACGAAACCTTTCGTGCGTTCGATTTGCGTGAGCTGCGGCTGATCGAGCCGCTGCGGGCGATGCGCGTGCTGCATTTCAACGCGTGGATCGCGCGCCGCTGGGACGACCCGGCCTTTCCACTGGCCTTCCCGTGGTTCAACACGCCGCGCTTCTGGTCGGATTACATCCTGGAACTCAAGGAGTTACTCGCGGAACTCGGGCAGCCGCCGCTGGAAATGCCGAAAATCTGAGCGGGCCAAAAAAAAGGCCCCCGAAGGGGCCGCAAACATTGCGCGATTAAACTGGAAATAGACGTGAGGGATACAGCCCGATAGCGCAATCAAGTTCGCGCGACCGTCAATCGCGGCTAGCCCGTCCGCAATACGGGTCACGCGTGCCTGGGAAAACCCCCGTGGTTGTTGTCGATATTGTGACTTTTTTCATACTTATTTTGAGATATTTTCCCAAAACGCGAGTAGTATCCTCCGATGCCCGCCGCGAGACATCACCCAAATGGGTTAAATTTCGCCCGGCTTGCGCAAATTTTGCGCAGAATTCAGCAGCCTATAAGCTGAGTTGATTCGTGAAGGAATCCTATAAATTTGATGAATCACTGCGCCAACGGGTGCAGGATAATCTCGCGCGGTTCGAGGCCCGCGAACTCGATGCGCGCGACAGGATCCGCGCCGCCGTCGCGTTCACGTTGACCGACTGCGCCGAGCCGGCCGCGATCGCCAACATCCCGCATTCGCCCGCGAACCGTTCCGAGGCGGCGTTCATTCTGACGACCCGGGCGTCGAAACTGAAGCGACACGCGGGACAGCGCGCGTTTCCGGGCGGTCGCGTCGATCCCGGCGAAACGCCCGCCGAAGCCGCCTTGCGCGAACTCGGCGAAGAGGTTGCGATGCACCTCGGCAGCGATCGCATCCTCGGCCGGCTCGACGACTATGCCACGCGCTCGGGGTACCTGATTACGCCGTTCGTCGTTTGGGGCGACCCGTCGACGCCGCTGGTCGCGAACCCCGGCGAGGTCGAGGCCATTCACCGGGTGCCGCTGGGGGAGCTGCTGCGCGACGAGGCGCCGCTGCTCGACGCGGTCGACGGCAACGAGCAACCGGTATTGCGGATGCCGCTCGGCGAATCCTGGTTCGCCGCGCCAAGCGCCGCGATCGCCTTCCAGTTTCGCGAGGTCGCGCTGCTCGGCAAGGCGACCCGGGTCGCGCATTTCGACCAACCGAGGTTCGCCTGGAAATAACCCGCTCGCGGGGGATGGGAGTGCGATGCGATCCCGATCGGGGCCGGGCCGCCGCGCCGCCTGGACTGATTCGAAGTCATCGGAATCGACGGGATTCCGGTGCGCGTCGCCGCTAGACACGATTGCGCTGTTGCCAGCAAAATACTCGTCATGAATCTCGCAACCCTCATCGATCGCCACCGCCACGCGTTCGTGCCGCTGTTCTCGCCGCCTCTGACTGTTGCCAATACGATTCACATGGAACTGTCGGCAACCAGCGAGTTCGGCCGCGGTCTCGACGCCGCCGAGCTCGATGCCGCGGTGTTCGCACGAATCGACGCGGCCGGCGCGCTGGCCGGCGTTGGCGGCTATCTCGAGAACCGCTCGGTGTACAAGGACACCGAGTTGTTCGGGGGCGACGCCGAACGCTGTATCCATATCGGCGTCGACGTATTCATGGCGGCAGGCACGCCGATTCATGCGCCGCTCGACGGGCGGGTCCACAGTTTCGCCAACCGCGCGACCCAGGGCGATTACGGGCCGGTCATCATTTTTCGCCACCAACTGGACGGCATCGAATTTCACAGCCTCTACGGGCACCTGACGCTGGAATCGCTGAACGGACTCGAACCGGGGCGGGAGTTCGCCGCCGGCGAGCGCATCGCCGCGATCGGCCCGCGCCCGATCAACGGCGACTGGACCCCGCACCTGCACTTCCAGCTGATTCGCGACATGCAGGGCATCCGCGGCGACTACCCGGGCGTCGTGCGTCCCGCCGAACTCGATTTTTACCGCGACAATTGCCCCGACCCGATGCCGCTGCTCGTCGCCTGAGATCAAGGCACGATCCGGGCGACCGCCTGCAGCCACAGCGCGCCGACGATCAGCATCGTGAACGCGTAGGGCCAGTTCCAGAACGCGAGTTTCCAGCCGGGGATACCGTATCGCCCCTGGAACACGAGATTGGTGCCCGACAGCGGGTTCGAGCAGGTCCCGAGGTGCCAGCCGAACAGGAAGGTCGCGGCGAGCAGGTTGGGATCGGGATCGAGCGTCAGGATCATCGGCGCGAAGCTCGAAATCATGACGATCGGATGGATGCCGAACATCGCGCAAGCGACGATGATCGCGAGCACCTGGGCCGCGGTGAACGCGTCGAAGGTCGTGAACGGATTGGCCACCAGGCCGTGCCCGATCAACGCCGAAATGCCGGCCGCGAGCACGCCGGCGGCGAGAAACAGGCACAGCTCGTTGACGATGCGCGGCAAGCCGGAATGCACGTGATCGCGCAGCCGCGCGAACGCGCCGAAGCCATGCCGCCAGCAGAGCACCG
This sequence comes from Gammaproteobacteria bacterium, assembly GCA_052030825.1. Taxonomy (GTDB): domain Bacteria; phylum Pseudomonadota; class Gammaproteobacteria. Next base: position 640 of record JBPEYE010000291.1, on the reverse strand, counting down.
CGAAGGTGACGAGCAGCGCGCATAGCGCGATATCGACGAGTATCGGCGTGCCTTCGAGCCAGTTCGCCGCGAGCACGACGCCGACGATCAGTGCCACCGGCACTCGCAACGCGTCGGCATGGGTCGGGTAGCCGACGAAATCGTCGACCTCGTCGGCGTAACGCAGGCGCGCCTCGACGTAAACCCCGACCAGGCCGACGAGCATGAACGGCAAGCCGGCGACGATGATCCAGCCGAGGCTCGCGCCGCCAACGTAAGTCAGCACGACCGCCATCGCGCCGAAAAACGGCGACCAGCTCGAAACGCCGCAGAAAACGCGGGTAAAGGATTGCGCGGTGAAGCGCCCGAGCGGGCGCTGCTGGTGAATCCGGTCGGAGATCAGGATCGGCGCCGAAATGTTGATCACCGAGCTGGCAATGTTGAGACCGAGCAGGGTGCGCAGGTAGGCGCCGCGGCCGATCGGCAGCGGCTCGGTCGCGTAACCCTCGGGGATAACGACCAGGCGCAAAAAGCCGACGCTGGCAATCATCGTCATCAACCCGGTGCTCGAGCTGATGACGATATCGAGGTCGACCGGCGCCGCGCGCCCGCGCGCGTACCAGATCAGGCCGCCGCCGAGCAGCAAGATAAGCGCGACCTG
>JBPEYE010000290.1:0-5742 GCA_052030825.1 Gammaproteobacteria bacterium | reverse complement strand
GCGCCTGCAACCCTGATGCGGGATAGCGCGATATGAAAACGCTCGTCCGCGACCCAGGCGTCGATATCGAAGCCCATCAGGTCGGCGTAGGATTTGACCAGCGACAGGCCGATGCCCGCGTGGCGCCCGGTTTCGCGGGCCGTGTCTTTTCGCCAGAAGCGCTGAAAGACGTGTTCGATGTCCTCGGCCGAAAGCGAAATGGCCATCGGGTTATGGATCTCGAGGCGGCAGAATTCGCCGTCGGCGTCGATTTCGATGCCCACGTTTGCGCCGTTCGGGCTGTGCGAGACCGCGTTGAACAGCAGGTTTTGCAGAATCAGTTCCAGCCACTGCGGGTCGGCGATCACCACCGGCGGCGCCTTCGCCGGGGGATCGATGCGGATGGCCCTGCTTTCGCATTCGGCGGCCAGGCTCGAGCGAACCTCGTCGAGCAGCTTGCCCAGGTCGACGTCGCCGACGGCGATTTCGATGTTGCCTTCCTCGCTGCGGCAAAGATACAGCAGGTTTTCGATCAGCCGGTCCAGGTGCTGCGCGGATTCATGGATGTCGCCGAAGTAGGTGCGGATATCCTTTTCGTCCGGCCAGCGCAAGCCCACCTCGGCGAGCGAGCGAATCTCGGATACCGGCGTGCGTAGCTCGTGGGCGACGTCCGACGAAAACTGGCGTTCGCGGATGAATGCCTTTTCGATTTCGTCGAGCACCAGGTTGAACTGGCTGGCGATCGGCTCGATTTCGATCGGCTGGCCCCGATCGGTAATTCTCTGGTCCATGGTTTGCGGCGTGATTGCGCCGATTTCGTCCTTCATTCGGATCAGCGGGCGCAAGCCGGCGCGGGTCAGCCGCGGCACGCTGACGACGACCGCCAGCAGGATGACCAGCGTGATGCCGATGATGAACAGGTGAAAGCGTTGCCGGGTCCGGTCGAGCGATTCGCGTTCGCGGCTGAACCGGACGATGGCGCGCGGGCGGTCCTGCAGCGGGATCTGGTCCTCGAGCAGGTCCTCCAACAATTCGTCCTCGTTTTCGATCTGGACGATGAACTTGATCGCCACCCGGCGCCCCATGCGTCCATCGGGCAGGCGCAGGTCCGTGAAGACGACTTCGTCGGACTGGTCCTCGAATTCGAAATCGGGAAATCGGTGGTCCGCCGCGGCGGCCATGTCGGGCTGATCCGAGGCCCGGAGATCGGGATCTTTGTCGAAGCTGTGCGAGCGTTCCAGTAACGTGCCGTCGCCGAGAAACAACTCGAAATACTGCGGCTCTACGAGGGCCTCGAATTCGGGCATGAATTCGTCGGCAAAATCGAGTTCGACTTCGTTGCCGTCGAACTTGGTCAGCGTCACCAGCGCGCGCGCCCGCGCTTCCATCGCGGTATCGAACTGCTCGGTGAGCCATCGGGTGACGGCAAAGTCGACGGCGACCTGGCCCAGCGCCAGGATCAGGCCGACGCTGATTATTGTCGTAAAGGTAATGGTTCGGCTGATCGATCGCATGTTGGCTGGATTTACTCGACGAAATAGCCGAAGCTGCGCTTGGTCTTGATCAGGCCGTCGATTTTTTCGGCACGCAGTTTCTTGCGTAATCCGCTGATATGAACCTCGATCGCGTTACGCGACGAATAGCTGTTGGCGTCGTTGATCTGATTGAGCAGCGTCTCCGGCGAAACGACGCGGCCGCGGTTGAAAGCCAGGTACTCGAGGATGCTCATTTCGCTCGGGGTGAAGTCGAAGCATTCGGCGCCGTGGTAGGCGATGTGCAACGAGGTGTCGATACTTATCGGGCCCAGATCGATGATCGGCGACTTCTGTTTGAAGCGCCGGCGGACCAGCGCCTGGATCCGGGCATGCAGTTCGTCGAACGAGAAGGGTTTGACCAGGTAGTCGTCGGCGCCCTGTTGCAGGCCGGCGATGCGATCGCGGGTCTGGTCGCGGGCGGACAGTATCAGGACTTCGGTGTTGCGCTTCGAGGCCCTGATGTCGCGAAGCACGTCGAGCCCGGATTTTCGGGGCAGCATCAGGTCGAGCACGATGACGTCGTATTCGCCGTGAATCGCGAAGGCGGTGCCTTCCTCGCCGTCGGCGGCGACGTCGACCGCGTAACCGAGTCGGCGGAGCCCGGCACGCAGGGATTTTTGCAGCTTCTTCGAATCTTCGACGACGAGAATTTTCATTGTGACGTTTTATCTTTGAATTCTTAAGATCGGCTTAAGATTGGCGAATAAAAAGCGAAAGTTGCCCGTTAGTCGAGGTTTTATTGCGAACCAAAGCCCTTATCGAGTTCCGGACGAGAGTCTCCGAGAATTGTCGAGCGCGGTGTATTATCGATCTTCGTGATGCCGCGGTTTAAATTGCGAATCTTAAAGGATTCTTAAGTTTTGCATCGTAGGCTTGCGGTCATTCCCACTCGAAGGATTTATCAACAATGAAGAAAAGAAGTAGCAGGGCCTTAAAGCTATGGCTGGCTGGTAGTCTGGCATTGTCATCACAATCCCTGTACGCGGATAACTCCGACCGCTACGAGCTCAATTTTCGCGGCAACATCGTCGGTTCCCACGGCAAGCCGACCAACGATGTGCTCGGGGTCGGGCTCACCGTGTACCGCAAGCTTTCGGACGAATGGTACCTGGGTATCAACCTCGATCATTCACCGGAATTTGATTTCGAAACACCGGGTGACCTGCTTGGCATAGACACCGCGAGCGAAGTGGATGCGATCGGCACGATGATCACGATCACCGCGGTCGCCGAGCGGCGGTTCGAACTCGATTCGGAGAACTGGTCTGGCTTCTGGAGCCTGGGCGGGGGTATCAACGAAGTCGACCTCGACGATGCGGACGGTCCGATCAAGGGCGGCGGCTCCTACGACATCGAGACCAGCACGGATACCGAGCTGGTGTTGGTGGCCAATGCCGGCTGGATCCAGCAAATCAACCGGCAGTGGTCCGCGCGCTATGCGTTTACCTACGAATACCATTTCGCAGACTGGGAGTTTCGCGACAAGATTTCGGGCGCCGAGGATACGATCGATGACTACGATCTTTACGGATTGCGAATAGGACTCGACTACCGCTTCGATTAATCCGTAAGGTTTCGGCCAGCGTCGCGAGGCATCGTTGCGGCGTTGCGCAATCCGGTACTCGCCCGCGGACGTTTCCGCGGTAACGTTTTCGCTGGCGGCTTCGTTTTCACCAGCGCGTTGCGCGTCCGCGGCGGCTTCGCGCGCCTTGAATACGACCGCGACAAACAAGGTGACAGTTACCTAATCTCTCGGGATGGTGAATTAAGGTAACTGTCACCGTAATCTCCTGTAGTTTTGATTGGCGGTGTTCGGCGCGCGGCGCTGGCCGCCTTCGGGCTCGGGGCGTCAGTCTGTGATCCCGGCCAGAGTTCGGGGTTGGGTTGGGCCGCGGAGATTGCTTCGTCGCTGGCGCTCCTCGCAATGACGCAGGTATTGCTGACAAGTCTCAATTGATCATTCATAAATTATGTACGATAATGCATAAAATATGAATGCCAAGCGAAAATCGGTCAGCCGCCTGGGCGATGCCCTGTTCTCGACCACCCAGCAAAGGGTGCTGGGATTGCTCTATGGTCATCCGGACGAGACTTACTTCGTCAACCAGATTCTGCGGCTCACCGGCATGGGCGTGCATACGATCAAGCGGGAGCTCGATCGCATGACCGCGGTCGGCATCCTGACGATGCGCAAGATCGGCAATCAACATCATTACCAGGCCAATCCCGAATGCCCAATCTACCCCGAGCTTCTCGGCATCGTGCGCAAGACCTTCGGTGTCGCCGACGTGATCAGGGCTGCGCTCGAATCGCTCGACGATCAGATCGAGACCGCTTTCGTCTACGGTTCGGTCGCGTCGGCCGAGGATCGGGCCGACAGCGATATCGACCTGATGATCGTTGCCCCGGACCTGGCTTACGCCGAATTGATGGAAACCCTGGCCGATGCCGAGCAGGCGCTCGATCGAAAAATCAATCCAACCATTTATAATGCGTCCGAGGTCGAATCCCGGCTGAAGCGGAAAGATTCTTTTCTCAGTCGAGTCATGGAGCGGCCGAAAATATGGATAAAAGGAGCGGACAATGACATCGGAACAGTTGGATAACCTCCTTAGCATTAACAAGCTCAAGCGAGAACCGCCCGACCCGGCTCAGATCGACGGATTGATCGCTCGGGCGCGTGAGAGGCTCGCGGATCTCGACGTACAGGGCCTCTCCAAAGCCGGCCAATTTTCAGCTGCCTACACGGCAGCCCACTTGCTGGCGCTTGCCGCGCTGCGCCGGCACGGCTACCGATCCGACAATCGATACCTGGTTTTTCAGTGCCTGCAGCACACCGTCGGCATGGAGAGTGCCCGATGGCGCGTGCTCGACCGGTGCCATCAGCTCAGGAATCGCATCGAGTACGAAGGCGTCGGCGAGATCGACGATCGCCTGCTCGCCGAGCTGATCGAAATCACCCGGATGTTGTTGGTGCAGGTGGAAAGTTTGTCCGATTAGGTACTAATCTCAATCGTATTGGAAAAGGTGGGTACAACCGGTGCGCTACTCTGGACGATTCAAGACCTGGGCTGCGGCTCTTCTATTACCGATGGTTTGCGCTGCGTTGGCTGACTCGAATGCTGCCAGCCCGATGAAGTACTTGTACATCGACGAAACTTCCAGTCGATGGTTTAACGCGATTTTGCCGATCTACGAGTCTCCAGGCGGGCCGGAGATCGGGACCTTTAAGTTAATTGCAACCAATTCCTGGTGCCTCGTTGACTGGGTCCACCGTGGCAAGCGAGTGGGCCCGCTCGCGAAGCGCGACAAATACTGGTTCGACAAGTGTTACAACATTTATGTCCACGGCGAACGATCCGGCTATTTTCACGTGCTGAAGGAATCGATCGAAGGCGGAGTCTGGGTCAAGAAGCAATACGAGATGCCTTCGGTGTCGAGCCAGCCGATCGAATTTCACACCCGCAGCGTGCTGGACGGATTGAAACGGGCGCCGGCTTTCGCAATCAACGGTAAACCGGGCATTAAGGTGAGGTCGAAACCATCGGAAGATGCAGACATCGTTGCCGTGCTCGGGAAAGACAATATCATTTCGAGCGCATCGGGTAACTTCGATGGCTTGTGGGCCGAGGTCGAGATATTCGAGGTAAGCGGATTTCCGACCGAGGAATACGAAGGCGTCACTTACGAGATGCCATGCGCGAGCCGGCACGCGTGGGAGCCTTTCAGAACCAAGACTTTCAAGGGGTGGATCAAGGCGCTCGACGACGATGGATACCCCGGTGAACTGTCGTGGAATACCGAGTGCTGACCGGGTGTGCTCGGCGGACCCGGATGACGTGGCGTGCTATTGGGGTAAGAAAAAAATAGAAAAAGGACGCAGGGATTATTGTTAAATCCCTGCTTTCTCTTTAGCGAGGCTAGCATCGTCACTGATGGCGGCTGGGCCTTACTCCTGTGTGTTAAGATTTCGGCCTGACACCAAAAAGAGCCATCCATGGAAAAGGATCAACTCACGCGCAAGCTCGCGGTTATCCTCCATGCCGATGTGGTCGGTTCGACCGCGCTCGTCCAGCTCGATGAAACCCTCGCGCACGAGCGCATCCACGACACCTTCGTAAAGCTGTCGGAAGTCATTGCGGATCATGGTGGCGTGGCCCACGAGATCCGCGGCGATGCGCTCGTCGCCGAGTTCGACAAGCCGTCTGATGCGCTGCTGGCGTCGATG
>JBPEYE010000029.1:0-47099 GCA_052030825.1 Gammaproteobacteria bacterium | reverse complement strand
CCGGCCACCGAGCCGGTGATCGCAACCGGGCCACCCGCTTCAGCGGCGTTGATGATGTCGTCGGCGGTGATGTTGGCATCGAGCGTAATGGTAGCGATGGCCGTCGTATCGACCGTATAGGACTCGGTATCGGTGACCGGCGCGGCAACGTTGCCGACCGCGTCGGTCGCAACGAACGACGCATCGATCGTCTGATCGGGGTCGTTGGCCAGATCGCTGCCCGCAACATTGATCGAGAAGCTGCCGTCGGCAGCGACGGCCCCCGTACTGTCGACGCCGTTGACCGTCAGGGTAACGATGTCACCCGCCTGGAAATCACCGGCAACCGTGCCGGTAATGGCAACCGGGCCGCCGGATTCGGCGGCGTTGATGATGTCATCGGCAGTGATATTGGCGTCGAGCGTGATCGTCGCATTCGCCGTGGTGTCGACCGAATAGGTCTCGCTGTCGGTCGCGGTTGCCTCGCCGTTGACGTCGCCGGTCGACGTCGTGACGCTGGCATCGATTGTCAGGTCCGCATCTGCGGTGAGCTCGGTACCGGGCACGTCGATGCTGAATCCGCCGCCGTTGACGGCGCCAGTGAAGGTGTTGCCGTTTATCGTGAGGGTAACCGTGTCGCCATCGACAACGTCGCCGCCGACGGTTCCGGTTATCGCGACGTTGGCGCCTTCCTCGGCGGCGTTGATGATGTCGTCGGCGGTGATGTTCGGGTCCAGCGCGATCGATGCGGTCGGCGGGGTAACGTCGACGGAGTAGGATTCGCTGTCGGTAACCGCTGCGCCCACGTTGCCTGCCGCGTCGGTTGCGACGAACGACGCGTCAATGGTGCTATCGGGATCGTCACGCAGGTCGCTGCCTTGCACGTCAATGCTGAAACTGCCGTCGGCCGCGACCGCGCCGCTGGTGTTGACGCCGTTGACGGTCAGCGTGACCGTATCGCCAGCCTGGAAATCACCGGCAACCGAGCCGGTGATCGCGATGGTGCTCCCGGCCTCGGCCGCGCTTATGATGTCGTCAGCCGTGATATCAGGGTCGAGCGTGATCGTTGCCGTTGCGGTGGTATCGACCAGGTGGGTCGAGGTGGTAATCGCGACGAACGGGTTGCCGGATCCGTCGAGTCCACTGACCGACGCGTCGAAACTGGTGTCGGCTGCCAGATCCGCGCCGGCAACCGGGATACTGAAGACGTTGCCGGCGTTGACCACGCCGGAATAGGGCGTCCCGTTAACCGTGAAATCGATGGCGTCGCCGGTCGATGCGGCGCCACTCACCGAACCGGTCACGTTGACGACACCGCCCGACTCGGCGGCATTAAGGATGTCGTCGGCGGTAATCGGATCGACGCTGATCGTCGCTACCGGAAGCGTGATCGTCGGCGACGCCGTGCCCGAATCGGTCGAATCGGAGGCGAGCAAGGCATTGTCGTCGTCGAGGGTCGTGAATCCGCTTTGTCCCGAATCGGTCACGCCGAACGACGTCAGCCGCGTCTCGACGATCCCTTCGTCACCGTCGCGATCGTAGATCGAGGCCTGGTGCAGGCCGTCGGCAAATACCGGCGCCGCGCCGGCCGCCGTGGCTTCGAGTTCGGCGAGGTCGATGCCCTCGACGATCAGGCTTTGAAGCTCGGCCAATTGGGCGACGCGATCGTCCGGAAACGCGACCTGGCTGGCGAAAACCGTTTCGTCGAGCAGCACCTCGGCGTTTTCACCGAGCGGCAGTTTCGCGCCGTCGAAGAACTCGACGACGATGCGTGAATTGACCCCGGTGATTAGCAGATCGCCCTCGTGTACCGGGTCTCCGACGCTCAGTACGCGAATGATCCCGTCGACCGAACGAACCTGTGCTTCGCCAGATAATTCAACGACATAACCGATGCTTTTCGTTGCCATGATCGCGCCAATTTTCGAATTCGAACCGCTTATATAGGTCAGAATTCGGACCGGTGTCTCATACCATGGTCGTAGACGAAATCGGGTTTTTCAGCGCTTTGAGATCCGGGTCACATCGACACCGGAAATGGTTCGCATTTCAGCTCTGTTTGAGCAGCAAAACGAGACCGATCCGGTCCTTGAGATCGAGTTTACGGAAGATGTTACCGAGGTGCGTCTTGACCGTCGGCTCGGTGATTTCGAACTGCTGTGCGATCTCGCGATTCGACTTGCCGTCGCCGACCGCGAGCGCGATTTCACGCTCGCGAGCGGTCAGGTCCGCGAGGGCGTTGAGGTCGAATTTCGGGCGTGCGGCCGCCTGCCGGGCGAGCACAAAGGTTTGCTCGAGCAGTTGCGGTGGAAACCAGCTTTGACCGCTTTCGACGAGTTGCAGCATCTGGTAATAGTGGTTTGCCGCCATGTAGCTGTTGCAGTAAGCGCGAGCACCGAGACGCACGCCTTCGAGCATTTCCTGCAGGTTGGGTCGGTCCGAGCAGAGCGCGACCCGGGTCGGCTGGCCGGGAAGGTATTGCTGCATCCACTCGTAGCAGGCATCGGCCATGCCTGACAGGTGTAACAGGTGAATGCACCCGGGATCTTCGTCCGGCGACCCGAGCTGCGGATGCGAATCGAACGGCAAATCGAGATGATCGCCGAGGAAGCGCTCGAAGTCGGGGAGGGCGGTGTAGACGACCAGCCGCATCAGCGTTCCCGCAGGGCCTTGTCGATGCCGCGATGAACCGGCTCGGTGAGATAGGACAGGATGGTTTTCTTATCGGTGATGATGTCGGCCTCGGCGGTCATGCCGACCCTGATCGGCAATTCGTCGGACTGGCTGCCGAGATAGAGCCGGTTGGGCTTGACGCGCACGAGAAAGTAGCTCTCGCCGTCTTCGTTGGTAATGGTATCGGCGCTGACGAAGGTGACGATACCCTGCAGACTGCCGTGGATCGCGAAATCGTAGGCCGAGAACTTGAGCCGGGCGAACTGGCCGACGTGAATGTGGCCGATATCAGCCGGTTGAATCCGCACCTCGACCAGCAGCGAATCTTCCTGTGGCACGATGTCGACGATATTGCCACCCGGATTGATGACGCCGCCGATGGTATTGACGTAGAGGCGCTGTACGACGCCCCTGACCGGCGAGCGCAGCGTCGTGCGCCGAACGCGATCCTGCAATGCGGTCTGCGCCTCGCGGATACGACCAATCTCCGCGTTGACCTCGTTGAGCTCTTTTTTCGCCTTGTTCTGGAAATCGAGGCTTTCTTTTAGCCGCGCGAGCCGGGCCTCCTCGATGGTCGACTCGATGCGCGGGATCGACAGGCTGACGGCATCGAGCTCGCCCTCGAATTCGGCTTCGCGCTGCTGCAATTGCAGAAACTCGACTTCGCTGATAATGCCGCGATCCTTCAGCGGCTTCTTGATCTCGATTTCCTTTTGCACGAGTTCGAGCGATCTGCGCAGCTGGCGCTGCTTCGACTGCGCCTCGCGCAGCGCGCTCTGCTGCTGGTTGATCTTTTCCTCGAGAATGCCGAGCGTTTCCTTCAGTTGCTGGTGATTGGATTCGTAGAGGCTTTTTTCCGACCGCAGCAGCGCCGGCGCTTCGCGCTGTATCTCGGGGTGAGGCTCGAAATCACGGTCGAAGGCTTCGGCGTTCAGGCGGCTCGCGCGTGCCAGCAACTCGAGGTAGAGCAGGCGATTTTCCTCGAACGAGCTCGAAAAGGCGACGTCGCTGATCTTGAGCAGCGGTTGACCGACGTCGACGACTTCGCCCTCGGCGACGAGGATATCCTCGACGATGCCACCCTCGAGACTCTGGATATTCTGCACCTGGCTGGCCGGAGTGACCTTGCCGGCGCCCCGGATGACGACATCGATCTTCGCCCAGTTCATCCATACGATCGCCGCGATGACGAAGATTGCCAGAATCGCGACGACGGTGATCAGGTGACGCGGCGTGCGGTGAACCACCGCCGCCGACAGGCTGCGCATATAAACGAGATCCTGCTTGCCGTGCGCCCCGATCTGCGTCGTGTCTTCGAAGTCGGTTCGGTCTTCGTTGTCGCTATGCATTCTGCGTACCTTTGAGCGCGTTCAGCACGTCGGCCTTGGGACCGTCCATGACCAGCTTGCCGTCGTCGATGACGAGCAGGCGCTCGACCAGATCGAGCATCGGCGCCTTGTGCGTGACCAGCAACAGGGTCTTGTCGCGGGTATAGTCGAACAGGCGCTGCTTGACAACCGATTCCGTCGTATTGTCGAAGCTGTTGGTCGGCTCGTCGAGAATCAGGATTGGCTCGTTCAGCAACACCGCGCGGCCGAGCGCAATCGCCTGGCGCTGTCCACCGGACAGCAGCGCGCCCTGTTCGCCGATCTGGGTGTCGAAACCCTGCGGCAGCCGGTTGACGAACAGGTCGACGCCGCTGATTCGCGCGGCCTGCAGCAGCCGCTCATCGTTGACGTGCAGATCCTTGTAGGCGAGGTTGTCGCGAATCGTGCCGCGCAGCAGCTCGACATCCTGGGACAGGTAGCCGACGTGACGGCGCAGGTCGGCCGGGTCGATCTGGTTGATGTCGATATGGTCGATCGAAATCGAACCGCCTTCAGCCTGGTAAAGCCCGATGATGAGCTTGACCAGCGTGCTCTTGCCCGAGCCGACCTTGCCGATGATGCCCACGTGTTCTCCGGGCTGGATACTGAAACCGACGTCGGCGAGCGATTTTTTCGGCGACTCGGGATAACTGAAATCGACATGGCGGAATTCGATGGCGCCCTCGAAGGCCGCGCGGCGGACGTAGGACGTGCCCTCCGGCCGCTCGGTTTCCTGCTGCATGATGCCGTCGAGGGCGCGATAGGCGGTGCGGGTTTGCTCGAAGCTCGTGATCAGGCCGGCGATCTGGCCCATCGGCGCGACCGCGCGCGACGCCAGCATGACAATGGCGATCAACCCGCCGAGGCTGAGTTCGAGATCGCTGATGCGGTAAATTCCGAAAATGATCAGGCCGACGGTGTTGAGCTGTACCAGCAGGTTCGTGACCACCAGGATCGAAGCCGACAGCGTGCGCGCGCGCATCGACCGATCGGCGATCGTGCCCGAGGATTCTTCCCAGACCCATTGCGCGTAATTGGCGGCACCGAGCGTCTTGATCGTCTTGATCGTGTGCAGGGTTTCGATCAGCTGAGCGTTCTTTGCCGCGCTCGCCTCGTAGGTTGCCTCGATGCTTTGCTTGAGCGGTTTGGCGAGAATCAGGCTGTAGGCCAGCAGGAAGGCGATGACGATCAGCGGCACCGCGATCATCGGCCCGCCGATGTAGTAGATCACCAACAGGAAAATAATCGCGAAGGGCAGGTCGACCAGCGTCGCCATCGTGGTTGCGGTAAAGAAATTGCGGATACTCTCGAAATCGCGCAGCTGGCTCGCGAAGGCGCCGACGCTCTGCGGCCATTGCGACATCTTGAGGTTCAGTACCTGCGAGAACAGCAGCGACGACATGATCACGTCGCTCTTCTTGCCGGCAATCTCGAGCAGGTAGTTGCGCACGAAGCGCAGCACCGTGTCAAAAGCATATACGGTGACGATACCGGCAGCCAGTACCCACAGCGTTTCGATCGCGTCGTTGGGCACGACCTTGTCGTAGACGTTCATCGTGAACATCGGCGTCGCCAGCACGAACAGGTTGATCAGGATCGACGACAACAGCACGCTGGCGAATATCTCGCGGGATTTGCGCAGCGTGCCCCAGAACCAGTGGCTCGAATCGAGCGCCAGCGGCTCGCGACTCTGGGTTTGCTGCTGCAGTTCGCGCTTGAGCAGAAAGGCGTAGCCGAGGTACTCGCGCTTGAGCGTTTCGAAGTCGAGCCACTCCTCGCCCTCACCGACCTCGGGGAAGATCACCTTGGCACGACGCTGCTTGCGATCGAGACTTTCGAGGATGCAGGCATTGCCGTTGCGCAGGACGAGGATACAGGGCAGCAACAGTCGCGACAGACTGTTCAGGTCACGCCGAATCAGGCGACTCGCGAAGCCGGCCCGCGCGGCGACGCGCGAGAACAGTCCCTTGGGCTTGTCGATGCTGAACAGCTCCGGTCCGTCGGCGCCCGGCTCGACCGGTAGACCCGCGATCAGGGCTTCGACGCTGATCGGGCGGTTATGGATCTTGGCGAAGATCACCAGGCACTCGAGCAGCGGATCGTATTGATGGTGCGGATCGATCATGAAGGAACCCGGGAAAGGAAAAACCGCATCCGCGGCGGAGCGTCGCGGCCGTGACAAACGGTCGCGATGCGAGCGCGCGCGGATGGCGTAAGTTTGAAGTTACAGGCAGTCATCTTCGGCGTTTAAACTCGGCTAGATCGGCTCCGGGGAATCGAGAAAATTACCCTGCATGATGTCGATACCGAGCGCCCGCAGGCGTTCGAAGACTTCCTGCGAGTCGACGCCGACCGCCACGATGTCGATCTCCAGCGTATCCGTGATCGTCTTGAGCGCCTGGAAGCCAGCGGCCGCGTCGTCCTCGCCCATCGCGTGCAGCGTCTGCGCATTGATCTTGACGTAGTCGAACTGCCCGGACTGCAGCAGCTGCAGCGATAGCCCGAGATCGAGGTTGTCGATGCCAAAGCGATGCTGGTGGCGTCGCACCCGCTCCGAAATCTTGCCGCACATCAGCGGGTGCTGCTGCAGGATCGGATGGCTGGCTTCGATGCAGAGCCGGCGATTGGATTGTTCGCAGGCGAACAGGAGCTGGTCGAAATCCTCCTGCGCTTCGGCCAGCTCGAAAAACGCGGCACTGAGGTTGATTGCCAGCGGCACTTCGGCGTCGAGCGTCTTGTTGGCCGCGACCAGGCGAAAAACCTCGCGGTCGATGTCCAGCGACATGCCGAGACTCGCTGCCATCGGCATGAAGACCGATGCGGGCACCACCTGGTTTTTGGCGTTGCGGGCGCGCACGAACAGTTCGCGCTGGTACGGCCGAGCTTCGTCGCCGAGCGCAAGCTGGCCGACGAGAAACAGCTGGTTCGATTCGAGCACCGCCTCGAGCCAGGCGCGCCACTGCATCTTGCCCTCGGGTAGATCAATTCCGGTGCTCGGTTTGCGCTCGATCGCGAACGGACCCCGGGTCGCGGCTTGCGACAGGCAGTAGTCGATAGCGGCGAGCACCTTGCCGATCTCGCCCCCGGTCTCGAGGGTGCAGATTCCGGCATGCAGCGATACGTCGCGAAGTGCCGGGTCGCGCTCGGCCAGGCCCGCAAAGGCGTCGAACAGGGCGCGCGTATAGTCACTGACTGCGACTTCGTCTGCCATGCTCAGAAAAGCGAACTCGTCGTCGTTGAAGCGCGATGCGCGCTCGGCTTCGATACCGGCGTGCTGCTGGCGCAACAAGTCGGCGATGATACGCGCGAGATTGTCGGCTATTTCGTATCCCTGGTGGTCGCGCAGGTGTTCGTAATCGCCGATTTTGATGATCGCCATGCTGCCATGCAGCCCGGATTCCTCGGACATCGACTGCTGCAACTGATCCAGCAGGTAACGGCGGTTGCCGAGATTCGTCAACTTGTCGCGATAGAGTACTTGCTGGTACTGCGCCAGCGTCGCTTCCTGGTCGTCGAAGATGCTCTTGACCTTGGTCACCATCAGGTTCATCGCCTCGACGACGCGCTTGAGCTCGACCGTGGCCGGGATCTTTTCCTGTTGAACGAAGCGGTTGGCGTGGATTGCATCGGCCTGTTCCTTGACTCGCTGCAGCGGTTCGAGCACGAAACGCAGCAACAGCCAGAGGACCAGTATCGATCCCGCGAACAGCAACGCGAAGCTCTGCAGCGTCGTCAGCAGGCCCTCGTAGAGGCCGCGATAAACGAAACCCGGGTGTAACTCGAGACGCAATTCGCCGAGCTGGGTCCAGCCCTGCATGACGCGGGTCGTACCCTGGGCACTGTCGAGCGGCACCGTTTCGACGAACCAGGCGGGCACCTGTTCGAGATCGATTTGCTGGCGCTTGCCGTGGATCGTCTGGCCGTCGGTACCGACCAGTTCGATGCGCGTGTAATAGCCGCTGTCGAAAACGGCGTTGAACAGGACTTCGAGCGTTGACGGGTCGTTGCCCTGTGGCAGGTTGCTGATGGCGATGCCGAGCGTGGTCGCCATGTCCTGCGCGGTGGTTTGCAACTGGCCCTGCTGAAATTCGCTCGCGCGCCGCAAATCGTTGACCACGATGATCGCAAGCAGCAGCAGGAACACGATCGAAACCAGTAATGCAATCTGTTTGAACAGGGTCATGGTTGTTCCTTGCGAATGTCTTCGAGCAGCTTGCGCCACTTGCTGTTCTTGATCTTGTCGGTGGGCAGCGATCGCCCGAGGCCCGCCGAGGCATTGGTCAGGAACAATGATCTGGCATTGAAGCTGTAGACCGGCAGAAGATCCTGTCGCTCGGTCGCGCGCAGGATCTCGGGATTATAGTTATCGAGGATCAACGGCACGCTGTTCGGATTTTCAAAGTAGCTCAAAACCATGTGCGCGACGTTTTGCCGCAGCGCCTTGACGTAGGTCAGGTACAGGCGCTCGTCGGGTACGCCGATCTTGCGCAGCGCAAAATACTTGGCGATGACGAAATCTTCGCAATCCCCCTGGTGGGTGCCGATGAACTCGGTGGGCGTTGCCCAGTAGTCCTGTTGTCCCCAGTGAAGATGATCCTCGCGGTAGCGAAAGCGATTGAAAAACCGGTTGACCTCGACCAGCTGGGTCCGGACATCGCGGCCCTCGAGTTGCTCGAGCAGGCGATTGACCGCGAGCCCGCGTTCGTAAGCCTGGCTGGAATAGCGGTTGTTGAGGTGGGCTAACATATCTTCACTGATCAACGGATCTGCGTGGTGACTGCCTGGCATGCTGAGCGCGAGCAGGGCGCCCATCTTGACGAACGCCCGCTTCACGAAACGTGCTTTCCGCAGCGGCTCGGGCCGGTTTCAAAATGACCGGTACGCCGGGCGAACCTGGAGCGGAACAGGGCACTTGGAATTCGGTTGTTCAGGGGGGACTACCAATCGACCGCATCTGCCTCCAAGTTTAGTCCAATTGATAAAACTCGCGCCGGCTTTACTCTGTCCCCGTGCTGGCGCGAAAGACGAACTCGCCGCGCCGGTTGATCGCCTGTCCGGATTCGGTCGAGTTATCGGCAATCGGCTGCTGCTCGCCCATCGCGATTGCGATGATCGCGGCGGGGTCGATGCCATTTTGGATCAGTAAATTGCGCAGCGCCTCGGCGCGCCGCTGCGACAGCGCAAGGTTGTAGGCATCGGAGCCGATATTGTCGGTATAGGTGTAGATTTCGATTTGCACGTCGCCGGCCTGTTTGATGCGCTCGATGATGCGGGCAACCTTGGCCTTCGATACCGCGGTCAATTCGGCTTCGTCGTACTCGAAGTTGACCAGCTGGGTTTTGTCGAGGCTGACGACCTTCGGCTCGCGGACGTTGATGCGCACCGTTGCGGTCGCCGTCGCCGAGGCGCCGCGATTGTCGGCTACCGTGTATTTGAACGAATCGACGCCGATGAATCCTTCGAGCGGGCGGTAGACCAGGTTACTGTTCTGGTTGAACGCGAGACGCCCGGTTTCGGGCTGGCTGACGTCGACGATCTCGAGACGATCGCCGTCGGCGTCGCTATCGTTGGCAAGCAGCTGCTGCGGCGTGAGGACCAGGATGCCGTTGGTGTCGATTTCAAACTGGTCGTCGCCGAGTTCCGGCGGCGAATTCTGCGGTGGCGCCGGCGGTGCGACCACGCTGATTTCGACCGGCTCGAGGCAGCCGAACGGATTGACGTCGACGCCGCGCAGCGAATTGTCGCAGTGATCCATCGGGTCGCGTTCCCGGTCGGCGTCCTCGTCGACCGGTATCGGCAGCCGGTCGACACCGTTACTGTCCAGGCGTGCGACCCGCAGGCGCCCATCGCCGAGTTCGAAGTCGACGCCGGTCGCGTCGAACAGCTGGCCGACGCCTTCGTAGACCCGAAATCGCGCCGCCAGCGCATCGAAACGCGCTTCGGCGAACTGGTTTTTGGCGCTGTTGAGTTCGTTTTCGGCGTCGAGCAAGTCGATCAGATCGCGCTGGCCGATAAAAAATTCCTCTTTATAGGATTCGACCGTCTGGCCGGACTTGAGCACGTGGGTCTCGAGAAAACCGAGCTGGCGCGACAAAGAGGTGTCCGCGATCCAGGCGAGGCGCAACGTGTTGATGACCTGGCGGCGCACGCGCGCGGCGAATTCCTTCTGCTCGAACACGGCGCTGATGCTTTTCTGCTGCTCGGCCTGGTCGCGCCCGCCGCGATACAGGTTGTAGCTGAAATTGAGCACGAGGCTGGTCTCGTCGGTGTTGCCCGGCAGGCCGCCGATATCGTCGCCGTGTTCGGTGGCGAGGCGCAGGTCGACCGTGGGATAACGGGTCCGCAACGAACGGCGGTGATCCGCCTGCGCGGCGAGCACGTTGCTCTCGGCCACCTGCATGGCCGGATGACTGGCCAGCGCCTGGTCGATCAGGGTATCGAGATCGGCGTCCGGCAGGCGCGGCAGGGTCGGTGCCGACATTGCGAGCGGATCGACGTAACGGCCGAGCACTTCGTGCAGTCGGGTCGCCGCGTCCTCGAGATTGTTTTGCTGCGCGACGAGGCTGGCCTGCGCGCGCGCGAGACGCCCCTCGGTCTGCTGCAGCTGCGAGCGTCGACCGACGCCCGACAGGTTGCGTTCCCGAATCCGGGAGAGAATTTCTTCGTGCGCGTCGACGTTTTCCTGGGCCAGCTGCAGCAATCGCCGCTGCTTGAGGACGTCGAGATAGGCCTGGACCGCCCGCAGCGCGATGTTGTCCGCGGTATCGTAAATGTCGAACAGCGCCGCGCGCGCGCGTGCGCTGGTTTGCTCGAGCTGAAACGTCGTGTCAAAGCCATTGAACAGGTTTTGCGTCACCGACAGTTCAACCACCGAACTTTCGTAGTCGACCGAGGTGTTGCCGGTCGCCGGCGAGTCGGTATCGAAAGTCCCGGTCGAGGCCTCGATATCGACGCTCGGGCGCCAGCCGCTCTCCGCGATTCGCTGATCGCCGACCGCCTGTCGATAGACGTGGATTTTTTCCTTGACCTCGGGATGCGCGCTGATCGAATCGACGAGCATGTCGGTCATGTCGAGCGCGGCGGCGGGCAATAGCGAGCCGAGCCACAGGATCATTCCCGTGGTCCATTGCGCCAATATCGAGCCGCGACCGTTACCTGCGATCATTCCCGTTCCCATTCGATGGAGTTGTCGACCTTCCGGCAATTGCCGAATCTTGCGCCGTCGAGCCTACCGTCCGGCAAACCGGCGGACGGAGACTTGCCTAACATTTCTGGCAAATTACGGCAGCGCCGGTTGGCTTTTAATAAATAAAGTTAAGTTTTAGTGTTAAGTTATTGATGATAATAACTTAGTTTGAGGCGTATTCAACCCAAAAATCCGCTGCACGGGCACCGCGGCAGCGTTATTGTGACTTATTTTTGACGCCCGATGGCGCTCGATCAGCCGTACAGGACGAAGGCGAGCACCGCCGATGCGGCCAGGCCCAGGGCGATGATGATCCAGTCAGACGAGGTGTAGGACTTGCGCACCCGCGGCGCCTCGGTTTCGCGCGTGATGGCGGTGAAATTTTTCAGGTCGGATTCGTCGATGCGGCCCTTGGTTTGCAGCTTCTTGAGCAACTGCGAGCGTATTTCGACGTATTGTTCGCGCGAAATCAGATCGTTGGCGTAGGTCTTGGCCAGGACTCGCAGCGGGGTGCCGTGCTGTTCCATCACTCGAGCTTCTGCGCGTTGATTTGCTTGTTGAGGCTCTGCAAGCGGGTGTCTTCAGGAAAAATCTTGAGCCCGGTGACGATGTAGTTGGAGGCTTCGCCATACTGCCGCCGGGCAATCAGCTTTTCCGCCTCGGACAAGTAGAGGTCGGCAAGCTCCTTGTCCTTCAGCAGGTAGTGCTTGGGATCGACCCGCTTGATCAGCGGAATGACGGTCGTCAAGTCCTCGCCACTCGGGGTTTTGATCAGCTTTTTCTCGGCGAGATATCGCTTGTAGAGCGAGATCAGGCTCGTCATCAGCCGATCGCGCTGTTCCTTGACCTGGTCCTCGATGGTCGACAGCGCGACCGAATCGGGATAGTGGCGCTTGGCCTGGGCCAGCAGGCTTTGCGCCTGCGGGTAATCGTAGAGGCCTTCCTTGGGCAGAAAGACCGAACGAATCCGATCGCGGTAAAAGGTGATGATCTCGCGCCGCAGCCCGACCGAGATGATTTTCTGCTGCTCGGCATCCATCTGGTCGAGGCCCCAGATGGTTTCGATCATCAGCGCCTTGTCGCCGTTCTTGATGCGCTGAATCTTGTCGTACAGCGCCTGCTCGGCCTGGAAGGCCATGAACGGTCTGTAGCCGATGCCGGCGCCGATAATCAGCAGAAACAGGAAACCGAGCAGGATCGTCTTGCTGTGCGATTTCCGCACGCGCATGCCTTCGGCAAACTTGGCGACGCTGTCGATGCGGTCTTCGCGGACGACCGACAGGGCCTTCATCAGGGTCTTCTGCTGGCGCCGGTTGAGCCCCTTGATCGGTTTCGGCTTGATTCCGAGTTCCTTGATTTTCGGCGAAGCGACCTTGTTATAGGGGTGTTTGCCGCCGGCGAGCAACTGGTAAGCGACGCAGGCGAGACCGTAGATATCGTCGCGCGGGTCGGGGTTCATGCCGGCAAACATTTCCGGCGTCGCGTAGGCCGGCGTTACCGCGCTGAGCTTGGCCGGGTCGAACATCGTCGCTTCGCGCTCCTCGTCGGGCGCGGTGCTGGCGCGCGCAATGCCGAAATCGAGCAGCTTTACGTGGCCGTCATTGAGCAGAAAACAGTTGCCCGGCTTGAAATCGGAATGGATGAGCTGCTTTTCGTGCGCATAGGCCAGGCCGCTGCAAAGCTCGTCGATGATATGCAGGGCATGGTCCATTTTCAGCGGCTTTTTCGAGATTTCCTTGATCAGCTGATTGAGCGGCTTGCCCTGCAGGAACTCCATGGTCATGAAGACCGTGTTGCCGTCGCGGTCGAAGTCGTAGACGGTCGCAACATTCGGGTGCGCCAGGCGTTGCGCCTTGCTGGCTTCGCGCTGCAGCGCGATAAACGAACCCGAGTACTTTTTGAAAGCATCGGTCAGCACCTTGATCGCGACGTAGGGATCCTTGTCCTTGGCCTCGACCTTGAGCAGATCCTTGGCCTTGAACACCACGCCCATGCCGCCCTGGCCGAGTTTTTCAAGCAACACGAACCTTTCCTTCAGCGTGACTCCCGGTCCGAGGTTTTCGTAGCGACTCGATTTGTGCGGTTTATCGATGATTTTCGGATCGCTGGCCGCAAGGTCCTGGGGGTCGAGCGAGGGTTGCGACTGTTCGATGCTGTCGGCATCGCTCTTGCCGACGCTGACGATGACGGTCTTGTCGTTGCTGTCGTCTTCCTCGAGGTCGGTCAGGTGCATGGTCCGGTCGTCGCCGAAATAGGAGATGTCGGGCTCGGGACTGCTTTTCAGCGTCGCCTGGATGTTGACCTTGGAAATGACCTGCGAAATCTGGGTAAAACCGTCGGAATCGATCTTGTCCTTGGTGTAGAGCGACTGCAGGTAAGTCTGTGCCTGCACGTGGCCTTGCGGCATGGCATCGAAGAGACTGGCCAGCCCTTGCTCGAGATCGTGGATGTTGAGCGCGCCCGCCAGATAGTCGTTGATCAGCGATTCACAGACCTGGGACATCGTTTACCTTCTGGCAGGATTTCAGCGTGATGATTGACGTGTTGTCGGTTCCGCCGGCGTCGAGCGCCGATGCCAGCAGGGCTTGCGACAGCTCGTTCATATCTTCCGGATGGGATTCAATAATAGGCGTTATTTTCCGTTCTTCCAGATCCTTGTAGAGACCGTCGGAGCAGATAACGTAGATATCGCCGTCCTGGAGTTCGTAGTATTCGAGATCCATGCACAGGCGATCGTCGATGCCGACCGCCTTGAGCACGACGTTCGCCGCGGGATGTTCCTCGGCATCGCGCGCTTCGATTTTTCCCATTCTGACCAGTTCCTCGACGTAACTATGGTCTTCAGTCAAGCGTTCCAGCTTGCCGTCCCTGTATCGATAGAGTCGGCTATCGCCCGCCCAGAGCACGAACATCAGGTTGTGCCAGACGTAAACGCAAACGATGGTGCTGCCGATCGTCGCGTTGCGACCCAGTTTAAAGGATTTTTTTCGAATGATGGAGTTCGAATTGAGGATGTTTTCCTCGAGCAGCAAAATGTTGTCTTCGAGCGACGCGTGCTGCTTGAACAGGCTCAGGTTGTTGGTGATCGTCTGGCTCGCGAAATCGCCGGCGTGATGTCCGCCCATACCGTCGGCGACGATCCAGACGTTCTCGTCGGCATGCACCAGAATCGAATCTTCGTTTCTTGTTCTGACGTGGCCGGTGTGGGTGACACCGTTGCTACATATTTGGAAGCTGACTGGGGATTGCTGCTCGGTTTTTGCGACGTGACCAGACAACGCAACTCCTTCAAAATCGGCGGTATTCTGTCATTTATAGTGATAATAGACAATTAATTGAGAATTATTGCCCGAGAACGTGAGGAACTGCGCATATCGGGAAGTTAGGGTGGCGCGGTCACGCGCCGAATTATCTTCTATACTTTGCCTCGATCCCCCCTTCGATAAGGAACGAGTCCATGAAAAAACACCTCTGGCTGGCCTTCGGGCTGATGTTTTTCGCGTCCCCGGCAATCGCGCTCGACGTGGGTATCGGGGCCAAGGTCGGCACCGCCGGACCGGGCATCGATCTCAGCTTCGGTTTGACCCGGAGTATCGCGCTGCGCCTGAGCCTGACCGACATCGACATCGACGACGAAGAGGAAACCATTACCGTCGGTGACGAGGGCGCCGAAGGCGATATCGACAGCGAACTCGGTCTCGATTTCGGATCCAACGCGGTGTTCGTCGACTGGTACGTGTTCAACGGCAGTTTTCACCTGACCGCGGGAATGCTGAGGCACAACGGCGGCGCGGATTTCAGCGGCACGCTGCTCAGCGCGATCACGATCGACGGCCAGGCCCTCGATCCCAGCGATTTCGCCTCCGACATCGGTGGCGAAGTGAAACTCGCCAGTTCGTACCAGCCGTACCTCGGTTTCGGCTGGGGGCGCAAGGCCGGCGACGGGGGTGGATTGTCGATCTCGATCGATGTCGGCGTCGCGTTGCTCGATCCGAGCGTCGATCTCGAGGCGACCGTCGATGGGGGCGGTGCAAACACGCTCAGCCAGGCCGAGCTCGATGCGCGCCTGCGGGATCTCGAAGACGACGCGGAAAGCGACCTCGACGGATTCGATGCGTGGCCGATTCTTTCGCTGGGCGTAAATTATGCGTTTTGAGCCGCCTCGAATTTGCTAAGATTGACGGCGGCTCGTACCGGGCCGGGACATTTTAGAGGTGCAACATGGCGCGGACGGTGAAATGCGTGGTGCTCGGCGAGGAAGCCCCGGGGCTCGAGCGCGTGCCGTACCCGGGTGAACTCGGTCAGCGTATCTACGACAACGTTTCCGCCGAGGGCTGGCGTCAATGGGTCGAGCGCCAGACGATGATCATCAACGAGAACGGTTTGTCGACAATCGATCCGGCGAGTCTCGACATCCTCGAACAGCACATGCTCGGCTTCCTGTTCAAGGAGGGCGATATGGGCAATCTGCCGGCCGGATACCGGCCGCCCGGCGCTAAGAAGTAGCGCGGGTCCCGGCCTCGAGCGCCCAGTTCGGCCGGGTTACGAAGCGCAGTTTCGCGTATGCCGATTTGAGCGCCGTATAGGTCTCGTCGAAGTTCGGCGCCTGGGCGAAGATGAAACCGAGGTAGCTCGCGCCTTCCGGCAGCGGCAGCAGTTCGTAGCCCGGACTGATGTGGATCTCGACGTCGCGCACCCACGGCGTTTGCAGCGCGTCGGTCAATCCCTCGACGCGCTGCAGGATGCCGCGTTCGGTAATCGGAATCATCAACACGCCGGCGGACGCGTCGGCGTCGATATCCGGCAGCTGCCCGCACATGCCCTCGATGACGACGGCCTCGAGGGATTGCCCGACGGCGAACTCGATTAGCTGTCCGCACTGGCCGCCGATCGTGCGCGACGCCAGTTCGAGCAGCACCGGACCGTCGGCGGTCAGCCGCGCCTCGGCGTGAACCGGGCCGTGGGCGAGGCCGTAGGCCGCTGCGCAGCGTGCGACTTCAGCGACCAGCGTCGCGGCCGATTCCGCATCGAGGCGGCTCGGCGTCAGGTAATAGGTCTCCTCGAAAAACGGACCGGTGAGCGGTTCCGGCTTGTCGAAGATCGTCAGCAGGCGGAATGTCCCATCGACGATGAAGCCCTCGACCGCATACTCCGGACCTTCCAGGTACGCCTCCACGAGCACGTGTTCGCGGGCGAAGCCGCTGAGCCCGGCGCGCGCGAGTATCGGATCGATGCGACGGCAGGCGGCGGCGAACTGGCCGGGGTCGTCGACCCGAATCACGCCGCGGCTGCCGGCGAGCGCGAGTGGCTTGACCACGACCGGGTACTCGATTCGCGACGCGATGTCGTCTGCCGCGGCGAGCGCGACGACCTGGAACGCGGGTGTCCGGCAACCGGCTTGCCGGAGCGCCGCGCGGCCGAGATCCTTGCGCTGCGTCAGGCGCGCGGCCGCGGAACCGTTCTGCGGCAGGTCGAAAGCTTCGGCAACGCGACTGGCGAGCGCGACGCAGGTATCGTCGGTGGCGAGCACGCAGGCGACGGCGCGCTGACCGATCGCCGCAATTATCCGGTCCAGGGCGCCTGCGGGATCCTCGAAATCGACGCTGATGCCGGTGGCGATTTCGGGCACCAGGGAGTGCTCGCTGTTGGAAACGACCAGGATCGACCGGCCGAGTGCGCGCGCCGCAGCGGTGTACGCGGCGATCCGGTAACTGCCGGCAGGCGCGACCAAAACGACGAGGCCCGGCTTCGCGCCAGGCCTCGAAGATGCGTGCGAGAAGGTCGAGTTCGGCCTAGGCGCAGCCACCGCCGGCCGCACCGCAGCCGCCGCAAACGCCCGAGCCGCCGGTTTCGGCGAACACGTTGTTGAAGACGAAGCGTTCGCGGCCGACTTCCTGGATGTAGTCGATTTGCGCGCCGCGCAGGTAGTTCAGCGCGACGACATCGACGAGAATTTTGAAATCGCCGAAATCGAGCGCGGTGTCGTAAGGCGATCGGTCCTCGGTAAACGTCATACCGTAGGACAGGCCGCCACAGCCGCCGCCGCTGATGTAGATCCGAATCGCGGAGACGTCCTCGTCGGTTTGAGAGATGATTTCGTGCAGCTTTTCCTGGGCGGACGGTGTGACTTCGAGCTCGTCCGACGACAGGTCGGCGCGAAATGCGTCGCTCGCATCGCCGGCGGGCTGTGCCGGTTTCGGCGGCGTGTAAATACCTACGTTGTCCATCTTGCTTGCACCTGCTGTTGCCAATCGGCGAATTATACAATATGGGCGGACGCCAGGGGAAATCAACCGGATCGCGCCGCCGGCGGTCCGGAATGCCGTTCTGGCGAGCGATTTTGTCGCCTTTGGCGTGATTATTGGGGGTTTTTTTCGTACTATCGCCTTCTTTTTCGAGCTCGAGGATGCCGCATGTTTGCCAAAACGATGAATATCGCCGATTTCGACCCGGAACTCTGGCAGGCGATGGAAGACGAGGCGCAACGCCAGGAAGACCATATCGAACTGATCGCCTCGGAAAACTACACCAGCCCGCGCACGATGCAGGCGCAGGGCTCGGTTCTGACCAACAAGTACGCCGAGGGCTATCCCGGCAAGCGGTATTACGGGGGGTGCGAGTTCGTCGACGTCGCCGAGGCGCTCGCGATCGAACGCGTTAAACAGCTGTTCAACGCCGACTACGCCAACGTGCAGCCGCATTCGGGTTCGCAGGCCAACGCCGCGGTCTATTTTGCGCTACTCAAGGCCGGCGACACGATTCTCGGCATGAGCCTGTCCGACGGCGGCCACCTGACCCACGGCTCGCCGGTCAACTTTTCCGGCAAGATCTTCAATGCGGTGCAATACGGCCTCGATTCGGAAACCGGCGAAATCGATTACGACCAGGTCGAAGCGCTGGCGAAAGAGCACCAGCCGAAAATGATCATCGCCGGCTTTTCGGCCTATTCGCGGATCATGAAATGGGAGCGATTTCGCGAGATCGCCGACAGCGTCGGGGCTTACCTTTTCGTCGACATGGCGCACGTCGCCGGGCTGGTCGCGGCCGGAGTCTACCCGAGCCCGGTGCCGCATGCCGACGTCTGCACCAGCACCACGCACAAGACCCTGCGCGGTCCGCGCGGCGGTATCATCGTCGCCCGCGCCAACGAGGAAGTCGAAAAGAAACTCAACTCGATGGTCTTCCCGGGGACCCAGGGCGGCCCGCTGATGCACGTCATCGCGGCCAAGGCGGTGGCCTTCAAGGAAGCGATGAGCGACGAATTCGTCGCCTACCAGAAACAGGTCGTCGTCAACGCCCAGGCCATGGCCAACACGTTCATCGAACGCGGTTACGACGTGGTCTCGGGTGGCACCGACAATCACCTGTTCCTGCTGTCGCTGATCAGCAAGGGCTTGACCGGAAAGGATGCCGACGCAGCGTTGTCGAAGGCGCACATCACGGTCAACAAGAACTCGGTGCCGAACGACCCGCAATCGCCGTTCGTGACCTCGGGCTTGCGCATCGGCTCGCCGGCGATCACCACGCGCGGTTTCGACGAAAACGAATCGCGCGACCTCGCCGGCTGGATCTGCGATATCCTCGACGACATGGGCAACGAGGAAGTACTGGCGACGGTCAAGGAAAAGGTCGGCGAGATCTGCAAACGCAAGCCGGTCTACCGGGAGTAAATCCGGTCGCGCCATGAAATGCCCGTTTTGCGGCACCCCGGATACCCGCGTCGTCGACTCGAGGCTGGCATCCGAATCGACCCAGGTGCGGCGGCGACGCGAGTGCGTGACCTGTGAATCGCGCTTCACGACCTACGAGTCGCCAATGCTCAATATGCCGATGGTGATCAAGAACGACGGCAGTCGCGACACTTTCGACGAGGCACGGCTGCGCGGCGGAATGCTGCGCGCGCTCGAGAAGCGTCCGGTCACCGCCGAGCAGATCGAGGACGCGATCAACCACATCAAGCGCCAGCTGGTCGGCGTCGATTCGCGCGAGATCCCGTCGCGCCAGATCGGCGAAATGGTCATGCACGAACTCAGGCGTGTCGATCACGTCGCGTATCTCCGCTTTGCTTCGGTCTACCTGAGTTTCGAGGACATCGAGGCTTTCGAGGAAGCGATCAAGGCGCTGGCGGCCGAGCCGACGCCCGAGGAGCATCGCCGCCAGGTCCCGCTGATCGACGAGGATAGTTGACCTTGACGCCAGGCCGGGACCAGCGCTGGATGGCCGAGGCGCTGCGCGCCGCGCGCCGCGGTTTGTACAGTACGCCACCCAACCCGAGCGTCGGCTGCGTGATCGTTGCCGGCGAACGGCTGCTCGCCTCCGGCTGGCACGAGTTCGCCGGTGGCCCGCATGCCGAGGTCAATGCGATCAGCGCGGCCGAGATACCGCCAGGCGCGGAGTTTTTCGTCTCGCTCGAACCCTGCTCGCACCATGGCCGCACGCCGCCGTGCGTCGACGCCGTGATCGCGTGCCGGCCGGCGCGCGTCGTCGCCGCGATGGCCGACCCCAACCCCGAAGTCGGCGGGCGCGGCCTCGAGCAGTTGCGTGCGCAGGGCATCGAGGTCGTCTGTGGCGTCCTCGAGTCCGAGGCGCGGGCGCTCAATCGCGGCTTCGTCAAGCGCATGCAACGCGGGCGGCCGTTCGTCAGCGTCAAGATGGCCTGTTCTCTCGACGGCAAGACCGCGCTCGCCAATGGCGTCAGCCAGTGGATCACCGGCGAAGCGGCGCGCCGCGACGTGCAATTTCTGCGCGCCCGCGCGGCGGCCATCCTGAGCAGTGCGCGCACCGTGCTCGCCGACGACCCGTCGCTGGACCTGCGGCTCGACGCCACCGCGCTCGGCCAGTCGCGCGCACCGCGCCAGCCGGCGCGGGCGATCGTCGATGCACGCCTCGAGCTTGGGGGTGACGAAAAAATATTCACGCGCGGCGGCGAAATCTGGATATACACGCTGAGCGCCGACGCTGAGCGCCGCGCGCGGCTCGAGGCACGCGGCGCGACGATCATCACGCAAACCGGTGCGGGCGGCGATCGGATCGATCTGGGCGCGATGCTCGACGATCTTGCCCGGCGCGGTGTCAACGAGCTGCACACCGAATGCGGCGCCGGGCTTGCCGGCGCGCTCGTTGGCGAGGGCCATGCCGACCAGATCGTGCTCTACCTGGCACCGCACCTGCTCGGCAGCGCCGCTCGCGGCGGCTTCGATCTCGGCGAAATTCGCGAGATGGCGGCGCGCCGCGATGTTACCATCCGCGATAACCGGCAGGTCGGCGACGACCTCCGCCTGATCCTGTCCCTGGAGTAAACCAACGTGTCAACCATCGTCGCAGTCGTCAAATCCGGACTTGCCTGTATCGCCGCGGACAGCCTGACCACGTTCGGCGATACCCGCCAGGCCGCCGACTTCGTCACCGATTCGGACAAGATCATCCGCTTCGGCGATGACCACTACATCGGCATCGTCGGCAGCGCCGCCCATCATCTCGTCGTGCGCAATCTGCTCGAGCATCATGCCGACCGTATCGATCTGTCCGACCGCGCGCGAATCTTCGAAACCATGCGTCAGCTGCACCCGATTCTGAAAGACGAGTACTATCTCAACAGCAAGGACGAAGACGACGACACCTACGAGTCGTCCCGGGTCGACGCGCTGATCATGAACCGCAACGGGATTTTCGGCCTCTACGCGCTGCGCGAGGTCGACCAGTACACCCGTTTCTGGGCGATCGGTTCGGGCGCCGAATTCGCGCTTGGCGCGATGCACGCGATCTATGCCGAGCGCGACGATGCGGTCGCAATCGCCACCGCCGGGATCGCGGCCGGCGCCGCCTTCGATACCGGCTCGGCGCTGCCGATGACCCACTACACGCTCGAACTCGGCTGATGTTTACCGGCATCATAGAGGCGCTTGGCAGTATCCGGCAGCGCGAGGCGCGCGGCGGCGCCCGGCGCGACGGCGCCCGGAGCGACGGCGACCTGCGCCTCCTGATCGACGCCGCCACGCTCGACCTCGGCCGCGCGGCGCCCGGTGACAGCATCGCGGTCAACGGCGTTTGCCTGACCGCGGTCGAATTCGACGACGCGGGTTTCGCCGCCGACGTTTCGCGCGAAACCCTCGACAAGACGAGCCTCGGCGAACTCGCCGCAGGCGACCCGGTCAACCTCGAAACGGCGCTGACGCTCGAACGCGCGCTCGGCGGGCATCTCGTCAGCGGCCACGTCGACGGGTTGGCGACGCTGCTGGAGCGCGAACCGGCGGCGCGCTCGGTACGCTTCCGCTTCGAGGTCGACCCGGCGTTACAGCGTTACATCGCGGTCAAGGGCTCGGTGACCATCGACGGGGTCAGCCTCACTGTCAATTTCGTCGACGGCAATCGTTTCGACGTCAACATCGTGCCGCACACCCAGACGCAGACGACATTCCAGTTCTACGAAGTCGGTCATCGGGTTAACATTGAGGTCGATTTGCTGGCGCGTTACCTCGAACGGTTGCTCGACGGACGCGCCGAGTCCGCCGCCGAGCGCGACCGACGATTTCTGCAAACCCTGATAGAATCGGGATTTACCGACGATGAACAAGCCCGCTGAAATGAACAAACCCGTCGAGCTCGACATGCAGCTCAATACGACCGAGGAAATTATTGCCGACATCAAGGCCGGCAAGATGGTCGTGATCATGGACGACGAGGATCGCGAGAACGAGGGCGACATCATCATGGCGGCGGAAGCGGTGACCGCGGAACACATCAACTTCATGGCCAAATACGGGCGCGGCCTGATCTGCCTGACGCTGTCCGAGCAGCGCTGCCGGCAACTGCGCCTGCCGCTGATGGTCGGCGACAATCGCGAAAAAATGGCAACCAATTTCACCGTCTCGATCGAAGCCGCCGAGGGCGTGACCACCGGCATTTCGGCAGCCGACCGCGCGACGACGATTCGCGCCGCGGTCAGGCCAGACGCGACGCCCGACAGCATCGTTCAGCCGGGACATATCTTTCCGGTCATGGCGCGCAAGGGCGGGGTGCTGTTTCGCGCCGGCCACACCGAAGCCGGCTGCGATCTTGCCCGGCTCGCCGGATTCGAACCGGCCGCGGTCATCGTCGAGATTCTCAACGACGACGGGTCGATGGCACGGCGCAAGGATCTCGAAGTGTTCGCCCGCCGACATCACCTCAAGATCGGCACCATCGAGGACCTGATCCGCTACCGCATCGAAAACGAGCACACGGTCGAGCGCATCGTCGAATCGCGCTTTCCGACCGATTTCGGCGAATTCAAGCTTTATGCCTTCGAGGACAGCATCGCCAACGAGCTGCACCTCGCACTGGTCATGGGCACGATCGATCCGGAGCAACCGATCCCGGTGCGCGTCCACGTCCAGAATACGTTGACCGACGCGCTCGCCGGGACCGAGGGACGCGGCTGGCCGCTGCGCGACGTCATGCAAACCATCGCGCGCGCGGGCGCGGGCGTCATCGTGTTCCTGCGCCAGGCCGAGACGCCGAAGGACATCGTCCACCGCATCGAGAGCCTGATCCAGGGGCATTCCGACGACGAACGCGGCGACGACCAGCGCACCTACGGCATCGGCGCGCAGATACTCGCCGACCTCGGGGTGCGCAAGATGAGCCTGTTGAGCGCGCCCAAGGTATTCCACGGACTCGCCGGATTCGGCCTCGAGGTCGTGGATTACTACAAGGCGACGGACTGAGCCATGGCCGAGGTTGACCAGGTCGACGGCGACCTGACGGTCGCGCAGGCAAAGATCGCAATCGTCGCCGGGCGCTTCAACGACTTCATCGTCGAAAGCCTGTTACGCGGTGCGCTCGACACGCTCGCGCGGGCCGGTATCGACGCCGGTGACATCACCGTCAGCCACGTACCCGGGGCGCTCGAAATCCCGCTCGCGGTGCAGGAATACGCGATCGCGGGAAAGCACGACGCGGTCATCGCGCTCGGTGCCGTGATCCGCGGCGCGACTCCGCATTTCGACCTCGTCGCCGGCGAGAGCGCGCGGGCGCTCGCGGGCCTCGCGCTGGCGCATTCGGTGCCGGTCATCAACGGCATCCTGACCACCGAAACGATCGAACAGGCGGTCGAACGCGCCGGCACCAAGGCCGGCAACAAGGGCGCCGACGCGGCCCTTGCCGCGCTCGAAATGATCAGCCTGTTGCGCAAGATCAGGGTGTCCCCGGACCGGCGGTGAATGACAAGGCACGCGCGATCAGGCAACGCAAGCATGCCCGCGAAAAAGGCCTGCAGGCGCTCTACCAGTGGCAGTTATCGGGCGAGGAGCTCGACTGGATCCGCGATCACTATCTCGCCGAGCAGGGCGTGGCGGCGGGCGACGAAGCCTATTTCCTCGAGTTGCTCTACCGGATTCCGCCGCGCGTAGACGAGCTCGACGCGCATTTTCACAAGCACGTCGCGCAATTCGAGAATCACCTCGACCCGATCGAAACCAACATCCTGCGGATCGCGACCTACGAGTTTCTCGAGCATCTGGAAATCCCCTACCGGGTCGTAATCAACGAGGCGATCAACCTGGCGAAACGCTTCGGCGCCGACGATAGCCACAAGTTCGTCAACGGCGTGCTCGATCCGCTGGCGGCCGAGTTGCGCGCGCTGGAAAAGAACGCGAAGGGTGGCGATGGCGCTCGATGAATTCGCACTGATCGACGATTACTTCGGCGCGCTCGGCGAAGCCTCGGCCAATCTGCGACTCGGTATCGGCGACGACGGCGCGGTCGTCGATTTGCCGCCGGGACAACAGCTCGTCGTCGCGATGGACACCCTCGTCGAGGGTATCCATTTTCCATCCGCTACCGCCGCCGCCGACGTCGCCCACAAGGCACTCGCGGTCAATCTGAGCGACCTCGCCGCGATGGCCGCCGAGCCCGACTGGTTCCAGTTGTCTTTAACTCTGCCGCGCGCCGACGCGGGCTGGCTCGAGGCGTTCGCGCAGGGACTCGACGCGACCGCGCGCGCTCACGGCGTCGCGCTGATCGGGGGCGACACCTGCCGCGGACCGCTCGCGGTCACGGTGCAGGTCGCCGGCACGGTACCCGCCGACGCATACGTGACCCGCGCCGGCGGGTCGCCCGGGGACCTGGTCGTGGTCTCGGGGCGACTCGGCGACGCCGGGCTCGGGCTGGCCGCGAGCGACGGCCGCGTCGAGCTGCCCCCGGCGCTCGCCGAAACCTGCCGGCTGGCGCTCAACCGTCCGCAGCCGCGACTCGAACTGGTGCCGTTCCTGCGCGCGCACGCGAGCGCCGCGATCGACCTGTCGGATGGCCTGCGGGGCGATCTGCGCCACATCCTGCGCGCGAGCCACTGTGGCGGCTTGCTCGTGCGCGACGCGCTGCCGGTCAACGACTACATCCGCCGGAAAAATGCCTGGGAATTCGCGCTCGGCGCTGGCGACGACTACGAGATCTGCTGTTGCGTGCCGCCGCGCGCGCAGGCCGCCATCGATGCATGGAACGCGGCACACCCGGACTGCCCGCTCAGCGTGATCGGCACGCTCACCGAAACCGATTACCTGCTCGAACACGACGGCCGCCATACCGACCTTGCGGCCGCCGGCGGATATCGGCACTTTGGCTAGCCCGTCGCCAGCGCTGTTGCGCAATCCGCTGCATTGCCTCGCCCTCGGATTCGGTTCGGGCCTGGCACCGCGGGCGCCCGGTACCTGCGGCACGCTGGCGGCAATCCCGCCCTACCTGTTGCTCGCCCAGCTCGACTGGCCGCTCTACCTGGTCGCGGTCGGCCTGGGATTTGCCGCCGGCGTGTACCTGTGCCGCTATACCAGCGATGCGCTCGGGGTCCACGACCACGGTGCGATCGTCTGGGACGAGTTTGTCGGTTTCTGGCTGGCGATGACCGCGCTGCCGCCGACCTGGCCGTGGATTGTCGCCGGATTTGTGCTATTTAGATTTTTCGACATCGTCAAACCCTGGCCGGTCAGATTCGCGGATAAAAATATGCACGGCGGTTTTGGAATCATGCTCGACGACCTCCTCGCTGGCGGCTATGCGCTCGGCTGCCTGCAGGCCGCGCACTGGTGGCTGGCGTGACGCGGCGGGTTTACCGCGCCGCCGTCTTCGCGCTGCTGGTCGTCGCGGCGCCCCTCGCGATGAGTGCCGAAATCGGGGTCAAGGTCATCGCACTATTCACCGACAAGGCCTTGCTGCAGATCGACGGCGAGCAGAAGATCGTCAGGGTCGGCGAAACCTTCAAGGGGGTGCTGCTCAAGTCGGCCTCGGGTCGCGGCGCGGTGGTCGAAATCGACGGGCAGTCGCTGGCGCTGGGCCTGAACCAGTCGATCGCGGGCAACTTCAAGGCGCCGACGCGCAGCGCGATGAAAATCTATCCCGACGATCTCGGGATGTATTTCGTCAGCGGCAAGATCAACGGCCAGCCGACGCGTTTTCTGGTCGATACCGGCGCGACCTACGTCACCCTCTCGGGTGCCAAGGCGCGCAGCCTCAAGATCGATTACCGGCGCGTCGGCGTGCCGGGCTCGGCCCAGACCGCGGCCGCGGTCGTGCCGGTGTGGCAGGTCCGGCTGCAATCGGTCAGTATCGGCGGGATTCGCGTGCGCGATGTCGATGCGACCGTCATCGAAGGGAACGCGCCACCCGAAGTTTTGCTCGGCAATTCCTTCCTGCGTCACACCAGTATCCAGCAGGCCGGATCGGTGCTCGAGATCGAAAAACGCTTCTAACGACAAAAGACCTGCCGGAGCCCCGCGAATCGAGTAGAATACCGCGCGATTCGTACCCGGCCGATCCCTGACTCCATGATCAAGACCCGTTTCGCTCCGAGTCCGACCGGTGTGCTGCACGTCGGCAGCGCGCGCACCGCGCTGTTCTGCTGGTTGTTCAGCCGCAAGACGAATGGCCGGTTCGTGCTGCGAATCGAAGACACCGACCTCGAACGATCGACGCCCGAATCGGTGCAGGCCATCCTCGACGGCATGGACTGGCTGGGGCTCGATTACGACGAAGGGCCGTACTACCAGACCGAACGCTTCGACCGCTATCGCGAGATCATCGAGCGACTGCTCGCGCAGGGCGATGCCTACTACTGCGAGTGCACGCGGGAACGGCTCGACGCCCTGCGCGCCGAGCAAATGGCGGCAAAGCTCAAACCGCGCTACGACGGCCACTGCCGCGACCGTGGGCTGCAGCCGTCCGCGGGCACGGCGATGGCGGTCCGGTTCCGCAATCCGCGCGACGGTGAGGTCCGTTTCGTCGACCACGTCAAGGGCGTCGTCAGCGTCAGCAATGCCGAACTCGACGATCTCGTCATCGCGCGCAGCGACGGCAGTCCCACGTATAACCTGTCGGTCGTCGTCGACGACATGGACATGGCGATCACGCACGTGATCAGAGGTGACGATCACGTCAACAATACGCCGCGGCAAATCAACATCCTCGAGGCGTTGGGTGCTTCGCTGCCCGAATACGCACACCTGCCGATGATCCTCGGTAACGACGGCAAACGGCTGTCCAAGCGTCACGGCGCCGTTGGCGTCATGCAGTATCGAGACGCGGGCTACCTACCCGAGGCGATGCTCAATTATCTCGTGCGCCTGGGCTGGTCGCATGGCGACCAGGAAATTTTCGCGCGCGACGAAATGGTCCGGTTGTTTTCGCTCGAAGGGCTCAACGCGTCGGCGGCATCCTTCGATAGCGCCAAGCTCGACTGGGTGAATCAGCAGTACCTGATGCATTCGTCGCTCGAGCGCATCGTCGATCTCGTCCGCGCTCGGCTTCGGGTGCTCGGCATCGAGTATGGCGAAGATTTCGACTTCGACCCGGTCGTCGACCTTTATCGTCAGCGAGTGACGACGATCAACCAGCTGGTCGACAGCATCCGCTATTGTTTCGAAGAGTTTGCCGAGTACGACGCCAAGGCGGCGCGCAAGGCGCTTGTTGTCGACGCGGTCGAGCCGCTCGAACGCCTGCACGCCGGCTTCGCCGCGCTCGAAAACTGGGAACGGGACGCTTTGCATGAAGTCATCGATGCGGTGACCCGGGATCTCGGGGTCGGCATGGGCAAGGTCGGGCAGCCGCTGCGAGTCGCGCTCACCGGCGGCGGCTTTTCGCCGCCGATCGATCAGACCGTGGCGCTGCTCGGTCGCGCCCGCAGCCTGGCCCGAATCGAGCGGGCGATCGCCTTTATCCGCGCCGAATCGCAATGAAATTGGACCTCGAATCTTTATAATATTCAGCAACATGCTATATAAACTTAAGGAAGCGCTGCAGCGGTCGTGTTAGACTCGCCCCGGTTTGCCGATGGATACGGGCGCGAATCGCGCCAGGCCAACGGTATCGGCCGGACCCGGCGCCTCGCGGAGCGGCCAGTGCTGCCCGGCTTTCGTAACGGATAACCTGAGTGTCGCGAGAAACGATCAATTGCGTAGTGATGTTTGCCGACGTAGCCGGCAGCACCGCCATGTACGAAAACATGGGTGACGAACTCGCGCGCGAGCGTATTTCGAAGGCCCTCAACGCGCTGATCTCGATCTCGCGCCGGCACAACGGCCAACTGGTCAAGACTATCGGCGACGAGATTCTGGTCTACTTCACCGACGTCGACATGGCGGTCCACGCCGCGCGCGCGATCCAGGAAACCATGGAGGACGACCGCTCGCCCGAGACCATTGGCGTCTCGATCCGGATCGGAATGCAGTACGGTAGCGCAATCCTCGAAAACGACGACATATTCGGCGACACGGTCAATGTCGCATCGCGGATCGCGAGCATGGCCAAGGCGCGCCAGATCCTGTGTACCCAGGAGATTGCGTTCATGGTCAAGGGTGCCGAGTTGTCGAACAATATGCGTCCCTACGATCGCATCCGCGTCAAGGGCCGCAACGAGCATCTCGATGTGTACATGTTCGGCTGGGAAGAGGACGGCGACCTGACCAACATGGCGACGGCCAGCAGTTTCACCAATCCGGCGCGCCACGAACAGGTCCAAAACCTGACCCTGAACTACAACGGCAGCGAGTCCGGAATTCCGACCGGCACCGCTTCCTTCATC
The DNA here is from genome assembly GCA_052030825.1 of Gammaproteobacteria bacterium. Taxonomy (GTDB): domain Bacteria; phylum Pseudomonadota; class Gammaproteobacteria. Next base: position 18,847 of record JBPEYE010000029.1, on the reverse strand, counting down.
CTCGGGCGCGGCAAGGATTGCGAGATGATTGTCAAGGGTGACCTGATTTCGCGCCACCACTCCAAGATCGAGCATCGCCGCGGCAAGTTCATCATTACCGATCAGAGCACCAACGGGACTTTTATCCGTACCACCGAGGGACAGGACATTTTTCTGCGTCGCGAGGAATTCACGCTGTTCGGCTCGGGATATATCAGCCTGGGCAAGAAAGTCGACCTCAACGACCCCAACCTGATTCACTTTCTCTGCGAGTAGACCCCGGCAAATTACCCCGGCGCGCATAACGCGATATACTCTCCGCACTGAACTCTCGGAGAGCCTCGATGAAACCCGGTTCCAACAGCTTCGACACCCTCGATACGCTCGATGTCGGCAACAGGCAGTATCACTACTACAACCTGCAAAAACTCGCCGCCGAGCATCCCGAAATCGAACGCCTGCCTTACTCGCTCAAGGTCTTACTGGAAAACATCCTGCGCTACGAGCAGGGCGGCGACGATGCCAAAGGCGACGTTCGCGCGTTCGCCGACTGGGTCGAGGCACGCCGCTCGGATCGGGAGATCGCGTTTCGACCCGCCCGCGTGCTGATGCAGGATTTCACCGGCGTACCGGCGGTGGTCGATCTCGCCGCAATGCGCGACGCGGCCAGCGACCCGCAGCGGATCAACCCGCTGATTCCGGTCGATCTGGTCATCGATCACTCGGTCATGGTCGACGAGTTCGCGTCGCCAAAGGCGTTCTCGGTCAATGTCTCGCTCGAGGTCAAGCGCAACGACGAGCGCTACCGCTTTCTCAAGTGGGGCGCCAGGTCGTTCCGAAATTTCAAGGTCGTGCCGCCGGGGACCGGCATTTGTCACCAGGTCAACCTGGAGTACCTGGCGCGTACCGTCTGGCAGCAGGAAGTCGACGGCAAAACCTACGCGTTTCCGGATACGCTGGTCGGTACCGATTCGCACACGACGATGGTCAACGGCCTCGGCGTGCTGGGCTGGGGCGTGGGCGGAATCGAGGCCGAAGCTGGCATGCTCGGGCAGCCGGTTTCGCTGCTGATCCCCGAGGTGGTCGGGTTCGAATTCAGCGGCCAGTTGCGTGAAGGCATCACCGCGACGGACCTGGTCCTGACGGTCACCCAGATGCTGCGCGCGCATGGCGTCGTTGGCAAGTTCGTCGAATTCTACGGTGAAGGCCTCGCGCAACTGCCGCTTGCCGACCGCGCGACGCTCGCCAACATGGCGCCGGAGTACGGCGCGACTTGCGGATTCTTCCCCGTGGACGCCGAAACGATCCGCTACCTCGGCCTGACCGGCCGAGACGAATCGGTGCTCGGGCTGGTCGAGCAATACTGCCGCGCGCAGGGCATGTGGTACGAGCCCGACAAGGTCGACCCGGTCTTCAGCAGCACGCTGAAGCTCGACCTGTCGTCAGTCGAGGCGTCGCTTGCCGGGCCCAAGCGGCCGCAGGACCGGGTCGCGCTGTCGGGAATCAAGGCCGCGACCGAAGCCATCGTCGGCGGCGCCGCCGGCGAGCGTGGCGCTGACGACGAATTGCAAAACGGCGACGTGGTCATCGCCGCGATCACGTCGTGCACCAATACGTCCAACCCGAAGGTCATGATGGCGGCCGGCCTGGTGGCGCGCAATGCCCGGGCTCGCGGGCTTTCGACCAGGCCCTGGGTCAAGACCTCGCTGGCGCCCGGATCCAAGGTCGTTACCGAGTACCTGAACGCGGCCGGTTTGCAGGACGATCTCGACGCGATCGGTTTCAATCTCGTCGGTTACGGCTGCACGACCTGTATCGGCAACTCTGGCCCGTTGCCGGCGCCGATCGAGCAGCAAATCAAGGACAAGAAGCTGACCGTATCGAGCGTGTTGTCGGGCAACCGAAATTTCGAGGGCCGTATCCACCAGCACGTCAAGGCCAACTGGCTCGCATCGCCACCGCTGGTCGTGGCCTATGCGCTCGCCGGCAGCACGGCGATCGACCTGACCAGTGATCCGCTCGGACAGGATAAGGACGGCCAACCGGTTTACCTGCGCGACATCTGGCCGAGCAACCAGGACATCGCCGACGAGGTCATGAAGGTCAACGAGGAAATGTTCAACTCGCAATACGCCGATGTCTTCAGCGGCGACGAAACCTGGCAGGCGATCGAGGTCGACGATGCGATGACCTACAGCTGGGACGACAAGTCGACCTATATTCGCAACCCGCCTTATTTCAGCCTCGACAACAGCCACCAGCTCGCCACGGTCGAGAATGCACGCATTCTGGCAATGCTCGGCGATTCGATCACGACCGACCACATCTCACCGGCCGGCGCGATCGCGCCCGACAGCCCCGCCGGCAAATACCTGATCGAACGCGGCATCGAGCGCGCCAACTTCAATTCCTACGGCTCGCGTCGCGGCAACCACGAGCTCATGATGCGCGGCACCTTCGCCAACATTCGCATTCGCAATGAAATGGTGCCTGACGTCGAGGGTGGCGTGACCCGATACATGCCCGATGGCGAACAAATGAGCATCTACGATGCGGCGATGAAGTACATCGACGAGGGCACGCCGCTGGTCATCGTCGCCGGCAAGGAGTACGGCACCGGTTCGAGCCGCGACTGGGCTGCCAAGGGGACCCGCCTGCTCGGAATCCGCGCGGTCATCGCCGAAAGCTTCGAGCGCATTCACCGCTCCAACCTGATCGGCATGGGCGTGCTGCCGCTGCAGTTTACCGGTGAGCACAATCGCAAATCGCTCAATCTGACCGGCGCCGAGACGATCAGTATCGGCGGCATGGAAGACGGCATCGAGCCGAAGCAGTCGCTCCAGGTCACGATTACCGATGCCGACGGCAATGCCCGGACCATCGACGTGCTGTGTCGCATCGATACCCGCGACGAGGCGGCCTACTATGTCGCCGGCGGTATTTTGCAGTACGTGCTCGATGGCATCGACAAGGGCTAGTGCGATGGCGGTAACTTTCAAGACCAGCGCTTACGCCAACATCACGATGCTCGGCGAGGTCGCCACGCAAATGCTCGATCTGATGGGATTCGGCAAGGGCGTGCCCGGTGCGATCGATGCTGCCGACGTGCCGCGCGCGCTCGAAAACCTCGAGCAGGCGCTCGACCGGATTCCCAGGGACGCCCCCCCGGCGGCCGAGGCCGACGACGAGGAACCGCCGGTCAGCCTGCACACCCGCGCGCGGCCATTGCTCGAGCTGCTGCGCGCGGCGGCCGCTGACGAAACCCATGTCCGCTGGGAATGATTACGGTTTCGACGCCTATCTCGACTGGCGCGACGGGGTCGATTATTTTCACGACGACCCGCTGCTCGCGCGGCTACTGAAACATTACGCCGGCGATGACGCCGAAGCCGCGAGCGCCGCGGCGGACGCAATCTCGGCGCGTGCGTCTACCCGCTGGCGATTGCTCGCCGACGAGGCCGCGCGCCCGGACCATCATCCGCGCCTGGTGCACTTCGATGCCTACGATCGGCGCGTCGACCGGATCGAGCGATCCGCGGCCACGCGCCAGCTCGAGCGCGAAATCTTCGCGCTCGGATTGTTTTCGAAGCAATGCTCGTACTGGGAGCGCGTCGCCCAATACTTTCTCATCTACCAGAACGGCGAGGCGTCGATCGCCTGCCCGCTGACCTGCACCGAGGGTCTCGCGGCGATGCTCGGGCGCTTCGCCGATACGCCGGCGCTCGAATCGATCCGGCAGCACGTCGAGGACGGGATCGATGGCGAATACGCGATCGGTGCACAATTCCTGTCCGAAATCCAGGGCGGTTCGGACGTCAATGCCAATCGCGTCGAGGCCCGCGAATCCGGCGGAACCTGGCGGATCCACGGTAAAAAATTCTTCTGCTCGGTCGCGCACGCCGATTATGCGCTCGTCACCGCGCGTCCGGTCGGCGCGAAAGCGCTCGGCGCCTTCGTCGTACCCGCCTACCTGCCGGGCGATCGTGAACGTCGTAACGGCCAGCGCATCGAGCGCCTCAAGTCGAAACTCGGTACCTGTGAGCTGCCGACCGCGGAAATCGAGTTCGACGATGCACTGGCTTTCCCGGTGGGCCCGCTCGCGGACGGCCTCGCCAACATGGTCGCGATCGTGCTGTCGACGTCGCGCGTCACCGTTGCGATCTACAGCGCCGCGGTAATGACCCGCGCGGCGCGCGAAGCCGCCGGCTATGCGCGATTCCGCGAAGCCTTCGGCCGTCCGATCGGCGAGTTCCCGCTGTTGGCCGCGCAAATCGAGCAGCTCGAGGCGACCGCTGCCGCCGCAACCGCTGGAGTTTTCAGGCTGGCGCAAATGATCGAGGCGCAGCGCGCGCGCGGGGAAGCCGCCGACGCCGAGTCGCGGCGCGCCGGTTTCGATCTGCGCCTCATGATCATGCTGCAAAAGATCACCACCGCGGCCGATAGCGTCGACGCGCTGCGGCTTGCGATCTCGGTGTTCGGTGGCCACGGCGCGATCGAGGACTTTTCCGCGCTGCCGCGATTGCTGCGCGACTCGATGGTCAACGAGCTGTGGGAGGGTCCGCGTAACGTGCTGCTCGCGCAGATCCACCGCGACCTGCGCGACGCGAGCGACTGGTATCCGTTCGAACAGATGTTGGCGCGCTTGCTGCCGGGTGCCGACTCGGCTGACGTCGGTGAACTCGCCAGCGAAGGCGCGGAATTGCTGGCGGCAGATGTACTTACAAGCAACGGTGACGCCGAGCGTGCGGCAAGTCTGCGTTTCGCCGAATACTGCTCGCGCCTGACGCGAGCATTTCAACGCCAGGCACTGATCGCAGCCTCCTGAATTGATTCGGCTTGATAATTTCCGCTTAATCCCGATAATCGTGCCGGGCTAAAATCACCACACATTCAGCATGCAAGAACTGCTCACGCAAACCTACTACGGTAATACGCTCCAGGGCTGGTTGATCGGATTCGGCATTATTCTCGGATCGATGGTACTGGGGCGTGCGGTGTACTGGATTTTCTCGCGAGTCGCCAGCGTCTTTACCAGTCGCTCCAAGAGCGAAATCGACGATGTTATCGTCGACATGGTCGAGGAACCGGTCGTTTTCATCATCATTGCCAGCGGCATCTGGTTCGGTCTCGAAACGCTGGTGTTGCCCGAGCGCATCGAGCTTGCGATCGGTAATTCCTATCACGTCATCGTCGCGCTCCTGGTCGGATGGTTGCTGTCGCGCCTGTTCGATGCCTTCTATCGACGCTACATCGTCAGGCTGGTCGAAAAATCGGAAACCGATCTCGATGACCAGCTCGCGCCGATCATCAGCAAGGGCGTCAAGCTGATCATCTGGTCGATGGCATTCATCATCGGCATGAACAACGCGGGTTACGACGTCGCGGCGTTGATCGCCGGTCTCGGTATCGGCGGTCTGGCGCTGGCCATGGCGGCCAAGGATACGGTATCGAATATCTTCGGCGGATTTACGATCTTTACCGACAAGCCGTTCACGATCGGCGATCGCATCAAGGTCAGTGGATTCGATGGCACCGTCAACGAAATCGGGCTGCGCAGCACGCGGCTCAAGACGCTCGACGGGCGCGTCGTCACGATCCCGAACTCGACGTTCGCCGACAGCGCGGTCGAAAACGTCAGCTGGGAACCGTCGCGCAAGGTCGTGCTGAATCTCGGACTCGTCTATGACACCCGTCCCGAACAAATCGAGGAGGCGATGTCGATTCTCAAGGATATCGCCGATCAACACCCGAGTACCGAGCAAGATACCTGGATGGCATTCAACAATTTTGGCGATTTTGCGCTGAATATCTGCTTTATCTACTACATCAGGAAGGGCGAGGACATCGGCGCGACCCAGACCGCGATCAACCTCGAAATATTGCGCCGTTTCGGTGAGCGCGGACTCGAGATGGCCTTCCCGACGCAGACGCAGTATCAGGTCAAGGTCGGCTAGGGCGGGCCGATGTCGGAATCCGAAATCCTGCTCGGCTACGCGACCGAGGACAAGAACAAGGCCGCAGGCGTCTATCCGGTCGGCCTCGATTTACGACGCGCCAATCGTCACGGCCTGATCGCCGGCGCAACCGGTACCGGCAAGACGGTATCGATGCAGGCACTCGCCGAGAGCTTCTCGCGGCAGGGTGTGCCGGTGCTGGTGGCCGACGTCAAGGGCGACTTGTCGGGTATCAGCCAGCCCGGCAAATCGCATCCGAAAGTCGAAGCGCGGCTTACCGCGCTGGGGCTGCCGACCGATCAGTGGCAGGGCAACCCGACCGTGTTCTGGGATCTTTATCGCAAGCAGGGCCACCCCTTGCGCGCGACGGTTTCCGACATGGGCCCGATGCTGCTGGCGCGGCTGCTCGGACTGAACGAAACCCAGCAGGGCGTACTCAACATCGTGTTCGCGGTTGCCGACGACAACGGTTTGCTGTTGCTCGATCTCAAGGATTTGCGTTCGATGCTGACCCACGTCGCCGATTCGGCGAGCGATCTCGAGCGTACCTATGGCCGGGTATCGGCGAGTTCGGTCGGTGCGATCCAGCGGCGGCTGCTGGTGCTCGAGCGCAGTGGCGCGAAGCATTTTTTCGGCGAACCGATGCTCGAACTGGATGATCTGATGCGCGTCGATTCGCGGGGTGCGGGCTACGTCAACGTACTGGTGGCGAGCAAACTCGTTGAGCAGCCCGCGATGTATTCGACCGTGCTGCTGTGGCTGTTGTCCGAACTGTTCGAAAACCTGCCCGAGATCGGCGACCCGGACAAACCGCGGCTGGTGATTTTCTTCGACGAGGCCCACCTGATGTTCAAGGGTACGTCGCCGGCCCTGGTCGAAAAGGTCGAACAGGTCGTGCGCCTGATCCGATCCAAGGGCGTCGGGGTCTATTTCGTCACCCAGAGTCCCGGGGATTTGCCCGATGCGGTCCTTGGCCAGCTCGGTAATCGAATCCAGCATGCCTTGCGCGCGTTTACGCCGAAGGAGCGACGCGCGGTCCGTGCCGCGGCGCAAACCTTTCGCTCGGACGGCAGTTTCGCGGTCGAGACCGCGATCGGTGAACTCGGCGTCGGCGAGGCGCTGATTTCGACCTTGCTGGCCAGCGGCGCGCCGTCGGTGGTGCGGCGCGCGCTGGTCAAGCCGCCGGTTTCACGCATCGGTCCCGCGCGCAAGGGCGAAATCTACGAAATCATGATGGAGAGCGATCTGGCCGACAAGTACGCTACCGGCATCGATCGCGAATCCGCTTTCGAAATGCTGGCGGCGCGGGCCGAAGCCGCGGCCGTGACCACTGCGCAACAGGCGCCGACTCGTAAACGAGCCTATGCCGATCGCGCACCGCGCCGCCGCTCGCGTCAGGGAATCGGCGAAGCGCTCGTCAAGAGCGCTGCGCGCAGTATCGGCAGCGGTATCGGTCGCGCGATCATGCGCGGCATTCTCGGCTCGATTTTCAAGGGGCGCTGAATCGTCGAACGCATCGCGGTGGTTCGGAGCGCCGCCGCCGGATGATTCAGTCGGCCGACACCATCGCATCGACGACCGCGGTCCAGCCGTGGGCGATATTGGCGTGGTTGTAACCGCCGCCGCCCATTGCCAGCATGCGTCCGTGACAATAATCGTCGGCGATCTGACGCAGGCTGCGCGCGGCTTTGGCGTGTGCCGCGGGGCTGAACTCCATGTTGGTGATCGGGTCGCCCTTGATGCTGTCGGCGCCGCATTGCAATAGGATGAATTCGGGCTCCTTCTCGCGCAGGTAGGCTTCGACGATTGGCCACACCTCGGCGAATACCTTGTCGTCGGAGAACGGCGGCACCGGGATATTGAGCTTGGTGCCTGCCGCCGGGCCGGTGCCGGTTTCGTTGACGAACCCGGTGCCCGGGTAGAGCGTGCGCCCGTCCTGATGGATGTCGGCAAACAGCAGGTCGGGATCGTCCTCGAAACTGTAGAACACGCCATCGCCATGATGCGCGTCGATATCGATGTAGGCGACTTTCTTGATGCCGTATTGCTGGCGCAGATACTCGATTGCGATGCCGCAATCGTTGAACACGCAAAAGCCGGCGGCAACGTGACGCCGCGCATGGTGCAGGCCGGCGATCGGCGAAAAGGCCCGGCGATACTCTCCCTGCATGATCCGGTCGATCGCGTCGGTGACCGAGCCGGCGACGTGGCTCGCGGCTTCGAACATGCCGACGAACGACGGCGTGTCACCGGCATCGAGGTAGCCGTGGCCGCTTTTCGAGTAATCGCGAACCTTGTCGATGTAGTCGTCGGTGTGGAACAACTGGATCCGGTCGGTGCTTGCGGCCACCGGCTTTTGCACGTCGAGCTCGCGGTCGAGCCCGCGGCGGAGCAATTCTTCCTTGAAGACGTCGTGGCGCTGCGGCCCGAACGGATGCCCGTCCTTGAAACCGTAGTCGGCGAGTTCCTGGCCGAGGTAGATACAGGTGTCTTTAGGCGACATTAGGGGATACCGATGAGCAGACCGACCCATTAAAGACCACCGCGCCCGGCAGGTCAAACCCGGCGCTGGCGGGGCGTCGTCGCCGTTTCAGTCCTGACCGATGACCCAGCGATGGTCGCACTTCTGGCAACGCGCGTAGATCGGCCAGGTGTCTTTGCGCACGTCGAACAGGCCGTAGCTGCCGCAGTCGCTGCAGGTCGCCGAATTGGCGCAGTATTGCGCGAACGACAATCGCATCCAGAATCGACGAAACAGCTCGATACAGCCGATGCCGAGGCCGTAGAGCACGATCAGCGAAATCAGGGTGAAGATGCCCGACGAATACTTGGCGACGTACTCGACGATCGCGGCGAACAGGAAGCCGCACAGCAGGCAGCTGACGAGCCAGGCGAAGCCGGTGAACAGCTGTCTTTCGTACCACCGGTTGAACTTGAGGTGCTGCATGACCTTTGGATGCATGATCCGGCCTCGGGTTCACAAGTATATTCTCTTTGTCGGCGGTGTGACCGGAAAAATGAATGCGCGTCGGGTTTCGGCGAGCGACCCGGCGATCAGCCGCGGTCGAGACGCTCGCGCAGCAGCTCGCAGGCGTGGCGCCAGCAATCGAAAGCGCGTTCGTGTTCGAGCAGATCGAGGCCGAGTCGCGAATAGGTGCCCGGGGTCGCGATATGCGTGGCGATCTCGCCCGGGGACAGCTCGGGACGGGCAAGCGCCAGCTCGGCCGCGCCGCCTGCCATGCCGAGCACCAGTTCGCGGGCAATCGCCGGCGGCAGCGTCGGCCCGCCGGTGGCCCCGATCAGGTTGTCGAACAGGGCAAAATACCAGGAATAGACGCAGGCGAGGATCGTGCCCTGGTCGAAGTGACGCTCGTCATCGACCGCAATGGTCTTGCCGCAATCGTCGAACAGGGCGCCGACGGCGGCGTGCCGCGGGTAGATCAGCGTCGGGCTCATGCCGACCGCGGCGCAGCTGACCGGCATCGCGCGGACGATTTCGACCTCGGTCGTCAGTGCGCCGCGCAATTCGGCGATGGTGACGCCCGCGACGACGCTGAGCAGCACCTGGCTGGCGTCGAGTTCGAGCCGGGACAGCGCGTCGAGGCATTGGGCCGGGCGGGTCGCGAGGACGACGATGTCGCTGGCGTCGGCGACGGCCTGATTGTCCGCCAGTACCTCGCAATCGCGATGGGTCGCAAGCCACGCGGCATGCTCCCGGTTGCGCGGACTCAGCACGATCGGTGCGCTGTAGCCACCGCGGCGCAAGCCTTCGATGGTGTAGCGCGCGAGTTCGCCGACGCCGATGAAGCCGAGCGTCGTCACCCGTCAATGGCCCCGTTCGAAATCGTTGCGCCCGCTGCGGTCTTCGCCGCGCAACAGGAACAGCGCACGATTCGAGTAACCGTGCGGCGAGCCGGCGTCTTCCTTGATCTTGCCGCTGTCGTGGTTGTAGAAACTCGTCGCCGGCATGATCCTCAGGACCAGGCCCATGCGGCGGCGCTCGGAGCGATTGGCTTCCGAGCCGTGCACGAGGTAGACGTCGTGCAGCGAAATCTGTCCGGGCTCGAGAATGACGTCGCGGGCGCTCGACAGGTCGACCTGGCCGTCGTCGATGACCTGGGCGAGGGTGTAATCGTCGCGATGCTCGAAATGGTGCGAATAGACGCGGCGGTCGCGATGCGAGCCGGGAACGTAGCGCATACAGCCCTGTTCGGGCGTCGAGCCGTCGAGCGAAATCCAGACGGTCAGCGTCTCGAGCGGCTCGATCGGGTAATAATCGCCGTCCTGATGCCACGGCGTCGCCTTGCCGACACGCGCCGGCTTGCCGAAGATCGTCATGCCCCAGAGGATGAAATCGGGGCCAATCAGTTGCTCGACCATATCGAGAATTTCGCCGATGCGCGCAAACTCGAGCCACGCCGGATCGCCCTTGACGCCGTAGGTGCCGCTCGCGTCGAGATGCGGTCCGAGAATGAAATCGGGCGAAAAATCCGGATGGCCGCGATTGTCGGCGAGCAGATTTCGATAAAGCGCGTCGATCCGGGCGAGAACTTCCGCGGGCACGCGGTAGTCGGTCGGGATCACGAGACCATCGCGGTGGTAGGCGTCAATTTCAGTCGGACTCAAGGGCATGGCTCGCGTATTATGCCACGACCCTGGCCGGGTGCAGCCAGGCGAATCGATTCGTGCTAAGGTTGGCCGCCGTATGCAGCAGCAGATCATAACGCTGAGCGGCGAACCGCTGGGCGTCGGCCAGGAGCGCGCCTGTTACGTCCACCCACAGGATTCGGACAAGGTGGTCAAGGTCCAGCGTGGCACCATCGACAAGCAAACCCGGCGCGAACTGACGTTCTATCGCTGGCTCGAACGCCGTGACGACGTCAGCTACGACCATATTCCGCGGTTCTACGGCGAAGTCGACACCAATCTCGGTCGCGGCTTCGTCGTCGACCGGATTCGCGATTTCGACGGCGGCGAGTCGCGATCGTTGTGGTGGCATTTCGAGCGCGGTTACCCGCTGGCGGAATTCATGCCCTATCTCGACGACCTGAAACGCAACCTGCTCGCGTACCGCATTATATTCTGCGTCGACATGGGCCGTTTCAACGTGCTGTTTCGACGCCAGTCCGAGAACGCGGCCAGGCTCGTCGTCATCGATGGCCTCGGCAACCACACCGCGCTCAACTGGCTGGACAACATCGATTACTTTGCCCGACGCAAGATCGAGCGACGCTGGCGGCGATTCCTGTCGCGATTGCAGTATCATTCCGACGAGACCATGCGCGCTCATGCCGCCGAGCCGCTCAGTCTCGCCCAAGCATACCGCCGAACAGGTTAGACCATGAACAACGGTAACGAAGAACTGACGCGATATCTCGAAGCGCACCCCGAAACCACGCATCTCGACGTGCTGATCATCGATTTGTGCGGCAACGCCATCGGCAAGCGCGTGCCGGCGAGTGCGATGGCGTCGGTTTTCGACCAGGGCACGCCGGTCTGCGCGGCGATGCAGCTGGTCGACGTGATGGGCAATACCGCCGACCCGATGGGTTACGGATTCTCGGACGGGGATCCCGACGCCTTCGCCCGACCGATCGCCGGCACGCTCAGGCCGGTGCCGTGGCTCGGTGGGCAACGCAGCCAGGTCCTGTGCGAATTTGCCGGTGCGCGCGACGGCGCGCCGTTGTGGTACGAGCCGCGGCGCGTATTGCGGCGAGTCGTGGAAAAATTCGACAGTCTCGGATTGACCCCCCGACTCGCGGTCGAACTGGAGTTCTACCTGCTCGATCGCGAGCGCGGCGACGACGGCGCGCCGCGTCCGGCGACCTCGCCCCGCAGCGGGCGACCGGATTCGAGCGGCAAGGTATTGTCGCTCGACAAGCTCGACGAGTTCGACGAGGTGCTCGGCGCGATCGAGCGTGCCTGCCACCTGCAGGGTATTCCGACGACATCGATGATCAGCGAGTACGGCGCCGGCCAGTTCGAAATCAATCTGCAGCACCTGGACGATCCGTTGCTGGCGGCCGATCATGCCGCCTTGCTGCGCCGCGCGGTGATTGGCGTATCCCGCTCGCTCGGCCTGGACGCGACCTTCATGTCGAAGCCGTTCATCGACCAGTCGGGCAGCGGCATGCACGTTCACCTGTCGCTGCTCGATGCCGACGGCGAAAACGTCTTCGACGCCGAGCGCAGCGGATCGGATTCGACGCTGTCGCGCGCGGTCGGCGGTCTGCAGGCGACGATGGCCGAGGCGATGGCGTTGTTCGCGCCGAACCTGAACGTTTACCGGCGCTTCAAACCCGACGAGTTCACGCCGGTAACGACCGACTGGGGAGACAACAACCGCTCGGTGGCCTTCAGGATACCGCCGAGCGACGCCGCCAGCCGCCGTATCGAACACCGGGTTGCCGGCGCCGAGGCCAATCCCTACCTCGTCGTTGCCGCGGTCCTCGCCGGGGTGCACCACGGCCTGACCGCGGGGCTCGACGCCGGCGACAAGCACACCGGTAACGCCGGCGCCGAAGTCGATGCCGGGCTACCGCTGGCGCTGTGGCAGGCATTGCCGGCTTTGCGCGGTGCGCGCATTTTGCCCGACTACCTGGGCGCCGAGTACCTGCAAATCTATGCCGATGTGAAGGACGCTGAATTCGACGCCTTCATGGAGGCGATCCACGAGCGCGAATACGCCTGGTACCTCTAGGCGGGGTCCGCCGCGAGCGGCTGTTCGCTGACGATGCCGTAGGGGGTTCGCGTAACCCGGTGTTCGCGGGTATGGCGCCGGATCGCGCGATTCTTCGCGATCGAGTCGGGATTGGCGTAGCCGCGACCGTGATCGAGGTGCACGCAACTGCAGCGGTAGCGCACCTGCTTGGTCCGGATCCCCATGTTCCTCAGCCGTTCACCGAATTCGCGGTCCTGGCCGCCGTACTGCATGCGCTCGTCGAAGCCGTTGGTCGCGACGATGTGCTCTTTCCAGGTCGATGAGCTATGCCCGTTCCAGGTCGCGCGCGTGATCGTCAACGCGTCGAGTATCGCGCCCAGGGTCCGGTTCGTGCACAGCTTCGCGATCTTCGGCGTGAACGGCACGCCGTGTCGCAGCAGCCAGCCCGGGCGGGTGGCATTGCCGTTATCGATGTCCGCGCGCGTAATTGCGCGCGAAACCTCGAGCGGCAGCTTGAAATAGCCGCCCGACAGCATCGTGCCGGGTTCCGCGAGCTCGACGTGGTTGCGGACGAAATCGGGGTGCGGGATGCAATCGCCGTCGGTGAAAATCAGGTACTCGCCGCGGCTCGCGACGATTGCCTTGTTCAGGATCCTGCACTTCTGGAAACCGTCGTCTTCCTGCCAGAGATGCTGGATCGGGATGTCGATCTCCCGCTGCGCCCGCTCGATGACCTCGCGGGTCTCGGCGCCGGAACCGTCGTCGGCGACGACGATCTCGAAGTCGCGCCAGGTCTGTGCGGCGAATCCCCAAAGCGTTTTCTCCAGCCACTTCGGGTGGTTGTAGGTCGTGAATATGACCGAGGCGAACATCAAATGATCTCGTCGTAAATCTGCTCTAATAGCGCGCACTGTTTGCGGATGTCGAATTGCGCCTCGACCCGCGCCCGCCCGCGTTGTCCCATCTGGTGGCGCAGCGCCGTGTTTTCCAGCAATTGGGCAATATTGTCCGCCAGCGCGGCAACGTCTTTTTCGGCGCAAAGCAACCCGGTTTCGCCGTCGACCACGGCCTCCACCACGCCGCCGCTGGCAAAGCTGACCACGGGCACCTCGAGCGCCTGCGCCTCGAGGAATACCATGCCGAGGCCCTCGACGTCACCGTCGGTCGCGGTAACGCTCGGGGCGACGAACAGCCAGCAGCGGGCGAGCTCGTCGCGTACGGTCTCGGGCGCGACGCTGCCGACGAACTCGACTGCGAGTTTTCGTTCCGCCGCTTCGCGCTCGAGCGCCGGCTTCAATATGCCATCGCCGATGATTCTCAGGCTCAGATCGGCAACGCGGTCGCGCAATGCCTCCATCGCCTGTAACAAATAGGTGCAGCCTTTTTTCTCGACCAGCCGGCCGACGAACAGCAGACTCGGTGTATCGACTTCGCGCCGCGGCAAGCTGAACTTGTCCAGATCGATGCCGATGTAGTGCTGGCGCAGTTTGGATTCCGGGCAACCGCGCGCGAGCGCCTCACGGGCGATAAAATGCGATACCGCGATGACCCGCCCGGCGCGGTCGAACAGCGTTCGCGTGGCGCGACTGCCGCCGGCGGGGTGTTTGCTGATATCGTGGCCGTGCAGCGTGGTGACCGTCGGCAACGCGAGCAAGCGGCCGAGGCGCGCCGCATCGATGCCATCGGCAAGAAAATGCGCGTGCACGAGCGCCGGCCGATGCGCGCGGATGGTCTCGAGCCAGGCGCGAGCGCCACCAAGGCCGAGACGGAAGCGAAGCTTGTCGAGCGTCGCCCGCGGGCTCGTATCGTCGAGCAACGCGCGCGGCGCGTCGCCGAGCAGGGCGAGGCCGGACGGGTCGCGACGAAAACCGCAGTACAGCGGCCGATAGCGAGGCAGCCGGTGGCCCTGGTCGGCAATAAAGGTTTCCGAGTAGGGCAGCAGACGTTTGCGAAATATCACGACGCCCGGACTCGGGGCCGTCGCCGCGGCGTTCATTTCGCCGCCCCCGCCTGGCCCAGCCCGCGGCGGGTCGCGCGCAGCGCCAGCCGCATCTTCAGGTAACGCAGCAGCGAGCGCGGCCCGAGGCGATCGCGTGCCAGCAGCGTCCCGAGCCGAATCTCCCAGCGACGGCAGCGTTCCTCGATCTCGCCAAGCACCCGCGAGGCCTCGTCCGGCGGCAGGGCGCGGCTTTCACGGGCCAGTTGATTGATCGTGCGGACCAGCAGCTCGCGGTGGGCGCGTCGTTGTCCCGGCGTAACCGCGAAATCGCCGGTCTTTTCGACCGAATCGAGCCAGTCGAGAAACGAGCCGGAGCGGAATTTGCGCCCGGTCGAACCGCTGTCGCGGTCGCGATAGCGATAGACCGTGCGCGCCAGCAGCAGCAGCGAGTCCGCATGCGCGAAAACCTCGCTGCAGTAGTAGAGGTCCTGCGCCATGCGCACGCCGAGCGGAAAGCGGTACTGGCCGAGCGGTTCACGGCGAAACAGCTTGCCCCAGGGGTGGCCTCGCACGTGTTCGTGTCGGTACAGCGTGGTCAGCACCGCGTCCCCATCGACGCGATAGCTGCGTTCGGCGTTGTAACGCGCGTCCCGCTCGCGCGTCGCATCGAAGATCGTGTTGTTGCCCTTGACGATGCTTGCACCGGAAGTCGAGGCCGCCTCGTATAGCGCCGTCAGCGCATCGGGAGGGAGCAGGTCGTCGGGGTCGATGAACAGGAAGAAGGTTCCGCGCGCTTCGTCGAGTCCGCGGTTGCGGGTCGCGCTGACGCCCTGGTTGGCCGGGTTTTGCAGCAGCCGGTATTTTTCCGGGTGGCTGGCGACGAAGTCACGGCAGATCGCGAAACTGTCGTCGGTGGAGCAATCGTCGATCAGCAAGACTTCGATGCGACCGGCGAATGCCTGCGCCTCGATGCTTTGCAGGCATTCCCCGATATAGGGTGCGACATTGTAGGCCGGCACGATGATCGAGATCTCGACCGGATTTCCCGCGCTTGCGGCCGTGTTCATGCCGCGATCGCCCGGCATTCGTTCGGCCTGCCGGTATCCGTCGCCCCGGCAATGCCGGGCTTGCGCCAATGACAGCGGGCACCGAAATGACGCCACCACGGGCCGGGTGCCCGAAACGATGCCGGTGATCGGAAACGGCGAGGCATTGCTGGCTGACTCACGGGCGCTTGTCGACGCGGTACAGGGTTTCGTCTGGCAACAATCCGAAGGGATTGTCGTTGGCGGCCAGCTCGGGGTCTTGCCACCAGCAATAGCGGTTCACGGCGAAACCGCAGGATTCGAGGCGGTCGACATAGTCGGCGGCGTAGATGCGCACGTGATCGGATTGACCGAATACGCGTTCGCGTTCGTCGGGTGACGTGACGTTCGGGTCTTCGAGGGTTTGCTCGAGCGCAAGCGACATCGGCACCTGCAGGATGCCCCAGCCGCCCGGCCGCATCACCCGGCACAGTTCGCGCATCGCGCGGCGGTCGTCGGGGATATGCTCGAGCACGTGGTTGCAGATGATGACGTCGAAACTGTCGTCCGGACAGTCGATCGCGGTAATGTCCATCTTGACCATGACCGAATCGGAAGCCAGGTCGGCGCTGAGGTAGTCGATTCCCGGGGTGGCTCGCAGGCAGGCGCTCAACGCGGGTTCCGGCGCCACGTGCAGCAGCTTGACCGGTCTTTCGAAGAGGTCGGTCTCGCGCGCGAGATACAAATACAGCAAACGCTCCCGATCGGTCGACTTGCACACCGGGCACTGTGCCTGTAATCGATATCCGCCGCCGACCACGCGTTTCTCGGTCAGGACCGGGAAATCGAAGCCGTAGGGCCTGAGTTTGCGCAGATTCGATGCGCACAGCGGGCAATGGTAGCGACGGCCGAAGAACCGGAGTTTGCGCACCAGCGTCTTCAGCCGGCGATTGCCCGATCGCGGCGCGGGAATGGCTACGGCATGGCTGGCGGGTGCGCTCATGATGGTTTCGACGCCGGCAGCGGGCGGTGGCGGTGCATATGGGTCAATCCTGGTCGTCGGCCTTGGGTCCGGTCGTTTGCGTGCATCCTAGTAGCCGCCCGATGGCCCGTCAACGGCCGCGGCCGCGGCGATCCGATCGGGCTTGAATTTTTCCCGTCCGACCCTAGTTTAGGGCGCGCCGAAAGGCCGCTCTTCACGAGCGTTGTTGTTCAATGAGCGATAACGGAGAGTGATACGAATGAACATCGAAAAACTGAAACCCTGGAACTGGTTCAAGCACGAGGAAGGCGAGACCGGCGATCAGCACGTTCCGGTCCTGCGCACCGAAACCGGCGGCGTTCCGGCGACCCTGAGTGGCCCGGATTCGCTGATGCGGATGCACCGCGAAATGGACCGCTGGTTCAACGACATGTTTCAGTCGTTCGGTATGCCGTCCTGGAACGCCGGTTTCGGCGAAATGCCGCTCGCGACGCCTGGCGGATTCTTTCGTCCGCGGATCGACGTGTCCGGCGACGACAAGCAATACGAAATCAGCCTCGACGTGCCCGGCATGAGCGAAGAAAACCTCAGCATCGAGGTGGCCGGCGACCGGCTGATGATCAAGGGCAAAGTCGAGCACGAGAGCGAGAACAAGGACAAGAAGTTCTACCGCGTCGAGCGCAGCTATGGATCGTTTCAGCGAACCCTGTCGCTGCCCGACGACGTCGACGTCGACGCGATCGTCGCGAAGCTCGACAACGGCGTACTGCGGCTCGAGATTCCGCGCCGCGAAGCCGCAAGCAAGGACGTGAAACGGATTTCGATCGCCGCATAGCGCGGTTTATACCCGGTCCGGCCGCAGGTCGGCCGGACCTCCCGGCTTTGACCGTAAGCGATAAGGCCGGGCTATCAACCTGATCAACGAGACCGAATCATGAAGCCACGAATTCACTTGTTACTTGCGCTGATGCTACTGACGGTAGGCTTGCCCAGCGCGCACGCGGTGCTGCCGGGCACCGACGCGCAGGGTCGACCGTTTCCATCGCTCGCGCCGATGCTCAAACAGGTCAACCCGGCGGTCGTCAACATCGCGACCTTCTCGACCCAGGAAGTGACCAGCAACCCGCTGCTGCAGGACCCGTTCTTCCGCCGCTTCTTCGATTTGCCGCCAGTGCCCGATCAGCGTGAGCAGCGCCCTCAGCGACGCCAACAGAGCGCCGGTTCGGGCGTCATCGTCGACGCGAAGAAAGGCATCGTCATGACCAATTACCACGTGATTCGCAATGCCGACGAAGTCCACGTCGGTCTGGAGGATGGCCGCAGCTACAAGGCGAAAGTCGTCGGCACCGACCCCGACCTCGACATCGCGATCCTCGAAATCAAGGCGGACAAGCTGGTCGACGTCAAATTTGCCGATCCGAATCAGCTCGAAGTCGGTGACTTCGTCGTCGCCATCGGCAACCCGTTCGGGCTCGGCCAGACGGTCACGACCGGCGTCGTCAGCGCGCTCGAGCGCAGCGGTATCGGCATGGAAGGCTACGAGAATTACATTCAGACCGACGCGTCGATCAACCCGGGTAACTCCGGTGGCGCGCTGGTCAACCTCAAGGGCGAACTGGTCGGCATCAACACCGCAATCATCTCGCCGGCCGGCGGCAACGTCGGCATCGGTTTCGCGATCCCGGTCGACATGGCAAAAGCCAGCATGGACCAGATACTCGCCTACGGCGAGGTCCGTCGCGGCCAGATCGGCGTCGGCATCCAGGACATCACGCCCGATCTGCGCGATGCCTTCGATCTCGAGGTCGGCCAGTTCGGCGTGCTCGTGACCAACGTGTTCGACGGCTCGCCGGCGGACAAGGCCGGGGTCAAGGCCGGCGACATTATTGTCGAAGTCGACGGCAAGCAGACCACGTCGACCGGCCAGCTGCGCAGCGCGATCGGCATCAAACAAATCGGTGACAAGGTGCGCCTGACGCTGTTGCGCGAAGGCAAGGAAATCAAGCTCAACCTCGATGTCGGCAAACCACAGGGCCAGGTGGCGCAGGCCGGCAGCGGCCGCCTGCCGGCGATTCTCGAGGGCCTGAGCCTCGACGACAACCCCGACGGCGACGGCGTGCTGGTCGTCAACGTGCAGCCGAACTCGACGCCGGCTTTCAGCGGGTTGCGTCCGGGCGACGTGATCGTCGGCGTCAACAAGCGCCGGGTGCGCGACCTGCAGTCGTTTTACGGCGCGCTCGACGCCAACATGACGTCGGTCCTGCTGCGCGTCAACCGCGGCGGCGGCTCGTTCTTCGTTGTCATCCG
>JBPEYE010000289.1:0-2893 GCA_052030825.1 Gammaproteobacteria bacterium | reverse complement strand
TGCCGTCGACGCGGTAGAACGGGTGCGGGCGAAACGCGACTTCGAGGAACAGATCGCCGGCTTCGCCCTTGCCGTAGCCGGCGCCACCCTGCTTCGCCAGCCGAATGTGCTGGCCTTCGCGCACGCCTTTCGGAATGCGCACGTTGAGCGTGCGCTCCTTGACCTGCGGTCGGCCGTCGGCGCCGACTTCGGTCGACTTCAGCGAAATGCTGCGGGTCGCGCCGCGGTATGCATCGTCAAGGTCGATCAGGACGCGGGCGAAGGTGTTGTTGCCGCGGGCATGGAATTCCTGCGCCCGACCGCGGCCAAAGCCGCGACCGAACAGGCTTTCGAAAAAATCGCTGAATTCGGCCGCGTCGGCGTCGGTGAAGCCGCCGCCGTGGAATTCGAATCCCTGATCCCAGTCGGGCGGCGGCCGGAAATCCTGCCCGGCCTTCCAGTTGGCGCCAAGCTGGTCGTAGGCGGCGCGCTTCTCGGGATCCTTGAGCACCTCGTAAGCCTCGCCGACCTCCTTGAATCGCTGCTCGGCATCGGCCTCGGTACTGACGTCGGGATGGAACTTGCGCGCGAGCTTGCGGTAAGCGCGCTTGATTTCGTCTTGCGACGCTTTTCGGTCGACGCCGATGATGTCGTAGTAATCCTTGAACTCCATATCGCCTGAAGGCGACGGCACGGCCCGGCGGCCGTCCGCCCGCAAATACATTAGTGCACACGAATATGGAGTTGCCGGCGAAAGAGTACAAGTACATCCGGAGTCGCCCCCGGGGTGGTTTACCGGCCGCCCCGCAGCACGCCGTGCTGCGGGGCCCGGAGGGAATCAGCTAGCGGGCGGGCCTACCCACGGTGCTGTCCCGGAAATCGGCGACCGTCTCGGGCTTTTTCTCGGCAGCCTGCTGCTGCGCCCGCGGGTTGCCGTAGCGGAACTCGAGCAGGGTCAGCACGAGGCCGATGACCATCAGGACGAATACAAATACGGCGAAGTAAATCAGGTTGTCGGCGATCATGACGTCTCTCCTTTGGCCGCGAGGCTCGACAGTTTGAAATAGATTCCGAATGCCAGGATCGACGGCACCCAGATGGCGGTGAACAGGCCCTCGGTTTGATAACCCTCGAACCACAGCAGGCCCGATACGGCGAACGACACCGCGACCGCCAGCAGGATGAAAAAATCGGACAGTTTTAACATAGGTAACTCCTTGCGTTGCCTGTTTGACGATGTCCGGATATGGGCCCGGACGCTTCCCACTTAAAAACGGTGAAAACCGATCGCGGCGAGCAGCAGCCCGCCGACCGTGATCGAGGCGGGTATACGTAGCCCGACGATCCCGAAGACATCGACCATCGACGGAATCGGCATCGCGACGGCCAGTAGCGCCCAGATAAAGAATGGCGCCGCGAGCGCGACTCCGATCCAGCCCAGCAGCAGTTGCCCCTTTGCTCTGGTGCGATGAACCCGTGCCGTCGTCGGCCCGGGATGGCCAGTGAGCCTGTCGTCGATGCGTTTGGTCATTGCGCTTCCCGCGTGGTCTCCCGTGTCGACTTTTCCCGTGATACAGCCCGCTGGCGGCAGGTCAACGTCGACTGTGCGTTTTGTCTATGACATGTCTACGGTATTATTAGACAATTGGTTCACATCATCTTGCCGCAGGCGAAACCCGTGCGCTCCACGGGATTAAAAGTGATTTCCCGCAAGCGCTCGCGCAGGCACAATCAGCAGCTCGCACCGATCGGGATAGCATGAAAGATTCGCTCGTAATCGCCGGCATGCTGGCGGGAGGCCTCGGCCTGTTCCTGCTCTCGGTCGGCATGATTACCGACGGCCTCAAGACCGCTGCCGGCGCGTCGCTGCGCAAGTTGCTGGCCAACTGGACGCGCACCCCGCTGCACGGCATTTTCGCCGGCATCGGCATCACCGCCGTGGTGCAATCGTCGAGCGCGGTCACGGTCGCGACGATCGGCTTCGTCAACGCCGGTATCATCGAGATGCGGCGCGCGCTCGGTATCATCTTCGGTTCGAATATCGGCACCACGATGACCGGCTGGCTGGTTGCGATCATTGGCTTCAAGATCAACGTCGACGCGTTCGCGCTGCCGCTGATCGGCATCGGCATGATATTAAGGCTGACCGGCGGCGAATCGCGCCGCGCCGCCTTCGGCCTCGCGCTCGCCGGATTCGGCCTGTTTTTCATCGGCATCGACGTGCTCAAGGAAGCTTTCGAGGGCCTGGTGCAATCGATCGATCTGAGCCAGTTGACGGTCGACGGCGTCGGCGGCGTGCTGCTCTACGTCGGCATTGGTTTCCTGATGACCGTGTTGACACAGTCCTCGAGCGCCGCGATCGCGATCACGCTGACCGCCGCCACCGGCGGTGTGCTCAGCATCAACGCCGCCGCGGCGATGGTCATCGGCGCCAACGTCGGCACCACGTCGACCGCGGCGCTCGCCGTGATCGGCGCGACCGCCAACGCCAAGCGCGTCGCCACCGCGCATATCCTGTTCAACGCCGGCACCGGCGCCGTCGCGCTGTTGATCCTGCCGGTCCTGTTCTGGATCGTCCGCGTCACCGGCGAAATGCTTGGTCTCGAGGACATTCCCGCGGTATCGCTGGCGCTGTTCCACACCGTATTCAATGTCCTGGGCGTGGCTTTGATCTTTCCGCTGACCTCGCGGCTGGCAGGTTTTCTCGAGCGGCGCTTCGTCACCCAGGACGAAATCGAGGGGCGGCCGCGCTACCTCGACAGAACCGTCGCCGCGACCCCCGATCTCGCCCTCGATGCGCTGGCGCTCGAACTCCTGCGGGTCAACAACGTCGTCCGCCGCATGGGCAGCGCGGTGCTCGCCGCCACGGCGATCCCGCCCGCGCGGCTCGCCGCCGACGACGAAGTCGTCAACA
>JBPEYE010000288.1:0-2249 GCA_052030825.1 Gammaproteobacteria bacterium | reverse complement strand
TAGCCCGGCTGCGCATCAGGCCGTCAACGGCCTGCGCTTTCAGCGGAGCCGATCGGCTCCGCTTTTTTTTATCCGGCCAGGCGACCCGGCGCCAGCCGGCCGGCGACGTGCGCGAGCCAGTTGCCGAGCTCGGTGGTGCGTATCGGCGGCCGCAGTTCGGCGGCGTTGGCGCCGAGGCGCGCCGCCGCGGTCTGGTCGTGATCGGCAACCAGCAGGTCGGCAACCAGGTGCTGATGCTCGGCGAACCGGTCGGGGTGGGCGCGCAGGTAGAGGCCGATATCCTCGGGCGTGATCTCGCAATGGTACTGTACCCCCCAGAAATCGATGCCGTCGGCCTCGTAGGCGAAGGCCTGGTGCAGGCTGTGCCAGTTGGCGGCCAGGCCCGTCGCGCCCGACGGCAGCCGGGAAACCTGGTCGCGGTGCACCGCGGGCGCCGCGAACACCGGGTTACGGCCCGCCATCATCGGGTGGCTGGCCCCGGCGTCGGTCAGGTGCAGCTCGCGCGCGACGCCGACCTCGAGCTCGGGCGCCGCGGCGACCGTGCCGCCGAGCACGACCGCGGCGAGCTGCAGGCCGTTGCAGGAACCGAAACACGGCAGGCCGACCTCGAAAACGCGCTCCATCACCTGGCGTAGCGGCGCGACCTCGGCGTCGGCGGCCGACCAGTCGACGCGTGATCCGGGAAAAATCGCGGCATCGACGACCTCGAGTCGATGGACGTTGAGCGGCTTCAGGTAAGGGTCGGCAAACTCGAAATCGATCTCCGGGTCGAGACCGCGCAGGGTCTCCCCGATCGCAATTGCGAGCGAGTTGCCGGCGGCGTCGATGACGTCGGGGGGTTCGCTTTCGACGATCAGGATTCGGCTCATCGGTACGGGGTTATCGGGAAGCGCCCGGGCTCGTTACGATACACCAGTCGGGTCGGCCGCGGAAATAGTGTCCCCGACTCAGGCGGGCGGCGCGAAGGCGCGCAGCAGCTCGACGCGAACCTGCCAGGCAAGCTCGACCCGATTGGCGTCGACGTCGTCGAGCGTGACCGTCTCACCTTGCGCCACCGGCCGGGTCAGCCTGACGTCGCTCGCAAGCCCGATCGGCAGGGCTTTCGCCTTGACGCTGGCAGCGGCCGGCTGCAGCTTGCCCCAGACCGTGTAACCACCCTCGCCGTCGAGCGTCTCGCCGGCGGCGAGGTCGCGCTTGGCGACCGCGACGACGTCGGCGTTGAAGCGAATCGGCGCGCCGGTCGGGCGGCGGTCGAGCGCGGCGGCGAGAATCGACAGGTTGAGTTCGAGTCCGATCAGGTGAAACGGTTTGTACATCGCCGAGTAGCGACCGCTCGCGTCGGTGTTCATGCCGTATTGTCGGAAGCACGCGGCGCTGTAGTCGTTGGGTGCTTCGAAAACGCAGTAAACGCCCCAGCGCAGGTCGCGCGGCACCGGCCGCCCGTCGCGCTCGAGGCTCGACACGACCTCGACCATGCCGACGTCGTCGAGCTGCCCGCCGGCGCGCCGCGGCCGCAGCACGTGGGCGAGATCGTCGACGCCGCAGGGAGGGAATGCAAGGCC
The DNA here is from genome assembly GCA_052030825.1 of Gammaproteobacteria bacterium. Classification (GTDB taxonomy): domain Bacteria; phylum Pseudomonadota; class Gammaproteobacteria. Next base: position 687 of record JBPEYE010000288.1, on the reverse strand, counting down.
GCCGGGGGGTGGTTGCAGGTTCGCCGCGTTGGCGATCGCCGCCATCTCGATCGCCGACTTGGTGCCGTCGAGGAACGAGTTGAACATCTGGCTGCGCATGCCGGCGGCCGCGGCCTCGTCGGCCGACAGGCCGTAATGGGACCAGACCGTATCGGGCGTCGACGCGTGATAGGCCGGCAGGTAGCGGGTACCCTTGCCCGCGGCGACGACGCGGAAGCCGCAGCAGCGCGCCCAGTCGATCATTTCCACGACCAGCGCCGGCTGATCGCCGTAGGCGAGCGAGTAGACCAGCCCGGCCCGGCGTGCCTGCTGGGCGAGCAGCGGACCGGCGAGCGCGTCGGCTTCGACGTTGACCATGACGACGTGTTTGCCGTGCTCGATGCAGGCGAGCGCGTGGCGGATACCGGCGGCCGGATTGCCGGTTGCCTCGACCACGACATCGACGCCATCGGCGGCGATCAGCGCGAGCGCGTCATCGCCGAAGCGGACGGCAGCGGTCCGGTTCTCGTCCCAGCCAACCTCGGCGCAACGCCGTCGCGCCGCCGCCGGGTCGAGATCGGCGATCGCGGCGACCGCGATTCCGGGGGTGCTGGGCACCTGGGCGAGGAACATCGCGCCGAACTTGCCGGCGCCGATCAGGCCGACGCGAACCGGGTTGCCGTCGGCGGCGCGCTGGGCGAGGGCGGT
>JBPEYE010000287.1:0-9369 GCA_052030825.1 Gammaproteobacteria bacterium | reverse complement strand
CCTCCGGCAGGCGCTCGAAATCGGCGAGCGCCTCGAGCAGATAATCGGACAGGCCGTCCTCGTACAACCACTCGACCGATTCCTTGGTCTTTTCGACGTAGAACTTGACCTTGAGCCCCGGGCACAATACGGCTTTCGCGCGCAGTACGTGCTTCAATCGGGGAATCGAGAACGTCGCGCTGTCGAAGTACTTCGGGTCGGGCCAGAAGCGCAAGCTGGTGCCCGAGTTTTTCTTGCCGACGGTGCCGGTCTGCTTGAGCTTGGTTTTCTTCTCGCCGCTGGCGAAGCTGATCGTGTACTCCTTGCCGTCGCGGCGCACGCGCACGTCGAGTTTTTTCGACAGGGCGTTGACGACCGACACGCCGACGCCGTGCAGACCCCCGGAAAACTGGTAGTTCTTGTTGGAAAACTTGCCGCCGGCATGCAGCTTGGTCAGGATGACCTCGACCCCGGGCAACTTCTGCTGCGGATGGATGTCGACCGGCATGCCGCGGCCATCGTCGATGACCGACAGCGACTGGTCGGCATGCAGGATCACGCCGATCCGGGTCGCGTGACCAGCGATCGCCTCGTCGACACTGTTGTCGATGACTTCCTGAGCGAGGTGATTGGGCCGGGAGGTATCGGTGTACATACCCGGTCGCTTCCGCACCGGCTCGAGCCCCGTCAGGACTTCGATCGAGGCGGCGTCATACTGGTTTTTCAAGGGTGAGGGTTCCTGGGTTCCAAAACAGAGCGCCGGCGCCGGGCCTTGAATTATCGGGCTTTTCGCCTGATATAATGCGCATCTTTTTCAGGTTCTCTATTATGAGCGAGTCACCTTATATTCACAATGTCGGCATGCAGGATTTCCAGCAGCAGGTGCTGGAAAAATCGATGCAAAAGCCGGTATTGGTCGATTTCTGGGCCGACTGGTGCGCGCCCTGCCAGCAGCTCGCGCCGATCCTGGAAAAGCTCGCCGACGAATACGGCGGCCAGTTCGAGGTCGCCAAGATCAACGCCGACACCGAGCAGGAACTCGCCGCGCATTTCGGCATCAAGAGCCTGCCGACGATGAAGCTGTTTTTCCAGGGTCGCATCGTCGACGAGCGCACCGGACTCGGCGGCGAGGCCGACATTCGCCAGATGCTCGACCGCCACGTCGTTTCCGAATCGAAACAGTTGACCCAGGCCGCGCTCGTCGCCTACCAGCAGGGGCAGACGCAACAGGCGCTCGACTTGCTCAACCAGGCGCTCGCAAAAGACCCGGAGAATCAGGAGTTGAAGGTGCAGGTCGCGCAGCTGGTCTACGCCGAGGGCGACCAGGACAGCGCGACCCAGCTGCTCGACAGCCTGACCGAGGACGGCGCCAGGCTCGATGGCGCAATCCAGCTGCGCGCCGAGATCGCGCTCGCCGAACAGCTCAAGGACTTGCCGTCGCTCGATGCAATCGAGGCGCGCCTGGCAAAAGATCCGCGCGATCTCGAGGCGCTGGTTTTCAAGAGCCGCCACCTGACCGCGCGTGGCGATTACGACAACGCGATGGAATGCCTGCTCGAAGTCATGCGCGTCGATCGCAATTACGACGAAGACGCGGGCCGCCAGGGCCTGCTTGCGCTGTTCGATCTGCTCGGCGGCGAACACCCGAGCGTGCAAAAATATCGTCGCAAGCTCTTCACGCTGCTCCACTGACACCGCTGATCCTTGTCACCTGGCCCCGTCAACAAAAGACGGCGGGGCCGACGACGCCATCTTACGACGACCGCGAAAACCCGCAGAGACTGCCGCGGCGCGCAGCCTGCCCCGGCAAAAGCCGGGGCGCCTCGCAATCTCGATTCCGTCGCCGCCGTCGCGCTAACCGCGCGGATGGTGGCGGGCGTGGATCGCTTCGAGGCGCGCCTGCGCAACGTGGGTGTAAATTTGCGTTGTCGACAGGCTGCTGTGGCCGAGCAGCATTTGCACGGTCCGCAAATCGGCGCCGTGATTGAGCAAATGGGTGGCGAAGGCATGGCGCAGCGAATGCGGCGAATAGCTGGTCTTGATCCCGGCCGCGAGCAGGTGTTTCTTGATCCTTTGCCAGAACGCCTGGCGCGTGATCGCACGACCGCGACTCGACAGGAACAGCGCGTCGCCCGGCGCGTCGGCGCGTTTCAGCTCGGGCCGCGCGCGCACGAGGTAGGCGTTGAGCCAGTGTAGCGCTTCCTCGCCCACCGGCACCACGCGCTCCTTGCTGCCCTTGCCGATCAGGCGCACGAGTCCGAGGTTGGTGTTGAGTTGACCGAGCTCGAGCCCGACCAGTTCGCTGACGCGCAGACCGGAGCCGTACATCAGCTCGAGCATCGCGCGGTCGCGCAACCCGTAGGGACTGTCGAGGTCGGGCGCCGCGAGCAATTTTTCGACGTCTTTTTCGTCGAGTGACTGCGGCAGGCTGCGATGAATGCGCGGCGCCTGGATCAACGCGGTCGGATCGTCGCCGCGCGCGCCGCTGCGTAACTGGTAACGGAAGAACTGTTTCAGCGTGGACAGCATGCGCGCGTTGCTGCGCGCCGACGCGCCGCGATCGAATCGCGCGGCGAGGAAGCGCTGGACGATCGCCGCGTCGGCACCGTCGAGACAGGTGCCGTGGTTCGCGAGGAAGGTCGAAAACTGTTTCAGGTCCTGCTGATAGGCACGCAGCGTCAGCGTCGACAACCCCTTTTGCGACCACAGCGCGTCGATGAACCGCTCGATGGTCGCAAGGTCGGGTGAATCGGCGACGTCAGTCATGCGCGCATAAAAAAGGCACAGCGAACTGTGCCTTTGCAATGACGATTGTCATCGATCCGTTACTTTTTCTTTTTCCTTTTCGGCTTGGCCGACCGGGCAGCGGCGGCTCCCGCCTTCTTGTCCCATCCAGACACGAACTTGGCGATCGCGGCGCCACGCTTGGCCGACAGCTTGTTCAAAGCGTCGGCGCGCTTGTTGGCGGCCTTGACCTGGTTTTTCAAGCCCTGGACTTCCTTCTTCAGCTTGGCAATGTTCGCGTTCAGGCGCTTGACCTGGGCGTTGCCTGCCGAAGCTTTCTTTTTGGCGCCAGCTTTCTTCTTTGCGGGTGCTTTCTTGGCTGCGACTTTCTTCTTGACGGCCGGTCGAGTGGCTTTTTTCCTAACGACTTTTTTCTTGGCTGCGGGTCGGGTTGCTTTCTTTTTTACTGCGGGCCTTGTTGCCTTCTTCTTGACTGCGGATTTCTTGGCCTTCTTAGCCTTGGTCTTCGACTTCGGCTTGGCCGCCTTCTTTGCTGTCGCCATTGTCCAGTCTCCTCACGTTGACTTACGGGGCACATTATAGAAAGCATTTGCAAGAATACAATAGCAAGTCTGTATTAATCCAAACGCCACGAAAGTTACAGACTGCATTATAGATTGCGAAAAAAAAGTTGCGTGAAAAATTATTTCGCGCCGGCGAAAAAAAAATGAATGATTTACAATTCGCGCTGGATTTTTTTGATCGATTCTGGCGATGTCGAACGACCCGTTTGCCGATTGTCCGCCGGCAAAATTGTGGAAACAATTTGCCGCGATGTTATACGACAGTCTGTTGTTACTGGCGATACTTTTCCTGGCCACGGCGATCGCGATTGCGTTCAATCGCGGCGAGGCGATCGCGCCCAATCCGTTATTCAATCTTTACCTGTTACTGACGGTGTTTTGCTTTTACGCCTGGTTCTGGCGCAAGTCCGGGCAAACCCTCGGCATGCGCGCCTGGAAGATTCGCGTCGTCTCCGAGTTCGGCGGCAATCCGAACTGGCAAATCTCCTTTCTGCGACTGATTTGCGCGTTGCTGTCGTTTGCCTGCTTCGGCCTGGGTTATTTCTGGCGCCTGTTCAAGCCCTACACCTGGCACGATCGCCTCAGTCAGACGCGGGTCGTCGATGTCTCAGCGCTGGCGCGACCCGAAACCGAGCGCAAATCCGACGCCGTGTGATTGCCGGCGCAGGAACAGGAATGCGGCGAGCGCGAGGAATATCAGATTCGGCGTCAGCGCGACGATCAGCCCGTTGAGCGCAAGCTGATTACCGAGCTGAACCAGAACGCGCTCGGCAACGACAAAGGCGAGCCCCAGCAAGATGCCGAGCAGCAGCCGATGCCCGGCGCCCGAGCGGCGCTGCGCGCCGAACACGAACGGCAGCGCGAGCAGGCAAAGGGTGACGATGGTCAGCGGTCGCAGGCGCTTTTGCCAAAGCACCTGGCGCTCGACCTGCGCATCGAGACCGTTGGCCTCGAGGAAGCCCACGTAGGATGCGAGCGCACCGATCGACATCCAGCGCGGCTCGTATAACAAGACCTGCAACAGGTCTCGCGACAGGCGGCCGCGATACTCGGCCCGCTCGAGTTGCTCGGTCGTGACCCGGTCGGCGTCGAAGCGCGAGCGCGACACGTTGCGCAACTCCCAGCCCTTGCCGCGTGGTAGCGCGTGTTCGGCGCGGGTGACGCTGCGCAGTTGGCCGCGCTCGTCGAGCAGGTAGATTTCGACGCCTCGCGCGTAGCCGTTGGGAAGCATTTGCGCCACGTGCACGACCCGACGATCGTCCTTGATCCAGAGACTCTCGCCCGGATTCAGGGTTGTCGTCGACGCCTCGGCAAGCGCCTTGACGCGCCGTGCGCTCGACTCGCTCTCCGGCACGATCCAGTTGTCCAGCAGAAACGCAATGAGCGCGAGCAGCGCCGCCGCCTGCAGGACCGCGACGACGATGCGTTTGAGGGTGATGCCCGAAGCCTGCATCGCGATGATTTCGCTGTTGCCGGCGAGCGCGCCGAGGCTCAGCATCGAGCCGAGCAGCACCGCCAGCGGCATCAATTCGACGATTTCACCGGGCGCGCTATAGATCAGGTAGAGCACGGCCTGCCAGATCCCGTAATCGCCCTGCCCGATATCGTCGAGTTCGCGAACGAACAGGAAAAACAGGCTCAGGCTGACGAGCACGGCGAGCGCGCCGAGCGTGCCGAGATGGATGTTACGCTGCAGGTAGCGACTGACGATCATGCGCGTGCCCGGATCAGTCCGCGATTGCGCCGCAACAACAAGACCAGCGCGAGCGCGACGAACAGCGCATGCACCCACCAGAAACTGACCGCCATCGGCAGCGCGCCGGATTCGAGTTGCGCGCGCGATGCCGCCATCAGATTCATGTAAAGCACGTAGACGAGCAACGCGAGACCAACCTTACCGAAGCGTCCGCGTCGCGGCGCGACGTAAGCCAGCGGTACCGCGAGCAGGCCGAGCACCACCAGCGCCACCGGTATCGCGATCCGCCACTGCAGTTCGATTCGATCCTTGATCTCCGGCGACGCCCGCAGTTCGGCCAGCGTCATCGCCTCGCGGCGCAGTTTCGACGCGGTCGCCGCCTGCTTCTTGATCAGAATGCCATGCTGCTCGAACTCGATGATTCTGAAATCCCCACGCCCGGCCTCGCCCTCGTGACGCTCGCCGGGGCCGACGACGAGGAACAGGTCGCCGGTTGCTTCGTCGACCCGATGGCGCCCGGTTGCAGCGGTTTCGAACACCATGTCGTCGCGGTTGGTCTGGCTGACGATCAGGTCGCGCAGTTCCAGCCGGTCGGCGCTGATCGCGTCGAGGTAAACCACGTGGTTGCCGTCGCTGCTCTGGTTGAATTGCCCCGGCCTGATCTGTTCGAACTCGTGCAGGTTTTCCTCGCGTTCGATAATGGCTTCGGCGTAGCGTTGCGCGCCCGCGTTGAGCCAGAGGCTGGTGGCGGCCGATACCACCGCGATCGGCAGCAGCACGATCGCGAGTGCGCGGTAAAACTCGCGGTAGCCGACGCCGCAGGCGTGCATGACGACGATCTCGTGATCCTTGTAGAGCCGCCCGAAAGCGAAGATGATGCCGAGAAAGACACCGATCGGCAGCAGCAACGACAGCAGGTTGACCGACTGCGCCAGCATCACCGGCCACAGCGCCTGCTGCGGGATGTCTCCGTCGGCGATGTCGGCGAGCACGCGACCGAGCGCGTTGCTGACCAGGATGATGTAAAGCACCAGCAACGTCGCGGCGCTCGACTTGAGGAATTCGCGGACCAGGTAGGCCGTGATTATGTTACCCATCGATCTCCGGCAGGATTGACGATCGAGTTGACGAGCCTGGCGATGCCCGGCTTAAGCCAGCCTGAATGCCGTGGCATTTACGACTGGTTTTTTCCGTCGCTTTACGTATCTTATCGCGTTATCCCCGCAACCAACACCAGGAAAGTCATGGAATTCAAGCTCAAGTCCACCGCTCCCGAAAACGCCGCCGGCGCTTGCCAGATCGTGACCGTGAATCAACCGCGCAAACTGGCGTCCAGCGGGCAAAAGGTGGACCGGGCGAGCAAGGGCTACCTTGCGGCGCTGCTCAAGCGCGGCGACATGGACGGCAAGCTCGGGCAGACCCTGATGCTCCACGACGTGCCCGGGCTCAAGGTCAAGCGCGTGCTGTTGGTCGGGCTCGGCAAGGCGAGCGAGATGAACGAGCGCGGCTTCAATCGGGTCATCGGCGCGATCGCATCGGCGCTCAAGGCTTCCGGCGCGCGCGACGCCGAGCTCAGCCCGGACGACATCGCCTTCAAGGGCCGCGATCTCGCGTGGAAAATTCGCCAGGCCACGCTGTTGCTCGCCAACGGCGAGTACCGTTTCGACCTGATCAAGCGCGCGCAAAAAGATAAACCGACGCGCCTGCGCGCGCTGAGTTTCAATGTCGCCAAGCGCGACGCGAGCAAGGCGCGGCAAGCGATCGCCGAGGGCAAGGCAATCAGCAACGGCATGAGCCTGACCCGCGACCTCGGCAACCTGCCGGCCAACGTCTGCACGCCGACTTATCTCGCCAGGCAGGCGCGCGAGCTGGCGAAGGGCAACCGAAAACTCAAGGTCAACGTGCTCGACGAGGCCGACATGAAGCGTCTGAAGATGGGCTCGCTGCTGTCGGTCGCCGCCGGCAGCCGCCAGCCGGCAAAGCTGATTATCGTCGAGTACCGCGGCGCCGCCGCCAAAGAACCGCCGATCGCGCTGGTCGGCAAGGGCGTGACTTTCGATACCGGCGGCATCTCGCTCAAGCCCGGCCAGGCGATGGACGAGATGAAGTTCGACATGTGCGGCGCCGCGTCGGTGCTCGGCACGCTCAAGGCGGTCGCCGAACTCGAATTGCCGGTCAACGTCGTCGGCGCGATCCCGGCGACCGAGAACATGCCCGACGGCCAGGCGACCAGGCCCGGCGACGTCGTCACCAGCATGTCCGGGCAGACGATCGAAATCCTCAACACCGACGCCGAGGGTCGCCTGATCCTGTGCGACGCGCTGACCTATGTCGGCAAGTTCAAGCCGCGCTACGTCATCGACATCGCAACCCTGACCGGTGCCGTGATCGTTGCCCTCGGCAAGGTGCCGTCCGGCGTCATGGGCAACGATCGCCGGCTCATCGAGACACTGATCAAGTGCGGCGAGGAAGCCGACGACCGCATCTGGGAGCTGCCGCTGTGGGACGACTACCAGGAGCAGCTCAAGAGCAATTTTGCCGACATGGCCAACATCGGCGGCCGCGACGCCGGCACTATCACCGCGGCGTGCTTTCTCGCGCGCTTTACCGGCGATTACAAGTGGGCGCACCTCGACATCGCCGGCACCGCGTGGAAATCCGGTGACGACAAAGGCGCAACCGGGCGACCGGTGCCGCTGTTGACGCGCTTCATTCTGCGCCAGGTCGCCGCATGACGCGGATCGATTTCTACCAGCTCGATACCGCCCGGCACGCCTGGGACCAGGTCGTTTGCCGCCTCTGCGAAAAGGCCTGGGAGCAGCGCCAGCCGACGCTGTTGCTGACCGAGGACGCGGCGCAAAGCCGCCACCTGGATCAGCGCCTGTGGACCTTCGCCGACGACAGTTTCGTGCCGCACGATATCGACGAGGCCGACGATTTCGCGACGCCGATCCTGATCCACGACCGGCCCGAACCGCGCGGCGACCGCCACCTGCTGATCAACCTGGCGCCGGAGGTGCCCGAGTACTTCGCCCAGTTCGAGCGGGTGATCGAACTGGTCACCGACGCCAACCGGGCGCGGGCGCGCCAGCACTACAGCTTCTACAAGGAGCGCGGCTACCCGCTGCAGCACGTACCGCTATGAGTGACGAGGGCAAAATCCCGGTTCTGACCGACGTAATCGAGAGCGGCATCGAAATCACGATGTCCGACCTCGGGCTCGACGACGACATGCCCGCTCCGCCGGAAGCGATGCCGGCGGCGCCGTCATTCGACGACGAAATCGAGATCGACGATACCGACCGCGTCGTCGATCCGTTCGTCGCCTACCCCGGGCTCGAGCAGGCAATCCGCCGCATCCTCGACGAGCACATGGAACTCGCGTTGCAGGAGATCAAGCATCTGCTCGAGCGGGAATTGACCAAATAGGCAACCACCCGGTGTCCCGCAAGCGCCTGCCGACAAGCGGGCCTGGCCTGCCGGGAGGTGCAATTTCCAAAAACGCCAAGGTATAATCGCGCCCTTTGGATTCAGCCCCGAGTTGATGGAAAAGACTTACGATCCGCATTCGATCGAGGAAACCTGGTACCAGCGCTGGGAAGACCAGGGCTACTTCGCCGCCAGCGGCGACGGCGATCCCTACTGCATCGTGATCCCGCCGCCGAACGTCACCGGCAGCCTGCACATGGGTCACGCGTTCCAGGACACGATCATGGATACGCTGATCCGCTATCACCGCATGCAGGGCGACAACACGCTTTGGCAACCCGGTACCGATCACGCCGGCATCGCCACCCAGATGGTCGTCGAGCGTCAGCTCGCAGGCCTTGGCAAGAGCCGCCACGATCTCGGCCGCGACGCGTTCATCGAGCGCGTCTGGCAGTGGAAGGCCGAGTCCGGCGGCACGATCACGCGTCAGCTGCGGCGCATGGGTGCGTCGACCGACTGGGCGCGCGAGCGCTTCACGATGGACGACGGCCTGTCGGCGGCGGTGCGCGAAGTCTTCATCCGCCTCTACGACGAGGGCCTGATCTACCGCGGCCAGCGGCTGGTCAACTGGGACCCGGTGCTGCACACCGCGATCTCGGATCTCGAAGTCAACAACGTCGAGGAAAAGGGATACCTCTACCACGTGCGCTACCCGATCGTCGGCGAGCCGATAAACGGCGTGACCCACATGGAGATCGCGACCACGCGGCCGGAGACGATCCTCGCCGACGGCGCGCTCGCGGTGAATCCGAACGACGAGCGCTGGAGCGATTTCATCGGCCGCGAGGTGCAGGTGCCGCTGACGCCGCGCATCATCCCGATCATCACCGACGACTACGTCGACCCCGAGTTCGGCACCGGCTGCGTCAAGATCACGCCGGCGCACGACTTCAACGA
>JBPEYE010000286.1:0-3443 GCA_052030825.1 Gammaproteobacteria bacterium | reverse complement strand
GCCTGCGGCAGCTCGAAGCGCGTATCGTGGAAATGGATGAAATAACGGTCGTAAAGCGTTTGCAGGCCGAGGTAGGTGAACTGCAGGTCACGCTCGGGCTTGAGCGCCTTGCCGAGATACTCGAGGTCGAACTTGAGCAGCTCGCGGTCGAGCAGCTCGAGATCGGCGGCGCGCTTGACGTAATTACCGAAGTAATCGCCGTAACGCCCGGTCATTTCGGCGTAGGTCGCACTCGGCGCGCCATCGCCGAGAAAGGCGAGCGATTCGGTACGCAGTTCGTCGAGCAGCAGGCGCGCGGCAACGTAGGAATACTCCGGCTCACGGTCGATCAGGCCGCGCGCGCTCATGACCACGGTCGGGCTGACGTCGTTTACCGGCACGCCGTCGAACAGGTTTTTCAGGGTCTCGCCGTAGACCTTGTCGGCGCTGACGTGCGCGAGCCCGGTGCAGGCCTCGTCGATGATCGTCCGCAGGCGCGCGGTGTCGAGCGGCGCGATGCTGCCGTCGGGCAGCTTGACGGTCAGCTCGATTTGCTCTTCGTCGGTACCGGCCTCGCTGGCATCGGCCCGGTCCTGCGCGCGCGCATGCGCGCGCTCCTCGCGGTAGAGTACGTAGGCGCGCGCGATCTTCTGCTCGCCGTTACGCATCAGCGCGAGTTCGACCTGGTCCTGAATATCCTCGATATGAAAGGTGCCGCCTTCGGGCATGCGCCGGGTCAGCGCGGCGACGACCAGATCGGTCAGCTTGGCGACGGTCTCATGGACCCGCGAGGACGCCGCTGCCTGCCCGCCTTCGACTGCGAGAAAGGCCTTGGTCATCGCGATTGCGATCTTGTTCTTGTCGAAACTGGTCAGCTTGCCATTGCGGCGAACGACGTTGTACTTGCTGCGGAGCGCGCGGTCGTTGTCGTCGTTGATGACTTCGACCGATTTACTCGGTGCGGCGGCGGTTTCGGTTAAAGGTGATTCGATGTTTTGCATTAATAAAAGCCCGTTCCGTGTTTTCCTCGTGCCCGGATCTGGATCCGCGTCTCGTTGACGGCGGCGGTCTCTTTCCTGTCGACAGTTAAAGTGATTTTTAACTATCGGGATCAAGTCACTGTACTTTTTAAGGTTTGGATATTACCTGCCAGCTTATAATATTCGTTCGCGGGGATAACCAAACAGATACACAATATAATGTGTTTTACGGCGAGGTCAAGTACATTATGTTGTGTATGGATCTGTGGAGAGCCCGGGCATAAGCTGTGGATAACTCGCCCGTCGCCGCGGCCTGAAGCGACCCGCGGGGTGCCGCGTCGCTACCTCGCCGTCGGCCTGAGCCGAATATTAAAATTTATGATCCATTCGCGATCCGTATAGAAAAAATTTATCTGTCCGCGCTCACCAGGCAGCGGGCAAATTCCGGTGACATCGGCATCGATCTTGGGGATAGCCGGATCGAATCGACCGCCGTTGCCGCTGCCGGACGACCGGGTCGGCGGCCGGGCGCGCGAGCGGCCGCGCTAAAGGACCGCGCCGGGCGGCCGAACTAGGGAGCGGGGAAATGCTTTTCCGGGGTCACATCCAAACCGAGGTTCCATGGCCAGTGTCAATCCGATCAACCTGAACGAGTTTGCCGGTACCGCCGGTCTCGCGTCGCTGGTGCAGCAAGTCGACAAGCTGGTCAGTTTGCCGGGCATTTATTACCGCCTCGAGGAAGCGATCGTCGACCCGGCGACGCGCACCGGCGACATCGCCGAACTGCTGCGCAGCGATCCGGACCTGTGCGCGCGCATGCTGCGCGTCGCGAACAGCGCGTTTTACAGCTTTCACACCCGCATCGAAACGATCGAGCGCGCGGTCAGCACGATCGGGTTGCGACAGATCCGTGAGCTGGTGCTGATCACCTCGGTGGTCAAGGCCTTCGAGGGCATCCCGCCGGGTCTCGTCAACATGGCGACCTTCTGGGAGCACAGCGTCGCGGTCGCGGTGATGGCGCGCGCGCTCGGCGAGCAGGCGCGCATGCCCAGTGCGGACGGTTTTTACATTCCCGGATTGCTGCACGATATCGGGCGTTTGGCAATGTACCTGAAGATGCCCGGACTGATGCACGATCTGCTGCTACAGCGCCAGGTCCAGGGCCAGAGTCTGTTCGCGCTCGAGCGCGAGCGACTCGGCTACACCCACGCCGAGATTGGCGAGCACCTGCTCGATTCGTGGAAAGTGCCGGCATCGATCACCGCGCCGATCGCGCGCCACCACGATCCCGGCGCCGGCGGGGAATACCTGCCGGCGGCCTGTGCGATCCACGTTGCCGATGCGTGGGTCAATACCAATCGACTCGGCAGCACCGGTAGCTGTTACCTGCTCGAGCTCGACCACGACGCGCTTGCGGCGCTGGGTATCGGCGCCGAGAATCTCCACCCGATCGGTCTCGCCGCCGACGCGCAGACCCAGGAAGTCCTGCGCCAGTTTCAGGGCCATTGAGGTCTGGCGTTAGCCGAGGACCAGCGTCGCCATGCCGAGGAAGGCAACGATGCCGACGACGTCGGTGATCGTCGTCAGCACGACGCCGCCGGCGATTGCCGGGTCGATGCCGACCTGGCGCAGCAGCAGTGGCAGCACCGCGCCGGCCAGCGCACCGGCAACCAGGTTGACGATCAGGGCAAACGCGATCACGGCGCCGATGGCAGTGTTGCCGAACCAGGCGATCGACAGGGTGGCGACGACCAGCGCCCAGAGCAAGCCGTTGAGCAGCCCGACCGACACCTCCTTGGTGATCAGCGAGCGATAGTTCGAGCTGCCGAGCTGGCCGAGCGCGAGCCCGCGGATGGCGATGGTCAACGTCTGCGAGCCGGCGATGCCGCCCATGCTCGGCACGATCGTGATCAGGATCGCGAGGGCAACGATCTGGTCGAGGATGTCCTCGAAGAAACCGATGACCCAGGCGGCGAGGAACGCGGTCAGCAGGTTGATGCCGAGCCAGATACCGCGCCGGCGGCTGGTCTCGAGCACCGGTGAAAACATGTCCTCTTCTTCCGACAGGCCGGCCATCCCCATGATCGAGTGATCGCCTTCGTCGCGGATGACGTCGACCACGTCGTCGACGGTAATCCGGCCGATGACCTTGTGCTCCTCGTCGACCACCGGCGCGCTGACGAGGTCGTCGTTCTCGAACTCGCGCGCGACTTCGGCGGCCGGCAAATGCGCGCCCAGCGCGTCGACTTCGGTGCGCATCAGGTCGCGAACCAGCGCATCGGGATCATTGGTCAACAGATCGCCGAGCGTCAGCACGCCGAGGTAGTGATCGTGGCGGTCGGTGACGAACAGCTGATCGGTGTGCTCGGGCAGTTCGCCGCGGATGCGCAGGTAGCGCAGGACGACGTCGAGCGACACGTCGGCGCGGATCGTAACCTGGTCGATGTTCATCAGGCCGCCGGCGGTGTCCTCGCTGTAGGACAG
>JBPEYE010000285.1:0-2135 GCA_052030825.1 Gammaproteobacteria bacterium | reverse complement strand
CGACAGGCTGCCGGCCACCGCCCAGGTCGCGATGATGCCGAGCAGGAAGAATGCAATCGACGTGGTCAGCAGGATGCCGAGATATACCCGCCCGCCCTTGCGCGCCTTGTCGGTGCCGGCGTGCGTGACCAGCGGATAGGTGCACAGCGTCAGCACTTCGTAAAAGATGAACAAGGTGACGAGATTTTCGGCGAAACAGATGCCCATGGTCGCGCCGATCGCGACCGCGAACAGCGCGTAGAAACGGGTCTGGTTTTGCTCGTCATGGCCGCGCATGTAGCCGATCGCGTAGACGATCGTGACGAACCACAGGAAACTCGCGATCAGCGCGAACAGCAGGCCCATGGGTTCGGGGCGAAACGCAATGTCGATCCCGGAGACCACGGTGAACAGGTGAATCTCGATGGCTTCGCCGGCGACGATCGGCTCGTAGAGCACCCCGGCGACGACGGCGAACAGCAGCGCGCCGACGACCAGCGACACGGCTTCGCGCAAGTTGGGTCGGGCATGGGTAAGCAAAATGCCCGGCACCGCCGCGAACGGCAGGCAAATGGCGATGGTTGTCCAGTTTGCCAGCGTCATCGGTTAGCCGCCCCGGCGCCGAACAGGTAATCCGAGGTGTACTCGCTCAGGGTTACGGTCAGGCTCGTGTCGATGCCGAAATAGACGTTTGCCAGCAACAGCAGCCACAGCGGCAGCAGGAAAATGAGTGGCGCCTCGGATCTCGCCGGGCCGCCCTCGGCGGCCGGCCTGAAATAAGCCGTCTCGACGATCCGCCAGACGTAAACCACCGCCAGCAGCGATCCGACGACCAGTAATACGGCTAGCGGCCACATGCCGGCGTCGATCGCGCCGAGCACCAGGTACCACTTGCTGATGAAACCGACCGTCAGCGGCACGCCGATCAGGCTTAAGCCCCCGCCGACGATCGCCGCCATGGTCCACGGCATGCGCTTGCCGAGCCCGGCGAGATCGCGCAGTTCGACGCCGCCGATGCGGAACACGACCGCGGCCAGCGCCATGAACAGGGCGCCCTTCATCAGCGCGTGATTGAAGACGTGCAGCAGCGATGCCTGCAGTCCTATCGCCGTGCCCAGGCCCAGGCCGACGATGATGTAGCCGATTTGCGCGACGCTCGAATAGGCGAACAGGCGCTTGACGTTGGTCTGGTAAATCGCCACCAGCGAGGCAATGAAAATGCCTGCCACGCCGAGCACGATGAACGCGAACTGCAGCGGCAGCGCCGATTCCGGGTAGCCGCCGATGAAGACCGTGTAGATAAAGCGGATCAACAGGTAGATCGCGACCTTGGTCGCGGTGGCCGCGACGAACACGGTCACGATAGACGGCGCGTAGGCGTAGGCGTTGGGCAGCCAGACGTGCAGCGGGAACAGCGCCAGCTTGATGCAAATGCCGACCACGATGAATACCAGCGCGGCGAGCACGACCTTCGAATCTCCGAGCTCCGCGATGCGCGTGGCCAGGTCGAGCATGTTCAGCGTACCGGACACCGCATACAGCAGCCCGATCCCGATCAGGAAGAAGGACGCGCCGATCGTGCCGATGATCAGGTACTGATAGGCGGCCCAGACGGAGCGGCGGTTTTGCCCCAGTGCCACCAGCGCGTAGGTCGACAGCGACGATATCTCGAGGAACACGAACACGTTGAACGCGTCGCCGGTCGCGACGATGCCCAGCAGCCCGGCAAAGCACAACAGGTGCAACGCGTAGAAATAGACTTGTCGAGGCTCGCCGACTTCCTGGGCGACGCTTTGATAGGCCGGCAGCAGCGCGACCAGGTTCAGCGCCGACACGATCAGCAAAACGTAGGCACTCAGCAGGTCGATGCGGTATTCGATTCCCCAGGGCGCGTCCCAGCCACCGAGTTCGTAACTGATCGGGCCGCTCTCGGTCACCATTTGCAGCAGCGCGATGCTGATCGCGAGCGTCGCGACGCCGACCGCGAGGGTAAATCCCCAGACCAGCCGCGGCCGGTCAAGCACGATGCAGGCAGGCGCCGCCATCAGCGGCAGGATCACCTGCAGGATGGGTAGATGCTCGATCACGCCCGGTCCCGCTCGGAGATCTCGTCTTCCTCGATGCTGCCGTAGTCCTCGCGGATGCGGACGATCAAG
>JBPEYE010000284.1:0-7229 GCA_052030825.1 Gammaproteobacteria bacterium | reverse complement strand
TCGTGCATTTCGCCGCGGTAGGCATTGACGTTCTGACCGAGCAGGTTGACCTCGCGCACGCCCTGTTCGGCGAGGCTCGCGACCTCGGCGACGACGTCGTCGAGCGGGCGGCTGATTTCCTCGCCGCGGGTATAGGGCACGACGCAGAAACTGCAGTACTTGCTGCAGCCTTCCATGATCGAGACGAAAGCCTTGACCCCGTCGGCGCGCGGTTCCGGCAGGCGGTCGAATTTCTCGATCTCGGGAAAGCTGACGTCGACCACGGCGCCGCCGGTGGCGCGCGACTCGCGCAGCATGTCCGGCAGGCGGTGCAGCGTCTGCGGGCCGAAAACCAGGTCGACGTAGGGCGCGCGCAGGCGGATCGCATCGCCCTCCTGGCTGGCGACGCAGCCGCCGACGCCGATGCGCATGTCGGGGTTGTCCTGCTTCAGGCGCTTCCAGCGGCCAAGCTGCGAGAAGACCTTCTCCTGCGCCTTTTCCCGGATCGAGCAGGTGTTGAGCAGCAGTACGTCGGCCTCGGTTTCGTCATCGGTCGGTTCGAGTCCGCAGCCGCTTCGGAGCACGTCGAGCATTTTCGCCGAGTCGTACTCGTTCATCTGGCAGCCGTGCGTCTTGATGAAAACTTTACCGCCCATTGCACCTATTTTAGCGAAAAGCGCGCAACATACACGTAGTTCGACGGGGATTCCAGTGGTTTGTACGGCCTCGACGGCGAACCCGCGGTCAGCGGTTCGGGCCCGGATAGCGAATCACGTTGCCGGATTGCTCCCTGGCCGCCGCGCGCCGTTCCTGCACGAGGTCGGCGACGTCACACTGCGGGTCGAAGCCCTTGACCGCATCGACCAGCAGCGCACGGCTGCGTTCGACGTCGTGGGTATTGATCGCTTGCTCGAATTGCTCGATGTAGGCTTCGATCTCGCTCCAGCCAAGACTGTCTTCGTGGGCGGTCATGATCAGCGGATGCTCCGTCGGCGACACGTTGTCGCCGATCAGCAGCTCCTCGTAGAGCTTTTCGCCGGGCCGCAGGCCGGTAAACACGATCTCGATATCACCATCCGGGTTATTCTCGTCTTTGACCTCGAAGCCGCTCAGATGAATCATGCGCCGCGCCATTTCGAGTATCTTGACCGGCTCGCCCATGTCGAGCACGAACACGTCGCCGCCCTGCCCCATGGCCCCGGCCTGGATCACCAGCTGGGCGGCCTCCGGAATGGTCATAAAATAACGAATGATTTTCGGGTCGGTCACGGTAACCGGGCCGCCGCGCTGGATTTGCTCGCGGAACAGCGGCACGACCGACCCCGAGGAATCGAGTACATTGCCGAAGCGCACCATCGTGATTCGCGTTCGGCCGCTGCCGCGTTGCGCGAGCCCTTGCAGGATCATCTCGGCGAAGCGTTTGGTCGCGCCCATCGTGCTGGTCGGGCGCACGGCCTTGTCGGTAGAAACCAGAACGAAGGTCTCGACCCGCGCGTCGATCGCCGCCAGCGCCGCGCGGTAGGTGCCGATGACGTTGTTCATGACGGCTTCGGAGGGGTTGCGCTCGACCATCGGCACATGCTTGTAGGCCGCGGCATGATAGATGGTCTGGACGCTAAAGGCCTCGCAAACCGATTGCAGGCGCTCCTGGTTGTGGATCGAAGCGAGGATCGGCACGATCGCGTCCGGCGGCGTCTCGGCTTCGGGCCGCAAGCGATGCCATAGCTGGATCAGTTCGTTCTCGATCGAGTACAGATCGTGTTCGCTGCGCTCGAAGAGGATCAGCTTTTGCGGACCGATGCGCACGATCTGGCGGCCCAGTTCCGAGCCGATACTGCCGCCGGCACCGGTGACGAGCACGACCTTGTCCTTGACGTTGGCATTGAGGAGCTGCGGGTCGGGATCGACCGGGATTCGTCCCAGCAGGTCGAGCACGCCGACTTCGCGAACGTCTTCGACCTTGACCTTGCCGCTGGCGAGGTCGTCGAGGCCCGGCAGCGTCGAAACGTGTATCGAGTGGGGCTCGAGCTTCTGGATGATCTGGCTGCGAAGCGATCGCGCGACCGACGGCATCGCAATGACGACGTCGGTAATCGAGTGGCGCTCGATCAGGTTCAGCAACTGGCTGAACGAGTAGACTCGCAGGCCCTCGATCAGGTTACCTTGCAGTGCCACGTTGTCGTCGATGAACGCGACCGGGTTATAGTGCGGGCTCGCCGAAAGCGCCGCGGCGATCTGCACGCCGGCATCGCCGGCGCCGTAAATGGCTACGCGTTTCTTCTCCGGCGACGTACGGCCGGAATTTTGCCGGCTGGTGAACAGGTAGCGGCCGTAAAACCGCGTACCGCCGACCAGCAGACAGGTTACGAGCCAGTTGATCAACAATACCGAGCGGGGTACGCCCGGAATGCCGCTCAACAGGATTACGGCGCCGAAGACGAGGCTGTAAAGCGTCACGCCCTTGATCACGGTCCAGATCGCGACCAGACCGACGTAGCGGATTATCGCGCGGTAGAGGCCGAGCTTGATGAAGATCGGAATCGCGATGACCGGCACGACGAAGAAGAAGTAGACGACGTCTTCGCGATAGCCAGTCGGCACGAAGGGTTCGCCGAGTCGCAGCGACATCGCGATCCAGAATGCCAGCGGCAGCATGATCGCGTCGACGACCAGCACGATGGCGCGTTTGGAATTTCTCGGTAGGTTGAAGAGTCGCTCTAGCATGGTCCAGGTTCGCAGTGGTCCCGGTCAGCGTTGACGGCCGTCTCGACCGGCTGACTCGCGCGCTCGCGGCGGGTCACGATTTCCGTCAATCCCGGGGGCGGCGCCGGGATCAACTCGGCATCTCTGCTGGCGACCGCAATGACGGCCTCGTCGACGCCCAGGTCGGACAGCTTGCTTACGACCCAGTTTAGCGCAGTTTGCCGCGAGAAGATCGCGGTCGCGGTGAAAAAAATCAGCTGGATGTCGAGTAGCAGCGATCGGTGTTCGATATAGATCAGGCCCAGCCGACTTTTCCACGGCCGAATCAGCTGATTGTAGGCGAGATCGGGATCCTGCTTGTCTTGCAGGATCTCGCCCTCGTCGGAAAACACGATCGAGGCGAAATCGGTGATCCCCGGCTTGACGCTGAGCAGTTTTTTTTCCTCCGGCGTGTAGAGATCGGTCTCGCGCCTGACGTTCGGCCGCGGGCCGACCAGGCTCATGTCGCCTTTCAGCACGTTCCACAGCTGCGTCAGCTCGTCGAGCTTGTAGCGCCTGATAAAGCGACCCACCGGCGTGATTCGGACGTCGTTGGCGCCGGTCGAGTCGACGCCGGTCCGGTCGGCGTTCACCACCATCGACCGCAGCTTGACCATCTTGAAATTGATTTCGTCCTTGCCGACCCGTGGCGCGATGTAAAACGGCGACTTGCCGTCCTGCCTCCACACCAGAAACATGGTCGGCAGCACGATGGGGCTAGACACGACGAGGCCGAAAGTCGACAGCAGGATGTCAATTAGTCGCTTCACGCGTCGCGACCGTAAAAAGCCCGCAGCGTGTCGCAGACGTAGTGAATATCGTCGTCGCTGACGAACAGGTTCATCGGCAGCATGATGCAGCGTTCGAAGAACCGTTCGACGCGCGGCAACCGGACCGTGAATTCCAAAGCCTCCCACTGGTGAACGCCCTTGCCGCCCCACTGGATCAGCGTGCCGATGCTGCGCTCGGCGAGGTATTGCTTCAATTCGTCCCGCCGGTCGGCCTCGAGCTCGTAGTTCTGGTAGACGTCGAAGTGGTCGCCGTCGTCGACCGGGGCCGGCGGCAGCTTCAGTTCCTCGAGATCGCCGAGGCGTTGCTGATACAGCGCGGCAACCTGCCGCCGGCGCTCGATGACTCGCGGATAGCTTTCGAGCCGGAAGTTCAGAATCGCCGCCTGGATATTGTCCAGCCGGCTGTTCCGACCCCAGCTTTTCAGTTCGCCATCGGCGTCACGGCCATGATCGTGCAACTGGTAGATGCGATCGAAGGTGCGGTCATCGTTGGTGATCACGCCGCCGCCGTCGCCGAGACAACCCAGCACCTTGGCCGGGAAAAAACTGATCGCCGCGGCATTGCCGAAGGTTCCGGCGTGTTGCCCCTTGAATCTGGACCCCAGCGCCTGGGCCGCGTCCTCGACGACATGCAGGCCATGCTTGCGCGCGATCGACATGATCCGACCCATGTCGCAGGTACGGCCGTTCAGCTGCGTCGGCATGATGCCGACGGTACGCGGATTGATCGCAGCCTCGACCGCCTGCGGGTCGATCAGGTTGTCGTCGCCGATTTCGACCGGCACCGGCACGCCGCCCGCTAGCTTGATCGCCGCCGCGGTCGCCAGCATCGTATGCGAACTGCAAATGACCTCGTCGCCGGCGTTGAGGCCGATCGACATCCAGCAAAACTCGAGACCGTCGGTCGCGTTGGCGACGCCGATCGCGTATTTGGCGCCGGTATAGCCGGCCAGCCGCTGCTCGAATTCGCGCAGGTCCTGCTGCATGATGAAGGCGCCGCGCGAGCCGACCGAGTCGATGATCTCGAGCAGGGCTTCACGCTCGTCGAGGAACACGCGCGGGTAATCGAAGAACGGGACTTTTCGGGAGGTCATGGGATGATTCCTGGTCAACCTGGGATAAACGTTTTCGCGGCGCAACGCGCATCGGGATGAAGCCCTGTCGATCCGGTCATGCGACGGTTCATCGTCGATTGCTTCATAAGACGAAGATCAGCGTGTACAAATCGACCTTGCCGCGTCGACGACGTCTTGCGCATCGAAGTAATAGTCCTGCTCCAGCACGCGCGATGTCGGCGCCGGCGCGTCCGGCAGGGTCACCCGGCGCGGCGAATTCTTCAACTCGGCGGGCGGGATCGCCTCGCAAACCCGCGCGATGACCTCGGCGGCGAAACCGGCGGTCAGACAGCCCGGATCGACGACCAGCAAGCGGCCGGTGCTGGCGACCGATTCGATGACGATAGCCGCGTCGAACGGGTTCAGCACGCGCAGATCGATCACTTCCGCTGAAACGTCTTCCTGCTCGAGCAGATTGGCGGCGTCGATCGCAAGCCGGGTGCCGTAGCCGCAACCGACGAGGGTGAGGTCGCTACCTTGCCGGAGGCACCTCGGGCCCTCGGATCTCAGGTCCTGCTCGGCGATCGCGCCGAGCTCTTCCTCCTGGCCGTACAACCAGCGATCATCGATGTAGACGACCGGGTCAGGGCACAGGGTCGACGCGATCAGCAGATCGCGCGCATCGGCCACCGTTGCCGGCATCACGACGCGCAAGCCGGGAACATGGGCGAACCAGGCGTGCAGCGCCTGCGAGTGCTGGGCGCCCTGCTCACCGCCCCGATTGATGATACCGCGGATGGTCACGCCGGGATGCGCCTGGGCGCCGAACATGTGCGACCACTTGGCCGCCTGGTTGACGATCGCGTCCATCGCGTAAAGCATGAAATCCATGCGCGGGTGCACGACGACGGGTTTCATGCCGGCGAGCGCGGCGCCGACCGCGGCGCCGGTGCAGGCGCTTTCGGAAACCGGGGTATCGATGATGCGCTCGGTGCCGAAGCGCTTGTCGAGATCCGTCATCGAGTTGCCGACGTACCACGGACTCCACAGGCCCTGGCCGATGACGAATACCTCCGGGTAATGCTCGAGCAGGTACTCGAATCCGGAACGAATTGCCGCGCCGTAGTTCAACCCTTGGCTCCCGTCAGTCGCCGGCCGGGCGCGCGAATACCCGCTCCAGCGTCGCCGCTTCGTCGGGATATGGATCATTGCTCGCCCGTTCCCAGGCCGCGGCGATTGCGTCATCGAGGCCGGCGCTGTAGGCGTCTTCCCGCTCCGCGGACCAGAGTTGCGCCGCGATCATCGCCGTGGACAGGCGTGCAATCGGATCCCGGTCGCGCCAGTTGCGGACGTCGTCGAGCGAGCGATTGACCCCCACGTCAATGTCTTCGCGCCAGTCGACGTGGCCGTACCAGCGGTAGGTCACGAGCTCCAGAAACGCCGGTCCCTTGCCGGCGCGAATACCGCCGACGAGTTGGCGCGCGGCCTCGGCCACGGCAACGACGTCATTACCATCGACCAGCAGGCTGTCTATCCGATTGGCCTCGGCAAACCGGCACATGACATCGGTCGGCTGGCGCAGCGAGACGTGCATGTGGCTCGCGAACAGATTATTTTCGACGACGAACAGCAGCGGCACCTGCTGGATGCGGGCCAGGTTGAGCGATTCGTGCACGACGCCCTCCTCCATTGCACCATCGCCGAGATAAACGACGCCGATGTCGTCGGTACCCTGCAGCTTCGCCGCCAACGCCGCGCCGACCGCGAGCGCGACGGTACCCGACACGATCGGCACCGAGCCGTAGAAGCCGTTGGGCTGATCCCACAGGTGCATCGAGCCGCCCATGCCGCGCGAGAAGCCGGTTTGCCGACCCAGTACCTCGGCGAACAGCCGGTAAAAATCCGGGTTCAGCGCGAGCAGGTGCGAATGCGAGCGGTGCGCGCCGAATACGCGGTCGCTTCGCCGCAGCGATGCCGAAACTCCGACCGCGATCGCTTCCTGGCCGGCACCGAGATGCACCGGCCCGCCGATCAAACCCTCTTTCTTACCCCGGGCCAGCTGCTGTTCGGTCTTGCGGATCAGGATCATCGATTGCAGGAATTCCGTCAGGACTTCCGCATCGTAGTTACCGAGATCGATCGGCTCGTGGTGCCTGGCCGGGTCCGCCAGGTCGCCCAGCTCTTCGGTTGAAATCGTCTTGCCCATCAAGTCTTCGCCGAATTACGCAATTCGCGCGCGGCCCGTCCGGGCGGGGGCGGACATGTTGACCAATTCATAAAATACGTCAGGTTAGTAACTCAAATAATTGATATTTCTCACAATTCGCGGCCGTGATACCGGCTGCGCCGTAGCGGACCGGTGCACCAATCGTCGACCCTCTGGCATCTGTCGAAACTTCGATTCCGCCGCCCTCGAAATCCTCTCACCAGTGGCGGGTGGAGTGTACCCAAGTCGATCGGGAACTTAAACCCGAGTCCGGTTTTTTCCGGTTTCGTCGGCGGTCAGCTTTTCGGCGACCATGACGAATTTGAAAGCCGAGCGTGACACCCTGCAGGCCGTATCGAATTCATCGCAAATCGCCGCGACCCGGCCCGGCGACAGGAACAGCCCCAGTACCGGCACCAGGTAGCTGATCGAACCGAAATACCAGACTCTCGCGTG
>JBPEYE010000283.1:0-2621 GCA_052030825.1 Gammaproteobacteria bacterium | reverse complement strand
GGCTGTCCTCGGCATAGGAGTGGCACGAGTTCAGGAATACCCGCGCGTTGCCTTTGCGGTTGGACTTGCCGCGGCGAATCTTTTCGCTGGCGACGGTTTGCACCGCGGTGGTCGCGATCGGGCCGAGCAGTTCGGTCAGATGCGTGCAGCCGCGGTTGGCGCCCATGGCTTCCTTCGATTTCTGCGTCCAGCCGGGGCGAATCTTCAGGCCCACCAGGTTCTGCGCGACGGGCGTCACGCACCGGCAGTAGTCGTACGGCGATCCGTCGATCACGGCTTCGACCGCGACGACCTCGAGATCGAGGTTGACCGTCAACCGGATCGACATGTCGTGCAGCGGTTCGTCGGCCTCGATCCAGCCGCCGCGATCGCGGTTGCGAAAACGGTAGGGCTTGGTGTCGACGATGCGGCCCTCGATATCGAGCAGGTCGTCGTCGCGCTGGTAACCGCGGCAGGTCACGACTCGGGTATGTACGAGTTCGCGCGCTTCGGGATTGCTTAACGGCACGTCGGCCTCCGGTTGTTTTGACTCCTGTGACAGGCCCTGACATTATCACGCGCGGTGTCGGGGGAACACCCACCGGGGAGTCAACCATTATGTTTTCGAGGCTGAGCGATCGCGGCAAGGGGATCTCGATGGCGCTGATCGGCGTCATCGTGTTGAGCCCCGACAGCCTGATGATCCGGCTCGCCGCGCTCGACGATTTCACCCTGCTGTTCTACCGCGGCCTGTTCCCGGTGTTTGCGATCGGCCTGTTCCTGGCCTTCTGGTATCGTCGTCGCTTCGCGCCGGCGCTGCTCGCGATCGGCTGGGCCGGGCTGTTGAACGGCGCATTGTTCGCCGCGGTCAACGTCACCTTCATCGGCGCAATCCAGCGCACCTCGGTCGCCAATACGCTGCTGTTCCTGTCGTCGGCGCCGATTTTTGCCGCGCTGCTGTCGCTCGTCGTGCTGCGCGAAGGCCAGCGGCCGACGACCTGGCTGATCATCGGCCTGTCGCTCCTGAGCATTTTCATCATCGGTTACGGCAGTTACGGCAGCGCGAGCCTCGTCGGCGATTTTCTCGCCCTGGGCTGCGCGATCTTCACCGCCTGCAGCGCGGTCCTGGTGCGTTACCGCAAGGACATCGACCTGGTGCCGTCGGTCGTACTCGGCAGCCTGTTCACCGCGCTCTATGCGCTGGCGCAGGGTCCGCAACTCGCGATCGAGCCGCTGCAATTCGTCTACGTCGGCGTCATCGGCTTCATCCTGGTGCCGTTCGCGTTCATTATCCTGACGATCGCGCCGCGCTATGCCAATTCGGCCGAGGTTCAGCTGGTCTACCTGCTCGAAAGCATTCTCGGGCCGCTGTGGGTCTGGCTCGTGATTCGCGAGATCCCATCGCTGAACACGCTGATCGGGGGTGCGATGCTGCTGGCGTCGGTGGCCTGGTTCGCGCAGCGCACGCTTCGCGAGGAATCGCAGCCGATTGCGCCGCCCGGCTAGGGCTTGCAGGCTACGAGATTGACCATCTCGAACGCAATCGTCGCCGCCGCCAGCGACGTGATTTCGGCGTGATCGTAGGCCGGAGCGACCTCGACGATGTCGGCGCCGACCAGGTTCAGGCCCTGCAACCCGCGGATGATGTTGACCAGCTCGCGGCTCGTGAGCCCGGCGATCTCGGGCGTGCCGGTGCCGGGGGCGTGGGCCGGATCGAGCACGTCGATGTCGATCGACAGGTACAGGGGCTGCTCGCCAACGCGTTCACGAATACGCTTGACGACATGGTCGACGCCATGGCTCTGCAATTCGTCGCAGTGCACGACCTTGAAACCGAGCTCGGCGTCGCGCTCGAGATCGTCGCGGCTGTAGAGCGGACCGCGGATGCCGACGTGCATCGACGCGGCGTCGTCGAACAGGTTTTCCTCGGCGGCGCGGCGAAACGGCGTGCCGTGCGTGTAGGGCGCGCCGAAGTAGGTATCCCAGGTGTCGAGATGCGCGTCGAAGTGCACCAGCGCGACGCGCCCGGCGACCCGGTTGACCGCGCGCAGCAGCGGCACCGCGATCGTGTGGTCGCCGCCGAGGCTGACCAGCACCGGCGCACGCTCGAAGACCTCCGCGGCGGCCGCTTCGATTTGCCCGATCGCTGCCTCGATGTTGTACGGATTGCAGGCGACGTCGCCGGCGTCGGCGACCTGCAGGGTTTTGAACGGCTCGGTGTCGTAGGCCGGGTGGAAATTGGTGCGCAGGTGGCGCGACGCCTGGCGGATCGCCTGCGGGCCGAAGCGCGCGCCCGGTCGGTAGCTGGTGCCGGCGTCGAACGGCACGCCGAGAATCGCGACGTCGCAGTAGGACACGTCGCGCAACTCGGGCAGGCGACAAAAGGTCGCGGCGCCGGCGAAACGCGGCACCTCGGTGCCGCTGACGGGTCCGATCGGCGGGGGCTTTGCCATGGCGTACTCCGCAGCGGGGTCGATTGGTTATAACATCGATATCTGGCACAATCAATCGACTCCACGGAGCCCGCCTCATGACCGTCAGAGAAGTCCTCAAAATGGGCGATCCCCGCCTGCTCGAAGTCTCGCAATCGGTCGAGCCGATCGACCCCGCGGCGCTCGCGCCGCTGCTCGAAGACATGTGGG
>JBPEYE010000282.1:0-2867 GCA_052030825.1 Gammaproteobacteria bacterium | reverse complement strand
AGCGCCGGATCGAACATGCGTCGCAGGCCGGCAGTCTCGGCGGTCGCGGTTTCGCCAAGCGCCTCGACCGGACGCACCGGCGGCGCCGGCGTCGTCGCGTTCGCCGACCAGACGGTAATCTCGATATCCATGCCGTCGACGATGCGTCCGAACAGGATCGCGTAATCTTTTTCGAACAGGGCCTGGTAGGTCGCCGCGTCCGGCGCGCGCGCCTGTTCGGGCGGGATCACGACCGGGATTTCCTCGCCCTGCCCGCTGTAGCGCATGTAGACCTTGAACTCGGTACGAATCTCGGCGCTGTCGTCGCAGCTGCGCACGAAGCCGGCCGCCTCTTGTTCGAGATCGGCGAACAGCCCCGCGATCGTGTCGGGGGCGAAATCGGACAGGCGCATGTAGACGCTGCGGTTGGCTTCGAAGCTGAACGGCGCGCGCAGAAAGCCGATCGCCGAGCCGACGCCGGCGCCCGGCGGCACCAGCAGGCGGCCGATGCCGAGTTTTTCGCACAGGCGGCCGGCATGCAGCGGCGCGGCGCCGCCGAACGCGATCATCGTGTACTCGGCGAGATCCTCGCCATTTTCGACCGCGTGCACGCGCGCCGCGTTGGCCATGTTTTCGTCGACCACCTCGGACAGGCCGAAGGCGGCGGTCTCGGCATCCATCGCGAGCGGTTCGCCGAGCACCGTGATCAGCGCCGTATTCGAGTTTTGCGGGTTCAGCCGGATCGAGCCGCCGGCGAAATTGTCGGGATCGAGGCGGCCGAGTACGAGGTCGGCATCGGTCACCGCCGGGCGCTCGCCGCCGCGGCCGTAGCAGGCCGGGCCCGGTTCGGAACCGGCCGATTCGGGGCCGACCCGGATCTGGCGCATCGCGTCGACCTGCGCCAGCGAGCCGCCGCCGGCACCGATTTCGACCATGTCGATGACCGGGATCGAGATCGGCATGCCCGAACCCTTCTTGAAGCGATAGGTGCGGGCGACTTCGAACACGCGACTGGTCTTCGGCGTCTGCTGCTTGATCAGGCAAATCTTCGCCGTGGTGCCGCCCATGTCGAACGACAATACCTTGTCGAGGCCGTAGCGCGCGGCGATGTGCGCGGCGAACACCGCGCCGCCGGCGGGGCCGGATTCGACCAGCCGCACCGGGAACTCGGCCGCGCTCTCGAGCGAGATGATGCCGCCGCCGGAATGCATCAGGAAGATCGGGCAAACGGCCCCCTCGTCGCGCAGCTGGCCGCGCAGGCGCCCGAGGTAGCTTTTCATCATCGGCTTGATATAGGCATTGGCGACGACCGTGTTGAAGCGCTCGTACTCGCGCATCTGCGGCGAGACTTCGGACGACAGCGACACCGACACGCCGGGCAGCTTGTCGGCGAGCACGTCGCGGATCAGTTTCTCGTGCGCGTCGTTGAGGTAGGAATGCAGCAGCCCGACCGCGATGCTTTCGTACTCGGCGATCGCCAGGCGCGCGGCGAGCGCCTCGACTTCGGCCCGATCGAGCGCGATCAGCACATCGCCGGTCGCGCTGACGCGCTCGCGCACGGTATAGCGCTGCTGTCGCGGCAACAGCGGCTCGGGCAGGGTCAGGTTCAGATCGTACTGCTCGAAGCGCGACTCGTGGCGCATCTCGATCACGTCGCGAAATCCCGCGGTCGTAATCAGCGCGGTCTTCGCGCCGCGGCGCTCGATCAGCGCGTTGGTCGCGAGCGTGGTGCCGTGGATGATCTGCTCGATCGAGCCGGGCTCGATCCCGGCTTCGGCACAAACCTGCCGCATGCCGGCGAGAATCGCGTCCTCGGGCGCGGCGTAGGTCGTCAGCACCTTGGTCGAGTACTGCGCGTCGTCGATCTCGAGCACGACGTCGGTGAAAGTGCCGCCGATATCGATGCCCATGCGGACCGATGGTGAACTCATGCTTCAATCCCCTGTCGTGGAACCGCTGATCCAGGGCACCAGTTTAATCCGCGGCGCCGAAGCAAATCCAATGATTTAGTCGCGCCGGTTTGCCGCCAACGAGGCGCTAGCGGGTCAGGATCTGCCGTACCGGCAACCTGCCGGGCCGCGGTTAACCGACTTTTCGGTCCGCCCGGGGGAAACGCAGGCGCGCCAGCGGGTCGGGCGTGCGCGGGATGATGTAGTGGCCGTCGCTCGCCGGATGGCGCAGCGGGAAAATCCCGTCGTCGAAATAATGCCGGCGGTAATCGTCGATCGCGATGGTGCGGGAAACCGCCGGAATCGCCGCGATGCGCTCGAGATGGGCCTGCAGTTCGGGGAAATCGGCGTAACGCATATCGTGCAGCTGGAACGCGCCCTGGTAGGCGGCGTCGAAGCGAATCGCGGTCGGAAACAGGTACAGGTCGGCCTTGCTGAAGCGGTTCTGCCACAGGAACTGGCGGCCGCGCAGCGCTTGTTCGAGCCTACCGAGGTTCTCCACCAGCCGATCGTGCGCGGCATCGTACGCCGACTGCGAGCGCGCGAATCCGACTTCGTAGATGGCGACATTGATGTGTCTTTTTATCCAATCGCACAACTCGTCGAGCCCGTCGCCGCGAATCGCGACCGCCGGGATCGCGCGCGCACCGCGCGCGTCCAGGATCGCTTCGAGGATTTCGTCGGACTCGGCGCTGGCGATCGCGCCCGCAAGTCGGTCCCACAGCACCGGCACCGATACCTGGCCGCTGTAGTGCGGATCGCTGGCGCGGTAAACCTGCCACAGCCGAGTCGCCTCGGGTACCGGAGCGCGCGGATCCGCGGCGAAAAACCAGCCGCCCGGGGCGGCCAGCCACGGATCGGCGAGCGTCAGCGGCAGCTCGAGATTCGTCAACGACCGGCCGAGCAGTGCCCGGTGCGCGAACGGACAGGCGAGCGCGG
>JBPEYE010000281.1:0-3546 GCA_052030825.1 Gammaproteobacteria bacterium | reverse complement strand
GCCGACCCCCGTGACCTGCCCGACGAATATCGCGACGAGGTCGCCGACTACTACCGCGAGCTGAGCCGCCCCTGAGGCTTGCGTTATTCTTGCACCGTTATTAACCCGTTACCTCGACGGGTTCGTGCGGGTGCAGTCGAAACGATTTACCCGCTGCCGCACGACATCCCGATGGACGCCGTGCTGCTATCCGGCTGATATCGCCCCGGGCCTTCGAGCCCGTCTGACGGACCTAGCGGCGGTCGTCGACGATGACCAGATTGTCGGTGCGATAATCGCCACCATCGCAGCTGCCGGTCATGCCGACCTGCTGGCCAACGGCCGGGACGCCGCCGGGAGCGATCGTCACGTCGTCATCGGTGATGATCACGGTCAATATCTCGGTTTCGTCGGCCAGTTGCACCAGCAGGCTGTCGGTGGCGATGCCGCAGACCCTGTCGGCCTCGGGATCGATCGTCAGCGTCCCGTCGCCGACGGCAACGATCACGCCGGTGACCTGCTCGACCCCGACCGCGCCGCGGTCGACGATGACCAGCGCCGCCTTCAATACCGGGTCGCTCATCGGGATCAGGTGCAAAATGCCGTCGACCTGCACCGGCAACGGCACGACAACCTGCGGCGTGTCGAGCAGGACGCCGCGCTTGGAAACGATGCGCGTACCGTTGAAATCGCTACCACCGGGCTGGAACATGACCGCCAGCGTGTCGCCCGCGACGATCGGGCCTCCGCTGGACAAGGTCATCGCGAATCCGGCCGGATCGGCATCGACCGCGACCGTACCGTCGAGCTGCAGGAAGTCACCGAGCTCGGCGACCAGCGCGTCCAGTTTCAACAGCGGCAAGTGCCGCGCCGCGTAGGCGCCGCCGGAACGTGAAACGTGTCCGGGCGAGGGCCAGCCGACCACGGTAACTTCCTGTCCCAGATTATCGGCGCTGAGCAGTTCTTCGACCCGGCGCGGCGCGCCGTCGTATTCGAGGTTGTCGAAAAAGGCCGAATCGTCGCCGAAATGAACCTCGACACATCCGAGGTTATCCATGTCCTCGGCCGGCAACGCGTCACACAACAACAGGCTCCGATTGGCGGCGTCGACACTCTCGATCAAGCCGCGCAGGCGCAGCAGCTTGCCGTCGAATGTATGGTCGACGACGTCAATGAAAATGACCGGACGAAAGTTAAATCCCTTGCCGTTGGCGGTGACGTGAATGGATTTACCCGCATCCATGTCGAGCTGCAGCATCAGCACGTTGTCGGCGACGACGTCAAAGCAATCGCGCGCCAGCAGGTCGAGCTTGCCGTTGCCCGGCAGCTTCGGATAGTGTCTTTCATTGTCGTCGGGATTGGCCGGCGTGTCGTCGGCCAGCACCAGTTCCAGGTCGCTCAGGGTCAGCCGGATCTTGCAGTAGGTGCCGGCCGGCACGTCGTCCTTGAACGCCAGCGGGATCGATTCGTTGCGCAGTCTAAGCAGGTCGAATGTCTTGTCGGGCCCGGAATAGATCACGATGCGGCCGTGTTCCTCGGATCCCAGCAGTTCGACCTTGCGGATCGATGCATTGATCGATTCGAACAGCGCCGGATCCGCCGGCATGTCGGTCAGCAGGATGCCGACCGTGCCGCGGCCCTGGACGGTACTGTCGTCCGAATCGCCGCCGCCACCGCCGCCGCTGCAGGCGGCCAGCGCCAGCGCGAGCACGAATCCCAGAATCAGCAGGGCGAAATTTTTCTTCGGTGGGGTCATATCGATGTCCGTTTTTTTCTTGATATGGCAGCCATACTATCCGCGAATCGATGGTCAGGCGACCGACTGCAATGTGAAATTTTTCACATTCTGGAATCATCCCGATGCGACTCGATTGCGAATACTCGCCGTCGAAACAATCGGGTTATACTGCCGCGTATCGAGACTGCGTGGGGATTCCAACGGTACCGTAGATGACAACGCTGCGATTGACGCTGACGACGGCGCTGTTGATGGTGTTTGCGACGACGGCACGAGCCGACGATGTCGCCGCTGTTAGCGCGGCCTTCGAACGCTATCGCGCGGCGATTCTCGCGCAGGACGCGGACGCTGCATTTTCACTGGTCGACCAGACCACGCGCGGCTATTACCGCGAGCTGTTGCAGGTCGTGCTCCACGCGACGCCCGCCGACATGCCGCAGCTGATGATCATGGTCAAACTCGCGGTTTTGCAGAGCCGGCGTGAAATACCGCGGGCGACGCTGCTCGAACTCGATGGCGAGACCTATTTCAAGCTCAGTGTCGAACGCGGCTGGTTCAGCCGCGAAGCGATGCGGGCGCTACACCTCGACCGAATCGAGATCGACGGCGATCGCGCGCAATCGAAGGTCGAACGTGATGGCGAGCTGGTGCCGGCCGGCTTCGAGTTCACGCGCGAACAGGGCGCGTGGAAGATCAACCTGATGCCGGCGGTGATCGCCGGCGAATGGGCGATGCAACAGGTGGTCCGCGCCAGCGGCAAGGCCGAGGACGAGTTTATTTTCGATCTCGTCGAAGCACACACCGGCGCGCGCCCCGACGCGTCAATCTGGGAACCGATCGTCAGCCCCTGATTAGCGTTCGCGATGCCGTCGAAGCGCGCGGACGCGGCCGACGGCCCGCCATCAGACTCTCGGCATATCGAAACAGGCCGCAGACGAACACCAAGCCTCGCAAAAAAGGGCGGTTTTTCAGATCATTAGCGTATGTCGAGGCCACTTTTTTCGCCACAGCGTTAAATGGTGCACACGATTTAACCCATATGGGCGATGCGCGCCCTTGTTTAATGTGTCTGAATTGAGCGTCCATCAATCATCAAAAGGCGCCAGGCGGCAACAATTAAGGCTGGCGGGTAACCGCCCCGCTCGAAAGCAGCCGCGAATTCGGCAAATAAAAATATGGATGACGACAACCTGGTACTGGGAGCGCGGCTCGACGACGAGCCGGATCAAACCGACACAACCGATGCCACCGATCGTAGCCTGATCACCGACATTTCGAACGCGATGGGTCTCAAGTCACCGGCCGAGCGGGCACGGCGACGCAAGCAAAAGCTGCGCGAAGCGCTCGTGCGCGAGCACATCCGGGAGCGCGAACTCCACAAGTCGCGGCTCGCGTCACTCATCGGCCACCACGCCAAATCAGAGTAGCGTCGATGTCCGATCATAGCTTCCACCCCGGTGACTACCTGCAGGAACTGCTTGCCTGGCGGCACACCAGTCCGGCCGACCTGGCGCGCATCACCGGCGTACCGGAAACCAGCATCGTCGAGGTTACGCACCGTCGCCGCGGTGTCGATCAACAACTGTCACGCGGCCTCGCCGAGTACTTCGGCAATTCGCCGCAATACTGGCTCGACCTGCAAAGCTCCTACGACAACGATCAATCCTGATTCGCGGGCGCAGGACTGCCGGCCGCATCGCGCTACCCGGCTCAGCCGAGCGTCGCGTCGAGATACATCATGCAGGCAAACCCGATCAACAGGCTGAAGGTCGCAAGGTTTTCGTAACCGCGTGAATGCGTTTCGGGAATGATTTCGTCGCTGATGATGA
>JBPEYE010000280.1:0-4475 GCA_052030825.1 Gammaproteobacteria bacterium | reverse complement strand
GCTGGCGCGCCGAATGGGTCGAGCGCATGCTCGATGAAATTCCCGAACTCGACCGCGATCGTATCCACCCGCTCGAACTCGCGCTCGACGTGCAGGCGGCGATGCGCGACGGCGACTGGCTCGTGATCGACGGCGGCAACACGCACTTCTGGTCCGAGATCGCGGTCAATATCGCCGGCCATCGCGGGTTGCGCCTCGGCAACATTTTGCACCCGGGAACCTTCAGCATGCTCGGCGTCGGCGTGCCGTTCGCGAGCGCGGCGAAACTCACCCACCCGGACGCGCGGGTCGTCGTCATCAGCGGCGACGGCGCGTTCCTGTCGGGCGGCTCGAGCATCGAAGCCGCGTTCCAGGAAGCCTTGCCGATCGTCGTCGTGATCGATAACAATGGCGGGCTCGACTGCATTTCGCAACAGCAGGAGCGGATGTTCGCCTCCGGCAAACATTTCGCAACCGATTTCCGCGACATTCCGTTCCACGCGATGTTCGAAGGCCTGGGCGGCTACGGTGAGCTGGTCGAGCGCCGCGCCGACCTCGTGCCGGCGCTCGAGCGGGCGCTCGCGAGCGGCAAGACCGCTTGTGTCAACGTTCGCACCGTCGGCCACATCAGCCCGATCGTCGCGGCGATGACCAGCAAAAGAGACAAGGCATCGATCGAGTAATCATGGCTACCGTATCCTCCCATCTCCTCGATTCGGTCAGCGGCCAGGACGCGGCCGGGATCCGTTGCGAACTGCTGCGGCTGCGCGCCGACGGCGGCCGCGAACCGCTGTTCGACGTGCTCGCCGGCGATGACGGACGGATCGTCGAAAAGGTCAGGCTCGACGACGCGTCGAGCGGCAGCGAGTTCGAACTCGTCATCCACGCCGCGGCGTATTTCCGCGCGCGCGGTATCCGCACCAATTCGAAGGTTGACGTCGTCGTGCTGCGCTTTCGCATGGACGACGACGGCAAGCGCTACCACATGCCGGTGATGCTCGCGCCGCATTCGTATTCGACCTGGTGGTCGGAGTAGCGTGGGCGCGGCGCGGCTGCAAGTTTCCCGACGGCAGCGCGCGACGCCGTACACGCCGCGGGTCGAGGCGCTCGGCGTCAGCGGGTTTTCGGTCGTCAATCACACGATCCTGCCGAAAGGTTTCGGCCGCAGCGAACAGGAAGATTACCTGCACCTGCGCGCGCACGTGCAGCTCTGGGACGTCGGCTGCGAACGCCAGGTCGAACTGCGAGGGCCCGACGCCGCGCGCCTCGCGCAGTGGCTGACGCCGCGCGACCTGCGCGACATGCGACCCGGCCAGTGTCGCTATGCGCCGCTGGTCGACGAGCGCGGCGGGATGTTGAACGACCCGGTGATTCTGAAACTCGCCGACGACCGTTTCTGGCTGTCGATCGCCGACGCCGACATCGGGCTGTGGGCGCGCGGTCTCGCCGTCGGTCGCGGCCTCGACGTTGCCGTTGACGAACCCGACGTCTGGCCGCTCGCGGTCCAGGGGCCGAAGGCCGACGCGCTCGCCGCGCGGGTGTTCGGCGACGCGGTCCGCGAGATCGAATTTTTCCGCTTCGCCTGGCTCGAATTCGGCGGCCACGACTACCTCGTCGCGCGCTCGGGCTACAGTCGCCAGGGCGGTTTCGAGATTTACGTCGACGGCTTCGAGCGGGGTGCGCCGCTATGGGACGCGCTGTGGCAAGCGGGACGGGATCTCGATCTCGCGCCGGGCTATCCGAACCTGATCGAGCGCATCGAGGGCGGTCTGCTGTCTTACGGCAACGAAATGACGCGCGCCAACAATCCCTTCGAATGCAACCTCGACAAGTATTGCCGCGTCGACGGCGAGATCGACTGCATCGGCCTTGCGGCGCTCGCCGAGATCGCGCGCAACGGGCCGCAGCGGCGGATCCGTGGAATCGTCTTCGACGGCGAGCCCTGTCCGCCGTGTCGCCAGCCGTGGCCGCTCACCGTCGACGGCGCGAATGTCGGTGCAATCTCGAGCGCGGCCTATTCTCCTCGCTTCGAACGCAACGTTGCACTGGGCATGGTCGAACGCGGATTCTGGGATTCCGGGATCGAGGTCGGCGTGCGCTGCGGGGACGGGAGCACGCGTCGCGGCCGCGTCACCCACCTGCCGATGGCATCGTAATGGTCGCGATCAAGTCGATGAAACTGTACACCCACGTTGGCCGCGTCTATCGCGAACTCGCCGAAATCGGCAAAATGGCCGAAGACCCGCTCAACGTCGACGAACTCAGCGCATTCGACCAGATGCACTACCACGGCACCGATGCGCTCGACGTCGCGCTGGCGATGCTCGGCATCGAGGGCCAACAGCGCTGGCTCGAAATCGGCTCGGGAATCGGCGGGCCGGCGCGTTATCTCGCCGCCTACAGCGACGCCCACGTCACCGCGCTCGAATTGCAACCGGATCAGCACGAGGTCGCGACCAGCCTGACCGCGCGCTGCGGCCTCGGCGACCGCGTCGAGCACCTGTGCGGCGATTTCCTCGAGTTCGAGCGGGCGCCGGGCAGCTTCGACGCGATCGTCAGCTGGCTCGCGCTCTACCACATTCCCGAGCGTGCGCGGCTGCTCGACAAGTGCCATCGGCTGCTCGCGCCGGGCGGGCGATTCTACGCCGAGGACCTGTGCCTGCGCGGCGACCTGAACCCGAGCCAGCGGCGCCAGCTCGTCACCGAGCTGTACGCGATCACGCTGCCGCACATTAGCGAGTACCGGCAGGATCTCGAGCAGGCCGGTTTCGAGGTCGAGCTGTGTCAGAGCATGAGTTCGGACTGGGCCGAATTCGTGCGCGTGCGGCTGGCGCAATACCGCGCCGACCGCGCGCGCCATCTGCGCGTGCACGGCGAGGCCGCGGTCACCGCGCTGACCGAATTCTATATCGCCGTGAATCGGCATTTTCAGTCGGGTAAACTGGGCGGTCTTCGCATCTGCGCGCGCAAGCCCGAGGTCAGCCCATGAGCGACTGGAAGAACGCCTACCGATCGTTTTATTACGAGACTGCCGAACCGCCCGACGAAACCGCGCTGCTCGTGATCGACATCCAGAATACCTACATGGAAGTCGATCCCGACCCGCTCGAGGCCGAACGCTGGAAACCGTTTCGCGCGCGCATGAACAAGGTCGTGATTCCGAACACGGCGAAGCTGATCGATGCCTGCCGCCGGCGCGGGGTCGAGGTCATCTTTGCGCGCATCGCCTGCCTCAAGCCCGACGGTCGTGACCGCTCGTTGTCGCAGAAGAAACCGGGTTTCAATTACCTGTTGCTGCCGAAAGACCGCGAAGACAGCCAGATCGTCGCCGCGCTGACGCCCGCGCCCGACGACATCGTCGTGCTCAAGACCACCGACAGTGCGCTGACCGGCAGCAACCTGCGATTGCTGCTGCACAACATGGGCATCCGCCACGTGATTTGCGCCGGCATCTTCACCGACCAGTGCGTGAGTTCGACGGTGCGCAGTCTCGCCGACGAAAGCTTCGGCGTCGTCGTGGTCGAGGATTGCTGCGCCGCGGCGACCGCCGAGTTGCACGTCAACGAGTTGAAATCGATCAACATGATCTACTGCCACGTGGTGCAATCGGAAGACGCGCTCGAATTCCTCGACGCCGGCGCGCGCTGAGCGGCGATGCCGAACCCGGCGGTCCATTCGAACTATTTCGAAGCGCCGGCCGCCGCGCCGGCGGGGCCCGAAATCTGGTGCTATTGCGACCGCCCGGTCTACTCGCCGGGCGACACGCTCGGCCTGCACGTGTCGACGACCGCCAGGCGCTTCGACGTCGAGATCGCGCGCGACGCCGCCGAACTCGAGATCCGTTTCGAACGCAAGGGCCTGGCGGGACGACGTCACGACACGCCGGTCGACGCGTCGGTCGCCGGCTGTGGCTGGCCACGCGCGTTCGAGTTCGAAATCCCGCGCGACTGGCCGTCGGGCGGTTATCGCGTGACTTGCCGGATCGACGCGGGCGGCGAGTCGATCGCGCAACATTTCCTGTTCGTGCTGCGCCCGGGTGGCGGATCGCCGCGGAATCGGCTGCTGCTGATCGCGGCGACCGGTACCTGGTGTGCGTACAACAACTGGGGCGGCTCGAACCATTACGAGGGCATCACCGGACCCGGAGGCGACGCTTATTCGCCGCTGTTGTCAATCGAGCGCCCACTCGCGCGCGGTTTCGTGGCGCTGCCCGACACGGCGCCGCGCGCGGCGCTGGCCGCGTCGCCGGCAGCGGACGCGGCGGTGACCTATCCGCACATGGAATGGGCTTACGCCAACGGCTACTCGAAGAAGTACGCGTCGGCCGGCTGGGCGTCATACGAACGGCATTTCGTCCGCTGGGCGGCCGAGGACGGCATCGCGGTCGACGTCGCGTCGCAGTACGACCTGCAATTCGCGCCGGAGATCGTCGAGGATTACGCTTGCCTGGTGTTCGTCGGTCACGACGAGTACTGGTCGTGGGAAATGCGCGACAC
>JBPEYE010000028.1:0-7139 GCA_052030825.1 Gammaproteobacteria bacterium | reverse complement strand
GCAGCAGCAACGGCTCGCCGCTGGCGAGCAGGTACACCGGTTGTAAATCCTGCGTGATCAGCCTGGCTTGCATGGGCGGCAATGCTATCACAGAAGCGGTTGCCGACCGCGGCAAATAGCGCCCGACCTGGAGCGTGCGGGGCCGAGGATTAACCGCGACTTCATCTGCCGGCATCGCGCCAGATCTTCCGCCCCCGGTGCGCGGACAAGGCCCGATGCCAACGCGCGCTTACCCACTTCGGTGCCGCCCTGCAGACAGCAGGTTTAGCGGCCGGCGTGCGGCCATCGGCGCGGCGTCTGTTGCAATGCGCGACGCAAGCCGGTGCGGCTTCATCCGACCCGGCACGCAGGCCTGATCGCGCTAGACGTCGCGCAGGCCGTCCGAGGGTTCGATACGCGCGGCGCGCAACCCGCCGAGGATCGCCGCGTAGATCGCGATCAGGATCGTCAGGCCGAGCGCCCACAGAAAATGCTCGGTCAGCAGAAAGCAAAGTTTGCGGTCGAGATTCAGGGTCGGCGCGAGCACGTGATTGATCAGGTGTTCGAAGACGAGATAGATCAATACCGCCAGCAGCCAGCCGAGAAACGCGGTGTAACAGGACTGCAGCACCGGGAACAGCACGATGCGGCCGCTCTTGAAGCCGATCAGGCGCAGGATACTCAACTCCTTGCGTTTGCGGTCGACGTTGGCCCACAGGCTCGCGCCGAGCGAGAACGAAAAGCCGGCCGCGCCGACGCAGGCGATAATCCAGAAGATGACCGACAGGTTACGGTCGATCGATTGCACCGTGTCGATCTCGGCGACGTTGGCCTTGATGCGCACGCCTTCGCCTTCCAGATCCTCGACCAGCCGCGCGACGTCTTCGATCGAGCGCGCGTACAGCCGAAACGACGGGAAACTGCGCGCGTCCGGCGCGGCAGGACTGCCGCTCCAGCCCAGCTCGGGCACCGCGCGACCGTCCTTGAAGCGCTCGCTGGCAATCAGTAAATCGAGGTGAACGAAGGCCACGTTGCGGGTAGTGACGCCGCTGTCGGCAATGCTGATTACCGTCAGCGGCAGGTGCACGCGGTCGCGCTTGCCGCGAAACTGGCGCGCCAGGCTGGCATCGATGCGATCGCCGATACCGACCTCGAGCCGCTCGGCGGCGCTCGCGCTGAGCACGACCTCGTAGTAGTTGGCCGGCGCGCGCAGGCCGCTGCCGAGCAACGGATCGCCCGGCGCGGTCGCCAGCATTTCGGTCGACAGGATGCGCCGCGCGCTGTCGCTCTTGAGCTGGATCGTCGCCGCCAGCGCGCGGGTTTTCGGGATGATGAATTCGACATCGTCGCGCGCGCGCAGTCGATCGATCCAGGCGTCGTCGTAGTTACCGCTGCCGATCGGACGGATTTCGCGATTGGCCGGGTTTTCGACGAGATCGGCAATCATCGTGCTGACGACCCCGAACTTGAGCCCGAACAGGATCATCATCGGCGCCAGCACCGACGCCAGGGCAAGAATGAAACACCCCGACATGCGCCATTCGTGGCTGTAATCGCGAAAACTCAGGCGAACGATGTTGGTGATCTGTGCCATCAGTCGCAAAAAGTCGATTGGTAAATCTTGCCGTCGTCGACCGGCTCGGCAACCTGGTTGAGCGTGCGCAGGTCCATCTTGTAGACGTGATGCCAGTCGTGACTCGCGGTGATCAGCGTGATCTTGAGGCCCTTGATGACCTCCATGACGACCGCCATGATCTTTTGCGTCGTGATCGGGTCGAGCGTTGCGGTCGGCTCGTCGGCGATCAGGATCGACGGTCGGTGCGACAGCGCGCGGGCGAAAGCCGCGCGCGAGCGTTCGCCGACCGACAGGTAACCCGGCAATTTGTCGAGCTGGCGATGAATGCCGAGCACCTTGGAGACCGATTCGATCGAATCGTCGTCCGGCAGGTTCAGCAGCCGCCGCGGCAGCTCGATGTTTTCGCGCACGGTCAGATACGGCAGCAACCCGCCCGATTGCAGCACGTAACCGATGTGGCGCTTGCGAATTTGCGACAACTGGCCCTGACGGTTTTGTTTCCATAACTCGGCGACATCGCTGCTGTCGCCGTCGACCGGGTGCAGGCCGAAATCCTCGGAGTTGTCCGGGCGCAGCACCAGCGCCAGCATGTCGAGCAGCGTGCTCTTGCCGCAGCCGCTATGGCCGATCAGGGCGATATTCTCCTGCGAGCGAATCTCGATCTTCGGCACGCACAGGCGAAAGCCGACGCCGCCGTTGAGCCGCTCCTTGACGACGTTCCTGAGCGTGTAGATGACCGTCACCGTCGCGGATCAGGGCAGCAGGTCGAGGGCGACCGGAAACACCGAGTTGCCGTTGACCGGACCCCCGCCCGGCGTGACCCACAGGTCGGTGTGATCGTGCAGCGCCTGGTAGTAGTTGATCTTGCTCTCGAGGCGGTGCATGAACTCGATTTGCGTCTTTGCCGACCATTCTTCCCAGGTCTCCAGGGTCAGATTCATGACCTCGCCGGTATAGGGCAAATCCTCGATGTATTCGCGCATGTAACCCATGTCGGCGAGATTGCCGCCCGCGCCCGAGGTGCTCGCGGCGACCGCCGACGGGTCGCGACTGACGGTCGCGGCCAGGCTTTTCAGATCGTCGATGAAATTTTGCGGGCTCAGCACGCCTTCTTCGGCGAGATCGAGCACCTGCTGCATCACGTTTTTCAGATCCGAGAGCTGGTCGCGGGTCAGCAGCACGCGCACGTCGACCGCCGAGCGTTCGGGTTTGAGGAAATCGCGGTCGACCATCCACGCATCGAAGACCTTGGGCAGCGGCGCGCCGCGTTCCCGCTGGATGTAGCGCATGCGCAACGCGTTGCCGAGCTTGGCGACGCGATCCTGCAATTGCGCCAGCTGGGTTTCGCCGGCATCGCGCACCGGCAGCGGCAGCGGCGGCACACCGTTGGTCGTCGCCAGTACCTGCTGGGTGATCTGGTTGGCGAGCACCTCGAGCACGGTACCGAATTCGTCGACCTGGCCGAGCCTGACGCCATAATAAAAATCGCCGATGCCGGGGTAATACGAGACCTGCTTGTAAAGCCGCTCGGCCGCCTCGTGGTCGGCGGCGTCCGACGGCGTGCGCAGGTGCAGCACCCAGATCGAGACCCCCTTGTCGTAGGCGAGCTGGCGCAGCGCCTCCGCCGATAGCCGGGTCGCGCCGAGCGAATCGTGACTTTCGCGCGGCCCGGCGTCGGTGATCAGCACCACGTAGCGCGCGTCGAACTGTTCCCAGTCGGTATCCTCGATCGCCGACTTGATCCCGGCATAGGCGTCCTCGCGAAAGTCGCGGCTCGAAATCGCGGCCGGCTCGAGCGCGTTGACGCGCGCGAAAAAGGTCTCGACGTCGGTACCCTCGTCGAGTCCGACATAGCGCCGCGTCAGGTACTCGAGTTCGGGGCGCGTTTCGAGATTGTCGCGATAGGCGGTCAGCCCGAAGCTGACCTGGTTGGTCAGACCCTGGCGCTCGATCGCATCGTAAACCCGCGCCACGGCTTCGCGGGTCCGGTCGATATACGGGCCCATCGACTGGGTCGAATCGATGACGAAATGAATCCCGCTGCGGTAGCTGCGCGGCGCCGCGTCGCGCGCCGCCGGGCGTTCGCCGGCGCTGCTGTCATCGAGCGGCACGCTGGCGATTTCGAGCAGCCGCGCCTGCTCGTTGCCGAGGTAAACGTCTTCGTGCTGCTTGATCGGTACCAGGTAGAAATTCTCGCGAATTTCGAGATGCGCCTCGGGCTGAATCGCGATGACCGGCGAGTCGGGCGGCGGAGAGCCGCTGACGACGGCGTTGTACAGCGCCTGGTAGCCGGTCTTGTCGTATTGGCGCACCATGTGCTCGAGCTTGTCGCGCTCGCCGAACATCATGACCCGCTGGATGTCCTGCGGATCCTTGAACGACACGGTCAGCGCGGTATTCCACGCGATTGCCTGGTCGCGCCGGATCCAGCCGGCGATGCGGCCGAAGCTGTCGTGGCCGACCTTGAGCCAGTCGCGGTCCTGTGCGTAGACGTAGAGAACGCTGAAGGGCACGACGTCGCGCGCCGGCGCGGTCTCGTCCGGCGTCTCGTGGAGGCGCGCGTCGGGCACGCTGAGAACGCGCTGGTAAAGCGATTTCTTGCCCTCCATAAGGAGTGGCTTTTCGACCGCGGCGAGCGTCTGGGCGGGGCAAAAAACCAGCAGGAACACGATCGCGATTGCGCGCGAAAAATTTCCGGAGCGCTGCATGGGCGTCACCTTAACGATAAATGAGAAGCAATTGTGCGGCGTCGGTGTCGCCGGCCTCGGCCGCGGCCTGCGCCCAGCGGCGCAATTCGTCGACTCGCGCGCTGGCGTCGGGATGCCCGAGGTCGGCGGCCTTGCGGTACCACTTGTGGGCCTGCACCGCGTCGGCCTCGTCGAGCAGCGAATCGGCTGCCACGAAACGGACCGGGTCGGCCATTTCGGCGAGCGCCATGATCGCCGGCAAGTAATCCTCGCGCGCGGCGAAGAAGTACAGCAGGTGCGCGTCGGCGAGGCTACCCTCGGCGAGGTGCCGGCCGGCACGGGCGAAGACTTCGTCGAGCGGATAGGGCTTGCCGGCGGCGCGCAAGCCCTCGATGTATTCGCGCGCGTGCATGCCCGGCGGCACCAGCAGGCTGCGGTCGATGGCGCCGTCGCTGGCGGCATCGGGATTGTCGACGAGGGTCGCGCTGGTTTCGCCTCGATCTCCACTCAGGACGACGAAGATAATGAGGCCCGCGATCACGGTCGCGATCCAGAGTAGCGGATTGACGCGGCTGCGCCGCCGGCGCGGGGCGCCGTCTTCCGGTTCAGCTGCTGATGACATGGGACACGCTAATGATCAATAAGCTCCGATTCGAGTTTTGGTTGTGTCGATCGGGATCCCAGTTTGGGCGATTATAAACGCTTGTTGGCGGCGGGTAAATTTCAGATTCGACTTAATTCGAAAATTAATTGCTCGAACAGCGAAATTTCGAGCTCGACAAGCAGATTTTCCCGTTCCTCGTTGGAGGCCAGCAGGTTATCGTCGTCGCGCGTGAAATCCCGCTGCCGGGTCAGCGTCTTGGCCGCAATCAGCGGCTGGCCGTCGTCGCCGAACAGGCTGAAACGCAGGCCGCGGCTGACCCGTTCGATGGTCTTGCCGCTGCGGCCGCCGACGATAAGGTCCTGCGTCGGGAAATTCAGAAAGCCGACCCGCAACAGCGCCGCGCCGCCGTCGCCGTCGCCGGCGAGCACCGCGCCGGCACGCTCGAGACGCGCGCGCAGAGCCCTGCGCTGGCGATCGCTGAAATTGTCGGTTTCGAGGCGAAGCAGTTCGATCGAATCGGCCAGCTCGGCGGTACCGGCGAGGCGAAAGCCGCAGGCGCCAAGCGCCACGCAAAGCGCGATCAGCGCGGCGCGGCGAGTGTGGGTCGGCAACATGCTCAGACGACGATGTTGACCAGCTTGCCCGGGACGACGTGCACTTTCCTGACTTCGCCGTCGCCGATGAAGCGCCTGGCCTGCTCGTTTTCGAGCGCCG
This sequence comes from Gammaproteobacteria bacterium, assembly GCA_052030825.1. Taxonomy (GTDB): domain Bacteria; phylum Pseudomonadota; class Gammaproteobacteria. Next base: position 1,579 of record JBPEYE010000028.1, on the reverse strand, counting down.
CGGCCTCGCAGGCCGCGCGGTCGGCATCGGCCGCAACCTGCATGCGCCCGCGGAGCTTGCCGTTGACCTGGATCACCATCTCGATCGTGTCCTGCTCGAGCGCGGCGTCGTCGGCCACGGGCCAGGCCGCGTCGATCAGTCCGCCGGCATGGCCGAGTTCGTGCCACAGCCGGTGGCAAACGTGCGGAATGATCGGCGCCAGCATCAAAACCATGTGATCGTAGACTTCCTGCCGGATCGCGCGACCGGTGGCGGTTTCGTCGTCGAAGCGCGTCACCGCGTTCAGCAATTCCATGTTGGCGGCGATAGCGGTGTTGAAGGTCAGGCGCCGCTCGAAATCGTCGCTGACCTTGGCGACGGTCTCGTGCAGCTTGCGTCGCATCGCGCGCTGCGCATCGTCGAGCGCGGCCGCGTCGAAATCGATCGCGACGACGCCCGCGGCGACGTGCTTGCCGACCGCGGTCCAGAAGCGTTTGAGGAAGCGGTACGCGCCTTCGACGCCCGAATCCGACCAGTCGAGCGTCTGTTCCGGCGGCGACGCGAACATGATGAACAGGCGCACGGTATCGGCGCCGTAGCGGTCGATCAGGTCTTGCGGGTCGATCGTATTGCCCTTCGACTTCGACATCTTGCTGCCGTCCTTGAGCACCATGCCCTGGGTCAGCAGTCGCTGGAACGGCTCGTCCGATGCGAGCAGGCCGTGATCGCGCAGCAGCTTGTGGTAGAAGCGCGCGTAGAGCAGGTGCAGGATCGCGTGCTCGATACCGCCGATGTACAGATCGACCGGGGTCCAGTAGTCGGCGCGCTCGTCGAGCATCGCCGCGTGCTGGTCGGCGCAGGCGAAACGCTCCTGGTACCACGACGATTCCATGAAGGTGTCGAAGGTGTCGGTTTCGCGTTCGGCCGCGCCGCCGCACTTCGGGCAGGTGGTGTCGATGAACGTCCGCATCTTCTTGATGGGCGAACCGATACCCTCGAATTCGACGTCCTCGGGCAACACCACCGGCAAATCTTCCTCGGGCACCGGCAACAGCCCGCAACCCGGGCAGTGGATCACCGGGATCGGCGCGCCCCAGTAACGCTGGCGCGACACGCCCCAGTCGCGCAGGCGGTAATTGACCTGGCGGCTGCCCTTGCCGTCGGCTTCCAGCTTGTCGGAAATGCGGTCGAAGGCGGCCTGGAAATCGAGTCCGTCGAGGATATCGGAGTTGCAGCAGCGGCCTTCCTTGGTCACGAACGATCCGGCCTCGAGGTCGATCGGCGACCCGTCGGCCGGCTCGACCACCTGGCGGATTTCGAGGCCGTACTTGCGCGCGAATTCCCAGTCGCGCTGGTCGTGCGCCGGCACCGACATGATCGCGCCGGTGCCGTAACCCATCAGCACGAAGTTGGCGACCCAGACCGGGATCGCCTCGCCGTTGACCGGGTTGATCGCGTCGATCCCGAGCGGGTGGCCGAGCTTTTCCATTTTTTCGAGGGCCGCTTCGGAGGTGTGCGTCTTGCGGCAGGCATCGACGAATGTCGCGATTTCCGGGTCCTTGTCGGCGGCCGCGAGCGCCAGCGGGTGCTCGGCCGCGAT
>JBPEYE010000279.1:0-33620 GCA_052030825.1 Gammaproteobacteria bacterium | reverse complement strand
CCGGCCGGATGCCGGCCCCGCGGAGCCCGTGCTATCATGACCGCCACGCAACCGTACCGACGCGATCATGCTGTGTCATATCTACCGCTCCAATCGTAAGCTCGATACCTATCTTTACCTGCTCGACAAGGACGATTTCTCGATGATTCCGAGCGAGCTGCTGCGCGTTTTCGGGCCGCCCGAGTTCAGCTTCAGCTTCGATCTGACCGCGGGGCGGGAGCTGGCGAAGGAAGATGCCGCCGAAGTCATCGAAAACCTCGAAAGCCAGGGCTATCATCTGCAATTGCGCGCCGACGAACTGGTCGAGGAAATGCTCGCGCGCAAGGCGATCAACTGACGCGCCGCGAGCGGGCGCAATCGCGCGCGACGGAGACTGCGCCGGGCTAGTAGCGAATCAGCGTGTTTTCGCGGATTTGCTCGAGCCGCTCCTCGAGCTTTTCGATTTCCTTGCGAAAAAATTCGGCCCGCGGTGACAGCGGATCGTTGAATTCCAGCCGTTCGAGACCTTCGATCAATTCGTCGATCATGCGGATGATCTTGATTTCGTCGACGGTCAGTTTGAAGTTTTTGAGTTTATCGCGCATGTCTCGTGGTGGCGGGTTGTACGGGACTGGACGAATCTTATTCCGGCTCGGCGCCGGATACAATGCCTGATTTCGATGCCAAGCCGGATTCGCGCGGCTTGCCGTCGCGAACCGGATTCGGTGCTGGGCTCGAAGTCGATTTCCGTTAAACTAGCGGCCGATGGGCAACGGGCGGCCGGCGAACGCGATGCCGGCGGCGTCATTCGACCTGCAAACGGGAGTCTGTGATGGGCGGCAGTCTGATTCGAAAAATGCTCGACAACTGGGAGCAGCGATCGCTCGGCGCGAACGAGCTGGTCAAGACCGACGTGGTGCTCAATCGCCAGGACCTGATCCGGCTCGAGGCGCTGGCCGAAGCCTACGACCTGCCCGCCGACGAGTTGCTCGCCGACCTGATCGGCACCGCGCTGCGCGAGGTCGAGCGGCAAATTCCTTACGAGGCCGGCACCCGCGTCATCCGCGTCGAGGAGGGCGATCCGGTCTACGAAGACGTCGGCCGCACCCCCCGGTACCTGGCCGCGATCGCGCGGCGCGAACGCGAATCCGACGGCAACGGCGACTAGTTCGGCGCGCCGTCCCGGTTCAGCCCTTCGAACCCGGATCGGCGGGATGGTGCTCGCGCCAGACCCGGCGGCAGGCCGGGCGCTCGAGCACGCTCGCGCAGATGCGCGCGAGCCGCGGACAGCGCGCGAGCAGCGCGTCGACCTGCTCGTGCCAGTAGGCGAGCATCAGCAGGTAGGGATCGAGCAGCGAGAAGCGCTCGCCGAGAAACCAGGGTCCGTCGCCGAGCTGCGATTCGAGCAAATCCCAGTGACGATCGAGATCGCGCCGCGCCTGCTTCAGCACGGCTTCGGCACAGGCCGGATCGGCGACGTAGTCGGCCGCGTAGTAAACCCGCAAATCGGCGTCGTAGAGATTCGCGACCGCGTAGAACAGCCAGCGCAACACGCGAGCCCGTGCATTGCTGCCGGGTGCGGGCAGCAGGCCGGCGGCGGCGTGGCGGTCGGCGAGGTGGAGGACGATCGCGCCGGTTTCGGTCAGGATCTCGCCGTCGGGCAGTATCAGCGTGGGTATCTGCGCGCGCGGGTTGATGGCGAGATAATCGCGGTCGCGGTGTTCGCCGGCGTCGATGTCGACGACGATACGCTCGTAGTCGACACCGATTTCCTCGAGCAGCATCTGTGGCGCGATCGCGCCGGTATTTTCCGCCCAGTAGAGTTGGTACATCCTTTCCCTCGCTGCGAAAGAGTTGGCTGCGAACCGATTTACAGCCGATCGCGCAGCGCGTAATAGAGCATGCCGAGCACCATGCCCGGCCAGCGCAGCAGCGCGCCGCCCGGGAAACTGCGCGTCGGAATCTTGCCGAACAGGTCGAAATTCTCGGCTTCGCCGGCGAGCGCATCGGCGATCAGCTTGCCGGCCAGCGTCGCCAGCGCGACGCCCTGGCCCGAGTAGCCCTGCGCGAAATAGACGTTGCCGCGACCCAGACGGCCGAAGTGCGGCATGCGATTGAGGGTCACCGCGAGCGTACCGCCCCAGGCGTAATCGATGCGGGTCGCGGCGAGCTGCGGGTAAATTTCGAGCATCGGCTTGCGCACGAAGCTCGCGATGTCGCGCGGGAAGTTGCGTCGGTAATTTTCGCCGCCGCCGAACAGCAATCGCTTGTCCGCCGACAGGCGATAGTAGTTGACGACGAATCGCGAATCGGCAATCGCGACGTCGCGCGGATTGATCACGGCGAGTTGCGCCGGTGACAGCGGTTCGGTCGCGACGATGAAATTGTTGATCGGCATGATCTTGCCCATGAGTCGCGGTTCGAGCTGGCCGAGATAACCGTTGCACGCGAGCACGACGTGGTCGGCCGTGACCGTGCCGCGATTGCTGCGCACGCGGGCTGGCGAGCCCTCGTCGTAACCCTCGACGACGGTGTCGCGGTAGAGCGCGGCGCCGGCGGCGCGCGCAGCCTCGGCGAGGCCGAGGGCGTAGTTCAGCGGGTGCAGGTGGCCGGCACCCAGGTCGAGGCTGCCGCCGTGATAGGCCTCCGATCCGACCAGTTCGGCCATCGCCTCGCGCTCGAGGTACTCGATCGACGCGTAATCGTACCGCCGGCGAAGGAAGTCGACGTAGGCCGCGGTGTCGCGCGCGTAGCCCGGCTTGTGATCGGGATGGGCGATGCCGGGTTTCAGATCGCACTCGATGGCGTATTCGGCGATCAGCGAGCGGGCGAGCTCCTTGGCCGCTTCGGCGAGATCCCACAGCCGGCGCGCGGCGTCTTCGCCAACCATATTGGTCAGCGCGATCTGGTCCTTGCGCTGGCCGCTGCACAGCTGGCCGCCATTGCGCCCGGAGGCGCCCCAGCCCGGCTTGCGCGCTTCGAGCAGGGCGACGTCATATCCGCGGCCGGCGAGGTGCAGCGCCGCCGACAGCCCGGTATAGCCGCCGCCGACGATGCAAACGTCGGCGCGCCGGTCGCCGTCGAGCGGTTCGACGGCAACCACGCGGTTTTGGGTCGCGTGGTAGTACGAGTCCGGGTAATCGCTCGTGTCGCTACGGTCCTGGACCAGCGCGAAGGCCATCGCCGCGGCTCAGGCGATCGCTTTTTGGGTCAGGTCCAGGCACTTCCACGCGCGCTCGACGAAGACATCGATATCGGCTGGCTCGATGACCAGCGGCGGCGAGACGACCATCGAGTCGCCGACCGAGCGCATCACGAGATTGTTCTCGAAGCAGACGTCGCGGCAGCGGATGCCGACGCGCCGGTTCTTGTCGAAGCGCTGGAAGCGATCCTTGTCGGCAACCAGCTCGAGCGCGCCGAGCAGGCCGGCGCCGCGCACCTCGCCGACCAGCGGATGGTCGCCGAGTTCGCGCAGGCGCTTTTGAAAATAGGGCGCGGTCGACTCGCGCACGGTCCGCACGATGTCGGTCTCCTGCATCAGCCGGACGTTGGCGATCGCCGCGGCGGCGCAGACCGGGTGGCCCGAGTAGGTGAAGCCGTGGTTGAATTCGCCCCCCTGCTGGATCAGCACTTCGCTGACCCGATCGGCGACCATGACGCCGCCGATCGGCAGGTATCCCGACGACAGGCCCTTGGCGATCGGCATCAGGTCGGGGCTCAGGTCGTAGTAGTTGGTACCGAACCATTCGCCGGTGCGGCCGAAGCCGCAGATGACTTCGTCGGCGACGAGCAGAATGCCGTAGTGATCGCAAATCTTTTTGACCTCGGGCCAGTAGCTGTCGGGCGGCACGATCACGCCGCCGGCGCCCTGGATCGGTTCGGCGATGAACGCGGCGACCCGGTCGACGCCGAGCGCCTCGATTTTGTCGGCGATCGACTGCGCTACCTCGCGACCGAAGGCGTCGCGGTCGAGGTCGCGGCCGAGCTCGGCGCGGCGCTCGTACCAGTAGGGCTGCTCGACATGGACGATATCGGGAATGACGCCGCCCTGCTTGTGCATGTCGCTCATGCCGCCGAGGCTCGACGCCGCGATCGTGCTGCCGTGATAGGCGTTTTTGCGGCTGATGACGACGCGCTTGCCGGGCTTGCCGAGCAGGTCCCAGTAACGCCAGATCATGCGCAGCGCCGTGTCGTTGGCCTCGGAGCCGGAGTTGGTGAAGAAGGTGTGGTTGAACTGCGCCGGCGAAACCTCGGCGAGCAGTTGCGACAGCTCGGCCGCGGGCGGCGTCGAGGTCTTGAAGAACAGGTTGTAATACGGCAATTGGCGCACCTGGCGTTCGACCGCCTCGATCAGCTCGGGCCGGCCGTAACCCATGTTGACGCACCACAGCCCCGCCATCATGTCGAGCAGGCGGTTGCCGTCGGAATCGGTCAGGTAGACGCCCGCGGCCGACTCGATCACGCGCGGCGGTTTTTCGAGCAGATCCTTCGGATTGGTAAACGGGTGCAGGTGATGCGCACTGTCCTGGTTTTGCCACTTGGCCGTGTTGCCGGCGGCTTTCGCTTGGTTCATGCGGGAATCCTCAAACTTTCAGTAACAGGTGCTCGCGTTCCCACGGGCTGATGACGTTCAGGAAATTATCGAACTCGGCTTCCTTGACCGACACGTAGACATCGACGAAGGCATCGCCGAGCACCTCGCGCAGCGCCTTGCTCTGGTCGAGCCGCTGCAGCGAGTCGTACCAGTGGCGCGACAGCTGCATCGGTTCGTTGTAGGCGCTGCCGGCGAGCGGCTCGCTCGGCTCGAGGCCCTGCTTCATGCCGATATAGCCGCAGGCCAGCGAGGTTGCGATCGCGAGGTAGGGATTGACGTCGGCCGACGCGATCCGGTTCTCGACACGCATCGCGGCGGGGTTGTTGTCGGGAATGCGAAAGCCGGTGGTGCGGTTGTCGAAGCCCCAGTGGAAATTGATCGGCGCCGACATCTCGCGCACGATGCGCCGGTACGAGTTGACGTAGGGCGTCATCAACGCCATCGCGTCGGGCAGGGTTTGCTGCAGCCCGGCGATGTGCGCGAGCAGCAATTCGTTGGGCTGGCCCTCGGGCGTCGAAAACAGGTTTTCGCCGGTCTCGACGCTCTCCACGCTCTGGTGAATATGCATCGCGCTGCCGGGCTGGTTCTCCATCGGCTTGGCCATGAAGGTCGCATACAGGTCGTGCCTGAGCGCGGCTTCACGCACCGTGCGCTTGAACAGGAAGGCCTGGTCGGCGAGCTCCAGCGGGTCGCCGTGCAGCAGGTTGATTTCCATCTGCCCCATGCCTTCCTCGTGGATCAGCGTATCGATCTCGAGGCCCTGGCCCTCGCAGTACTCGTACATGTCGTCGAACATCGGATCGAAGTCGTTGACCGCGTCGATGTTGAACGACTGACCGCTGCGCTCGGCGCGGCCGGTGCGACCGACCGGCGGCTGCAGCGGCTGGCGCGGGTCGAGGTTGGGCTGCAACAGGTAGAACTCGAGCTCGGGTGCGACCACCGGGCGCCAGCCCTCGGCGCGGTAGAGTTCGAGCACGCGTCTGAGTACCTGGCGTGGGGAAATGGCGATCGGCTTGCCGTCCATGTCGAAGCAGTCGTGGATGACCTGTGCCGACGGTTCGCGCGCCCACGGCAGGATCCGGATCGTGTAGGGGTCGGGATGCAATTCCATATCGACGTCGAGCGGGTTGATCCGCTCCCAGATGTCGGGATAGTCGCCGGTAACCGACTGCATGAAGATCGATTGCGGCATGCGCAGCGGCTTGCCGTTGGTGAACTTGGTCGCGGGCATGATCTTGCCGCGCGCCGCGCCGGCGAGGTCGGGCACGAGACACTCCACCTCGGTGATCCGGTGTTGGTCGATCCAGTCTTTCATGAGATTCCTGCGCGGTTTGCGCCGCAATTGTGATCACAAAAATTTCGAAAGTCAATCGGCTGCAAATGGCGACACGCGGTCGCGCGGGCGATTCGATTGACAACCGGTTCGGCGCCGGTATAGCCTCGACGCCGTTGCCCTGAATAGCATATCGACCGATCGGGAGGCGGCATGAGCGATCAGTTCAGTTTGCGGGCGCGCTGTGACGGCGGGGGCACGGCGGCGCTCGAGCAGTGGGGCGCCGATTGCGAATACGGCGTGCTGCGCGACGTGCTGCTCGGACCGGCCGATCACTACCGTTGGCTCGAGACCAGTTCGGTGTCGAAAAAGAGCATCCGGCGCGGCTACGATTTCGATCCCGAGATCGCGCGCCGCCAGCACGCCGAGATGGTCTCGGCCTACCGGTCGGCCGACGTCCAGGTGCACTTGCACGAGCCTGACCCGGCGCTGCCGTACCAGGTTTTCGCGCGCGACTCGTCGGTGATGACCCCGTACGGCGCGATCATCACGAGCATGGCCAACTGGTGGCGTCGCGGCGAAAATTACCGCGCGATCGAAACTTACGCGCGCCTCGGCATCCCGATTTACGATTACGTCACCGCCGGCACTTTCGAGGGCGGCGATTTCAACGTCATCGAGCCCGGCTGCGTGCTGATTGGCTGGGAGGGCGACGAGGGTCGCAGCCAGGAATCGGCCGCGCTGCAGTTGCAAAGCTGGTTCGAGGCCGAGGGCTGGGAAGTGAAGCTCGCCGACATCGACCCGTTTTACGTGCACATCGACCTGATGGTCGTGATGCTCGCGCCGAAGCTCGCCGCGGTTTGCCTCGAGTCGACCGACCCCGAGGTGGTGCAGTGGCTCGAGTCGAAACGGATCGAAATCATCTCGGTGCCGTTTCAGGATACGCTCGACCTCGGCTGCAATGTCGTCGCGCTCGGCAACGACCGCATTCTGCTGCCGGAAAAAAGCCGGGTGCTGAAGGATAAAGCGCGCGCTCACGGTCTCGAGGTTTTCGACCCGGACGTGTCGATGATCACCCCTGGCGGTGGCGGCGTCCACTGCATGTGCCAGGCGTTGCGCCGCGACCCGGGCTAACGACGGTCGTCGATCAATCCAGATCAGCGCAGCATTGCCGGGATTCGAGCCGTATCGTCCGGGAGGGGAAATTTTCGCGCTGACCTGAATTTCGGGTCAGGCGTTGGCTTCCTCGGCGACCATCTTCTGTTCGAGTTCGCGCTGGCGTTGCTGGCGCAGCATGATGTAGCCGGCAACGAGCACGCCGATCGCGACCACCAGGATGATGATCGTCGCCAGCGCATTGATGTCGGGTCGCAGGCCGAGGCGCACGCGCGAGTAGATAAGGATCGGCAGCGTCACCGCCCCGGGTCCGGTGACGAAGCTGGCGATGATCAGGTCGTCGAGCGACAGCGTGAACGACAGTAGCCAGCCGGCGAGCATGCCCGGTGCGATCAGCGGCAAGGTGATGTCGGTCAGCACGCGAAACGGTTTGGCGCCGAGATCCTGCGCGGCTTCCTCGAGGTCTTGCGACATACCGGCAAGACGCGACTGGATGATGACCGCGACGTAGGCCATCGAGAACGTGATGTGCGCGATCGTGATCGTCGTGAAACCGCGCTGGTCGGGCCAGCCGATGAATTCCTTGAGCGTGATGAACAGCAATAGCAGCGACAGGCCGGTGATGACCTCGGGCATGACCAGCGGCGCCGAGATCATGCCGGAGAATAGCGTGCGTCCCTTGAAGCGGCCGAAGCGCACCAGCGCGAGACCGGCGAGGGTGCCGAGCAGGGTCGCGAAACAGGCGTTGACGGTGGCGATCTGGAGGCTCAGCAGAACCGCGTTCCAGATTTCCTCGCTCTCGAACAGCACGCCGTACCAGCGGGTCGAAAAACCGCCCCAGACCGGCACGATGCGCGACGCGTTGAACGAATAGACGACCAGCAAAACCATCGGGATGTACAGGAACGCGAGGCCGAAGCACAGCACGGTCAGCAGGAAGCGCGAACGGCGGCCGCTGTTCATTTGGCCTCGGTCTCCTTGCCCTGGATGTGCTGGTAGAGCATCATCGGCAACACCAGCACCAGCAGCAACGCGATCGCGACCGCCGACGCCACCGGCCAGTCGATGTTGGCGTTGAACTCGTTGTAGAGTATCCGCCCGATCATCAGTACGTTACCGCCGCCGAGCAGGTCCGGAATCACGTACTCGCCGGTCGCGGGAATGAACACCAGCAGCGAGCCGGCGATGATACCGGGCAGCGTCATCGGCAGCGTCACGGTGAAAAATGTCGTCATCGGTTTGGCGCCGAGATCGGCCGCGGCCTCGAGCAGTTCCCAGTCGAGTTTTTCCATGTTGGCGTAGAGCGGCAGAATCATGAACGGCAGGTAGGTATAGACGATGCCGATATAAACCGCGGTATGCGTGTACAACAGCCGCACCGGTTCGAATCCGAACCACTTGATGATGTCGTTGATCAGTCCCTGGTCGGCGAGGATGCCCATCCACGCGTAGACGCGCAGCAGAAACGACGTCCAGAACGGCAAAATGATCAGCATCAGCAGCACGTGCTTGGTGGTGTGGCTCGAGCGCACGATCGCGTAGGCGATCGGGTAACCGATCAGCAGGCACAGGATCGTCGAAATCGTCGAGATCTTGACCGAATTCAGGTAGGTATTGACGTAGAGCTCGTCTTCCCACAGGTAGGCGAAATTGTCGGTGACGACGCGGACATGCATGATGCCCTCGTCGACCCATTCGATCATCGGCGTATACGGCGGGCTCGCGATCGTGGTTTCGGCGAGGCTGATCTTGAGGACGATGAAAAACGGCGCGAGGAAGAAAATCAGCAGCCACGCGAACGGCACCATCAGTACCAACGTGCGCCAGTGGCGCTGCAGCATCCAGCCCAGGCGATGTCGCCAGTCGATCCTGCCGGCGCCGCCGGCGACTTCGTCGGCGCGCGCGCTCACTTGGTCAGCACCACCGGGTTCGATGCCTCCCAGCTGAGATAAACTTCCTCGTCCCAGTCGATCGGCGGGTTACCGTCGCGCGGCCGCATCTGGTTCGGCGACGTGATTTCGACCAGGCGATCGCCCTCGACCTGCACGCGATAAGTCGACATGCCGCCGAGGTAACCGATGTCGTGGACCATGCCGCGAATGTAATTGGCATTGCCGTTGCCGGGCTGCTGCTTCGAGATCCTGACCTTTTCCGGCCGCAGCGCGATCCAGACCTTGGTGCCCTCGGCGATCGAGACGCCGTGGTCGATGAAGAATTCGCAGCTCGGTTCCTTGCTTTCGACGATGACGTGGTCGGGACCGTTCTCGGTGACGCGGCCCTCGAACATGTTGGCGTTGCCGATGAAGTTGGCGACCATGCGCGAACTGGGGAATTCGTAGATCTCGGTTGGCGTGCCGATTTGCATGAAACGGCCGGCATCCATGACCGCGATCCGCGTCGACAGCGTCATCGCTTCTTCCTGGTCGTGGGTAACGACGACGAAGGTCACGCCGAGCCGGTCCTGGATGTTCATCAACTCGTACTGGGTTTGCTCGCGCAGGCGCTTGTCGAGGGCGCCGAGCGGTTCGTCGAGCAGCAGCACCTTGGGTTGTTTGACCAGGGCGCGCGCGAGCGCGACGCGCTGGCGCTGGCCGCCGGAGAGCTGGTGGGGCTTGCGCTTGCGGAACTGGGTCAGCTCGACCAGCTCGAGCATTTCGGCAACGCGCTGGTCGATTTCGTCGCGGGCGATGCCGTCGCGGCGGAGTCCGTAGGCGACGTTGTTCTCGACGGTCATGTGCGGGAACAGCGCGTAGGACTGGAACATCATGTTGACCGGCCTTTCGTAAGGCGGCACGTCGGTCATGTTCTGGCCGTCGATCAGGATCGTACCCGACGACGGCGTCTCGAAGCCGGCGAGCATGCGCAAAAGCGTCGACTTGCCGCAACCCGAACCGCCGAGCAGGCAAAAGAGTTCACCCTTGAAGATTTCGAGATCGACGCTGTCGACCGCGGTGAAGTCGCCAAAGTGCTTGCTGACGCTTTGCACCTTGATGAAAGGTTCGGCCTCCGGATCGAGCCAGGGCCGGTCGCTGTAGTTGGGCACCTGCGCCATCGTCTGTCCCCCCCGCGCAAGGTATCGAAACCGGGGCGAGTGGGCCTCGCCCCGGTTCGGGTTCAGTTACCGGCCTTGAAGTTGGTCCAGGTCCGGGTGCGAACCCGTTCGGCCTTTGGCGGCAGCGGGTTCAGCGTGTACATGCGCGCGATCTGACCCGGCGTCGGGAAAGCGGCCGGGCTCGACGTAACCGCCTCGTCGATCAGCGGAATCGCGTCCTTGTTGGCGGTGGCATACCAGGTGTAGTTACTGTCGTTGGCCGCGACTTCGGGGCGCATCATGTAGTTCATGAACAGGTGCGCGTTCTCGATGTTCTTGGCATCTTTCGGAATGACCCAGCCGTCGACCCAGAAGTTCGGGATCTCGGGCAGGAAGAAATCGAGCTTGACCCCGGTATTGGCTTCCTCGGCGCCCGACATCGCGAGCAGGCCGTCCGGGCCCCAGGTTACGGCGACGCAAAATTCCTTTTCCGGCATGCGCTGATAAGCATAGTTGTCGAAGGTCTTGATATAGGGCCGTACCTTGAGCAGCAGGTCCTCGACTTCCTGGTAATGCGCGCGGTCGGTCGAATCGGGCGGATGACCGAGGTAGGCCAGTGCCATCGGCACCACGTCGGTCGGCGAGTCGAGGAACGAGACGCCACACTTGGCGAGCTCCTTCATGTGCTTCGGATCGAAAATCATTTCGATCGAGCCGATCGGCGCGTCGGGATAGGTTTGCTTGACGAGTTCGGCATTGTAGGTGACGCCGTGCGTGCCCCACATGAAGGGCACGAAGTAGTTGTGCCCGGGATCCCACTTGGCGCCGATCTGCGCCATGACGTCGGGGCTCATGTGCTTGAAGTTCGGCAGTTTGGACTTGTCGAGCTTGCGCAGAATGCCGCCCTTGATCAGGCGCGCGACCTGCGATGCCGCGTGCGAGACGACGTCGTAGCCGGAGTTGCCGGCGAGCAGCTTGGAATCGATCGCCTCGACCGAGTCGTAGGGCGTGAAGGTCACCTCGACGTCGTACTCCTTGGCAAAATTCTCGATCGTGTCCTCGGCCATGTACTCGGCCCAGTTACTGACGTTGAGCTTGCCGGCGGCGCCGACGGTGCCGGTCACGAATACCAGCGAGGCGGCAATCGCGGCAATCAGAGTGGGCTTGGTTACGGTGCCTGTAGTCATTATTTCCTCCTCGGCAAATGCAGGTATGGTTGGGTGTAGCTTATTGTCTCGTGGCTGCGCCGAACCTCGGCTGAATCACAAAATTCGCGCGTCGATCGTGGTGCGCGAATCGCGTAAGGATACTGGCCTTTTGCCAGTCGCAGCAACAATTTAAATGCATCATATCACAGAATTTTTGACGCTTGTGATCACAATTTCAGGGATCGAATTCGAGCCGCGGATAGATCGCCCGCAATAACTCGAAGACCGCGGCGACGGCCTCGTCGCGACCGAACCCGGGCGGCCCGAGCAAGCGGGTTTGCCACAGGCCGTCGATCATGCCCTCGATGCTGAGCGCGGCGGTCGTCGTGTTGAGCCGTGCCTTCGCGCCGGCCTCCGCGGCGCGGCAAATTTCCAGCAATTGCGTCGAGAACGCGCGGTCGTTGGCGCCACAGATCCGCATGTAGATCGGGCGCGACCGGGATTCGCCCCAGAACGCGAACCAGACGCTGATTTTCTTACGGGTAAAAACCTGCGGCGCGAACGATGCCCGCACCAGCGCGGCGAGCCGTGCGCCGGGCTGCGGCGCGGCCGCGGCGAGCGCGCGCTGCCAGTTAGCGACATACTCCTCGCTCAGGTGCCGCAGCGTCTGCTCGAGCAGGGTTTCCTTGCTGTCGAAGTGAAACAGCACGTTGCCCTGCGAGACGCCCGCGCGCGCGGCGATCTGCGCGACCGTGGTCTGCGACAGGCCGAGCCGATCGATGCAGTCGAGCGTCGCATCGATCAGCTGCAGTTTGCGAAATTCGCTTTGACGTTTGCGGCTGCGGCTGGCGAAATTTTTTCGCGTGACCGCGGGCGCGTCCGGTCGGTTGACGGTGGTTGCCATTTGCGCACCTTATTCGTAACTGAATGATTAGTCAATAAAAATTCATATATTATTGAAATATATTGAAAAAAAAGATTGAATAAATTAGAATTTCGGCTTCGATAGGAGGTGCCCGATGCAAACGCCCGAACTCAAACGCGCCGACAACCAGTTCATCCATCCCTGGGACGACTTCGTCAAGCTCGGAGACCATCGACGCACGCTGCTCAGCGAAGGCGACGGCGTCTACGTTTACGACAGCGAGGGCAAGCGCCTGCTCGACGCGCCGGCCGGCATGTGGTGCGTCAACGTCGGCCACGGCCGCAAGGAAATCGCGCAGGCGGTTTATGACCAGATCATGGCTTTGCCATACGTTTCGCCGTGGTCGATGGCGACCGGTCCGGCGGCCGAGTTCGCCGCCGCGGTCGCCGCCGAGGCGCCCGGTGATCTCAATCACGTCTTCTTCACGACCTGCGGGTCGACCGCGGTCGACTCGGCGCTGCGTTTCGTGCAGTTCTACAATAACCTGCGCGGCAAGCCGGCGAAAAAGCACATCATCGCGCAACGGCGCGGCTACCACGGCAGCACCTATCTCGGTGGCAGCGTTTCCGGCAAGGAACGCGACAAGAGCCATCTCGATTTCGAAACCCGGCTCGTGCATCACATCGACGCGCCGCACCCGCTGACGAAGCCCGATGGCATGTCCGACGCCGAGTTTCTCGACGCCTGCGTCGGGAATCTCGAGCGCATGATCGACGAGATCGGCAGCGACCTGTGCGCGGTCTTCGTCGCCGAGCCAATTCTCGCCTCGGGCGGCGTCATCGTGCCGCCCGAGGGTTACCACGCGCGCTGCCTCGAGGTTTGCCGCCAACACGACATGCTGTACCTGTCGGACGAGGTCGTCACCGCATTCGGCCGCCTCGGCCACTGCTTCGCGTCGAAGGATGTTTTCGGTATCGAACCCGACATCATCACCACCGCCAAGGGACTGACCTCGGGCTATATCCCGATGGGCGCGTTTATCGTCTCCGACCGGCTGATCGACGAGATCAAGTCGCACGGCGGCGACTCGGCGGTGTTCTCGAACGGGTTCACCTACTCGGGCCACCCGGTCGCGGCCGCCGCGGGCCTCGCCAACCTGGCGATCATGCGCCGCGAGAAACTGTTCGAGCGCGCGCGCGAGACCGGGCCGTACCTGCAGCAGCAGCTGCAATCGCTGCGCGAGCTGCCGATCGTGCGCGACGTGCGCGGCCTCGGGCTGATGGCCTGCGTCGAGTGCGAATGGCGCGAAGGCGACAACGATCTCGCGACCGACCGCGAGATCGGCAACCTGATCGACCGCCACTGCCAGGCGCTCGGCCTGATCGTGCGGCCGCTGATCAATATGTGCGTGATGTCGCCGCCGCTGACGATTACCCGCGAACAGATCGACGAGCTGGTCGCAATCCTGCGGCGCGGTATCGAGCTCGCGACCGAGGAAATGAAATCGAGCGCCGCGCAACCCGCCGCCGACCCGCCGCGGCACCCGTCGCCGGGCGCCTGAAACCGGGGATCCACGAGAGGAGGGAATTCGAGTATGCAAACCGTTTCTGCGGACAAGATCTTTCGCCAGCCCGGCGCGCGCCGCGGCTTGCCGGGCTGGACTTATCACAGCGCCGAGCTGCACGAACTCGAGCTCGAGCGAATCTTCTTACGTCACTGGATGTTCGTCGCGCACGCGGCCGAGATTCCGGCGAGCGGCGACTACGTCTGTTTCGCGCTCGGTGACGAGCGCGCCGTGATCGTGCGCGATGGCGACGGCGCGGTAAGCGCTTTCCATAACGTTTGTCGGCACCGCGCATCGCGCGTCGTTGCCGACGATCGCGGCCATTGCGGCAAGGCATTTATTTGCCCGTTTCACGGCTGGAGCTACAACCTCGACGGTTCGCTGCGCAACATCCCGAAGGCCGATACTTTTCCCGACATCGATCGTGCCGAGTTCGGCCTCAAGCCGATCGATTGCGAGGTCTGGCACGGGCTGGTGTTCATCCGATTCGAAGGCGACGGTCCCGGCGTCGCCGAACAGTTCGCGCCGGCGGAGCGGGAAATCGGAAACTACCGCATCGACGAAATGCGGCCTTTCGGCAAGCCCTGGACGTTTCGCTTCGATCTCGACTGGAAGGCCGTCGCCGACATCGACGCCGAGGGTTACCACGTTCCGGTCGGCCATCCCGAGCTGTTCGATTTGCTCGGCGCGACCTATACCGACCAGTATCTCGAGGGCGGGCTCGCGCGTGCACACGGCAGTTTTGCCGGGCGCAAGCACAAGATCGAACGCAACCGGAACTACGTCGCGGCGCTGCCAGACGAGAGCTACCTCCCCGAAGACTATCGCACGCGGTGGATTTACTGGGGCCTGTTCCCCGGGTTCGTGCTGACGTTGTTTCCCGACCAGGTCGAGGTCTACCAGATCTACCCGACCGGACCGCAACAGAGCGTCATGGCCGGCGCGAGCTACGCGCTACCCGACGATCGCCCCGATATGCAGCGCGCGCGGGAACTCAATCGTGCGATCAACATGGATGTCGGTGGCGAGGATGTCAATCTCGTCAAGTGGGCCGCCGAGGGTATGCGTTCGAGCGCCTTCGACGGCGTGCTGCTGTCCGACCTCGAGCTCAACGTGGCGAGCTATCAGAATCGGCTGCGCGAACTGGTGCCGGTCGTGACCCTGGCACAGGCGCCGTCGCCCGGCAGCCTGCGCGACGTCAACGCCCGCCTCGCCGCCGGGGGGCAGGTCTCGGCGGTACGCTGAGTGGCCCGCGACCCGCGCTTCGACCCGCTGTTCGAGCCGCTCCGGATCGGCCCGGTCACCGCGCCGAATCGCTTCTACCAGGTGCCGCATTGCAGCGGTATGGGTTACGTCCGGCCGCAGATGCTCGCGGCGATGCGCGGGATCAAGGCCGAGGGCGGCTGGGGCGTGGTTTGTACCGAGTACTGCTCGATCGCGTCGAGTTCGGACGAAACGCCGTATCCGAGCGCGGCGCTGCGCGACGCCGACGACGTCCGCAACCTGCGCGCGATGACCGACGCGGTACACGCCCATGGCGCGCTCGCCGGGGTCGAGCTTTGGTACGGCGGGCACAGTTCGGCCAACCTGCTGACGCGTGAAATCGCGCTCGACGTCGCGAGCCTGCCGAACGGCGCGCAGCTGGGCGCGCCGGTACAAAGCCAGGCGATGCGTCGCGCAGATATCCGCAGGCTGCGCGACACCTACCGCGCCGCCGCCACGCGCGCACTCGAGGCGGGCTTCGACATCGTCTACGTCTACGCCAGCCACTACTACCTGCTGCACAATTTTTTGTCGGCGCGGCTCAATCGTCGCGTCGACGATTACGGCGGCTCGCCGGAGAATCGCGTGCGCCTGGTGCGCGAAATCATCGAAACCGTCGCCGAGGTCGTCGCCGGACGCGCCGCGCTCGCGGTGCGCTACGCGATGCCGACCGCTGGCGGCGACGATCCGGATGAACTCGTGGCCGGGTTCGAGATCCTCGCCGAATTGCCGGACCTGTGGGATATCGTGCTCGACGACTACCGCTACGAGATGGGCAGTTCGCGTTTCGTTCGCGAAGCCGCGCATCGCGACGCGATCGCGCGCGCCAAGGCCATGACGACCAAACCGGTTGTTGGTATCGGCCGCTTCACGTCGCCGGACACGATGCTCGCGCAGATTACGAGCGGCGCACAGGACTTCATCGGCGCCGCGCGGCCGTCGATTGCCGACCCGTTTCTGCCGCGCAAGATCGACGCGGGCCGCGTCGAGGATATTCGCGAATGCATCGGCTGCAATGTCTGTTACGCCTACGACTCGCTGGGCGCGCCGATTCGCTGCACCCAGAACCCGACGATGGGCGAAGAGTGGCGTCGCGGCTGGCATCCCGAGCGTATCGAAGCCCGCCATGCCGACGAATCGGTGCTCGTCGTCGGCGCCGGCCCGGCGGGTCTCGAAGCGGCCCGCGCGCTGGGCGAACGCGGCTACCGGGTTTTACTCGCCGAGGCCGAACGCGAACTCGGCGGTCGCCTCAACCGCGAGACGCGCCTGCCGGGGCTGGCCGAGTGGGCACGGGTACGCGACTGGCGGCTCGGCCAGCTGGCGAAGCTCGCCAACGTCGAAATTTTCCCCGACAATCGGCTCGATGCCGACGCGGTTCTCGCGCTCGAGGTCGAACACGTCGTCGTCGCGACCGGTGCGCACTGGCGTCGCGACGGCGTCGGGCAGCACCGGCGCGAGCCGTTTGTCGGGCACGCGGGCGATCGCGTCATCGGCGTCGAGCAACTGCTCGACGGGATGGCGCTCGAGGGAAGGGTCGTCATCTACGACGACGAACATTATTATCTCGGCAGTGCGCTGGCACTGGCGCTGGTCGCGCAGGACGCGACGGTGACGCTGGTGACGCCGGCGACCACCCCGGCCGGCTGGACGCAATACACCAACGAGCATTCGCTGACGCTCGAGGCGTTGACCGCGGCCGGCGTCGAAATCGTGACCGCGCGCGCCCTGGCAGCGTTCGAGCACGGCGTCGCGCGGCTCGATTGCGTGTACGGCGGCGCCGTGCAAAGCCGCGATGCCGACTACGTCGTGCCGCTCGGCGCGCGGATCGAGAACGATGCGCTGTGGCGCGATCTCGACGCCCGGCGCGACGAATTCGAGGCCTGCGGCGGGCGCACCCTCGAACGCGTCGGCGACTGCCGCGCCCCCGGGATGATCGCGGCGGCGGTTTATGCCGGGCACCGGATCGCGCGCGAGCTGGGACAAGCGGAGACCCAAGTGAAACGAGACCGAGTGGTGATATGAGCAGAGACCCGAAGTACGACATCTTGTTCGAACCCGTCGAGATCGGGCCGGTTACCGCGCCCAACCGGTTCTTCCAGGTACCGCACTGCAACGTGCTCGGCCACGCCCGCCCGCGTGCCGAGGCGGCCAATCGCGGGGTCAAGGCCGAGGGTGGCTGGGGGGTCATTTGCAACCAGGAAACGGAAATTCATCCCAGCGCCGATATCACGCCCTATATCGAGGGCCGTTTATGGGATGACCGCGACATTCCGCAGCATCGCCTGATGACCGACGCGGTGCACGAGCACGGCGCGCTGGCCGGAATCGAGCTGGCCTATAACGCGAGCCACGCGCCGAACCTGTACGCGCGCATCGCACCGATGTCGGCCGGCTCGCAACCCGTACACGGGAACTTCCCCGCCCAGTCCCGCGCGATGACGAAGCGGGACCTCGCCGATCTGCGCCGCTGGCACGTCGACGCGGCGCGGCGCGCCAGGCGCGCCGGATACGATATCGTCTACGTCTACGCCGCGCATGACATGAGCCTGTTGCAACATTTCTTCAAGCGCCAGTACAACCAGCGCGGCGACGAGTACGGCGGCAGCCTCGAAAACCGGGTTCGGCTGGCGAAAGAGATCCTGACCGACGTCAAGGCGGCGGTCGGCGACGAATGCGCGATCGCGTTTCGATTCGCCACCGACGAGTTGCTCGGCGACGGCGGCCTGCAGTGGGACAGCGAGGGCCGCGACATCGTCGGCATGCTGGCCGAGATCCCGGATCTCTGGGACGTCAACATCAGCGGCTGGGACAACGATTCGGCGACCGCGCGGTTCGAGCCCAACGAGGGATACCAGGAGCCCTATACCGCTTTCGTCAAGCAGCTGACCGACAAGCCGGTGGTCGGGGTCGGCCGCTTTACGTCGGCCGACGCGATGGTGTCGCAGGTCGAGCGTGGCGTGCTCGACCTGATCGGCGCGGCGCGGCCGTCGATTGCCGATCCATTCTTGCCGAAAAAGATTGCCGAAGGCCGACTCGAAGACATCCGCGAGTGCATCGGCTGCAACATCTGCGTCGCCCAGGACAATATCGTCGCGCCGATCCGCTGCACGCAAAACCCGACCCAGGGCGAAGAGTGGAAGCAGGGATGGCACCCCGAGCGCATCGATCCGGCCGCGAACGACGCGCCCGTGCTCGTGGTGGGCGGCGGCCCGGCCGGCCTCGAAGCCGCGCTGCAGCTCGCCAATCGCGGCCATGACGTCGTGCTGGCCGAGGCCACCCGGCAACTCGGCGGCCGCATCAACCGCGAGTCGACGCTGCCCGGCTTCTCGAGCTATGCGCGCGTGCGCGACTACCGCGAGTACCAGTTGAGCCAGAAAGCCAACGTCGAAATCTACTACGACAACCGGCTCGGTGCCGACGACGTTGTTGCGCTCGAAATTCCGCAGGTCCTGGTCGCGACCGGCTCGGCGTGGCGGCGCGACGGCACCGGCCGGCAGCACCCGTTTGCGCTCCCGGGTCTCGACCGGGTTCGCCCGCTGACCCCGGACGACGTGTTTGCCGGCGCCGACATCCGCGGCCGCGTGCTGATCTACGACGACGATCACTACTTCATGGGCGGCGCGCTGGCGGAACGCCTGCGCGAAGATGGTCACGAGGTTTGCCTCGTGACCCCGGATTCGAAGGTGTCGTCGTGGACCGAGAATACCCTCGAGCAGGAAAAGATCCAGGCGCGCCTGCTCGACCTCGGCGTCGAAATCGTCGTCTCGCACGCGCTTGCCGAACTGGACGAAAAGCGCGTCACGCTGGCCAGCGTTTATGGCGACGCGCACCGGCGAACCGAGGAATTCGAAACCCTGTTACTGGTGACCTCGCGCGAGCCGGACGACGCGCTGTACCGGGCGCTATGCGAACAAGCCGAGGCCTTGCGCTACCTGCGCGCGATCGGCGATTGCAGCGCGCCGGGCACCGTCGCCGCCGCGGTCTACGACGGTCACGGCGCGGCGCGGCACCTGGGCTCGGACGAAGACATCTACGCGCCGCTGTTCAACCGCGAAATCCCCGCGCTCGACTAGCGCCGGCGATATCCCGCCATTGCGATGAGTGCCCGGCCTGCGGCCGGGCGCGATGCAGCAACCTCCCCGAAATTGGCCGATCCGTAAAGATTACTTCGCGGAGCCTGCCCCGGCGAAAGCCAGGGCTCGCAATGGCGCGGGCTCGCCTCGAGTTTACTGTTCCCGGCCGGCGGCGAACACGTGCAACATTTCGAGGCCGAGGGTCGCGCCGGCGAGCGCGGTGACCGCGGCGTGGTCGTAAGCCGGCGCTACCTCGACCAGGTCCATGCCGACCAGGTTGACGCCGCTGAGATGGCGGACGATTTCGAGCGCGTGCACCGAAGCGAGGCCGCCGGCGACCGGTGTGCCGGTGCCGGGCGCGAAGGCCGGATCGAGGCAGTCGATGTCGAAAGTCAGGTAGCAGGGGCGGTCGCCGACGCGCGCGCGGATGCGCGCGGCGATCGTCGGCGCGTCGAGCCGGTTGGCCTCGGCCGCGTCGATGACTTCGAACGAATGTTCGGCCCGGTTGAACTCGGTGCGAATTCCGACCTGGATGCTGTGTGCCGGGTCGATCAGGCCGTCGCGCGGCGCGTGGTAAAACATGTTGCCGTGGTAATAAGGCGCATCCGGATCGCTGTAGGTGTCGGTATGGGCATCGAAATGGATCAGCGCCAGCTCACCGTGATGCGCGTGATGCGCGCGCAGCAGCGACAGCGTGACGAAATGGTCACCGCCGAAGCTCAGCGTCGCCTTGCCGGCGTCGAGCAGCCTGCCGTAGTGCTCGGCAATCTGCGCGAACAGCGCCTCGTGGTTACCGAACGGAAACTCGAGATCGCCGTAATCGGCCAGCGCGATGCGCTCGCGCAGTGCGAAGTCCCACGGCCAGCGCTTTGCCTCCCAGGTCAGGTTGGCGCTCGCCGCGCGGATCGCCGCCGGTCCGGCGCGTGCGCCCGCGCGGCCGCTGGTGCCGAGATCGTAGGGCAGGCCGACGACGAAGACGTCGGCTGCCGCCGGGTCGCGGACGAGCGGCAGGCCGAGGTAGGCGTAAACGTTGGCGAACATCGAATTGCTTTGGGTGAAATCGGTTGGACTCATCACAGGTACCAGTCGTATTCGCGCGCGCCGATGTGGTTTTCGAAGGCGGCGGTCTCGGCCGCGCGGTGGCGGCAGTAAAAGTCGATGAACGGCTCGCCGAGGACCGCGATCAGTCCGTCGCTCGCGCGCGTCGCCGCGAGCGCGGTCGGCAGAGTCAGCGGCAGGTTCGGGTCGGGTCCGTCGACCGCCTCGGGGGTCGGCTCGCCGGGATCGATTTCGCCTTCGATGCCGTGCAGCATCGCCGCCAGCGTCACCGCCATCGCGAGGTAGGGATTGGCGTCGGCCCCGGGCACCCGGTTCTCGACCCGCCAGGCCCCGCCGCGCGCGAGCGGCACGCGAAACGCAACGGTGCGATTCTCGTAACCCCAGGTCTGGCTGACCGGAGCGCAGCTGATGCCGCCGCGAAATCGCCGGTACGAATTGACGTTCGGCGCCCACAGCGACATTGCCGCGGGCATCGTCGCCAGCAGCCCGCCGATCGCGTGCATCAGCCGGGGATGGGCCTGTTCGCCGGCGGCGAAAATATTATGGCCGTCGCCGTCGACGACACTGATATGCATGTGCAGGCCGTTGCCGGCGGCGTCGAGCAGGGGCTTGGCAATGAAGCTCGCAAGCATCCCGTGACGCTTGGCGACCTCGACGACGGTGCGCTTGAACAGGCACGACTCGTCGGCCGCGCGCAGCACGTCGGCGTGGTGATTGAAATTGATCTCGTACTGGCCTGGCCCGAGTTCCGACGAGATCGCGCCGGTTTCGATGCGCTGCGACCGGCAGGCGCGGATGATGTCGTCGATGACCTGCTCGAAATCCGCGATCCGAGCCGCCGACAGCACCGTCGCGGTGTCGTTGCGACCGGTTTTCGGGTTGCGCACGACACGCAGCCTGCCGTCGGCATCGCGCTGCCCGTCGAACAGATAAAATTCGAGTTCGAAGGCGACCATCGGTCGCCAGCCTTTGCTGGCATAGGCTTCGATCACCTGCTCGAGCACCCGCCGCGGCTCGAACCAGGCGGGTTCGGCGCTGCCGCAGGTGGTCGCGAGAATCTGCGCGCGCGGCTTGCTGCCCCAGTCGTGGCGCGCGAGGCTACCCGGCACGAGTCGAAAGGCGGCGTCGGGATCGCCGTCGTCGATGCCGTAGTAGAGGCCGTCGAGCAATTCGCCGAGCGTCGACAGCACGAACATGCTCACCGGAAAAGCCAGGCCCTCGCGCGCAAACGAATCGAGTTTGTCGATCGGATAGCGCTTGCCGAAGAAGTGCCCGCAAAGATCGACCGCGAGCACCTCGAATTCGTCGATCTCGGGGTGGTTCGCGCGAAACTGCGCGATTTCGGCGGTCAGGCCGTCGGGATCCTTTGATTTTGCCATCTAGCAAGCACTCCCGGGAAGGCGGTGATCGCCCGCGTGATCACAATCATACCGGTTGGCCGGCGCGAGGGGTGCCCTCATCGGGCCCCCCGGTGCCGTAACAGTGATCACAAATCGGGCCGCGAATCGGTATCAGGCGACCCCCTCGAAATAATCGTGAATGCCCTCGACCGCGTTGATCGACGCGATCCCGTCGCGGATGTCGGCTTCGATCGCGCGGCGCAGGCCGAAACCGTTGCGCTGACGCAAGGCGTCGAGCGCCTCGGCGTGGCGATCGACGAGATAAGCCTTTTCCAGTCGGTCCATCGCGATGCGCGAAAACGGGCCGAGTTGCAGCCACAGGCTTTCGATCAACGGCACCGATATCTGGAACGGGTTGGCGCCGTAAAGGGTGCGGTGAAAGTCCTGGTTGTCGAGGCTGATCCGATCGACGTCGTGACGTTCGACGGCCGCGTCGATGCGCGCGTCGATTTGCTCGAGGCGGCGAATATGCTCGTCCTGGACGTAGGGCAGGGCGTTTTCGGCGGCGTAGGTCTCGAGCAGGATGCGCAATTCGCACAGCTCGGCGAACTTCTCCGCGGTCATCACCGGTACGATCACGCGGCGGTTGTTCTTGACCTCGACCGCACCCTCGCAGGCGAGCCGGTGCAAGGCTTCGCGCACCGGCATCGGGCTGACGTCGAGCACTTCGGCGAGGCCGCGAATCGTCAGGGGCTTGCCCGGTTCGATGCGACCGCACATCAGGTTGGTACGCAGCAGCCGGTAGACCCATTCATGGGTCTTCAGCGCCTCCGGTTTGGCTTCCATCAGCAGCCGCAAATCGCTGTTTTCGCCGGTTCCCATGGCTCCCTGGTGGTCGATCGAACGGCAAACATTTAATCACATTCGCCCGGAATGCGGCAATTCGGCTATTGCGCCGCGGCGCTCGGGGTGAATAATATGTGATCACTCGAACTCCGCGAACTGCCGCAACGGTCGCGATCAGCGTCACAGGTAAACACGATGAAAATTGGGATCCTCGAAGCCGGTTTACTGCGCGACGAAATGGCGGGCCGCTTCGATCCGTACCCGGTCATGTTCGAACGCTTTATCGATCAATCGGGGCAGCCGTTCGATTACGCCGCCTTTAGCGTCGTGCGTGGCGAAATGCCCGAATCGGTCGAGCAGTGCGATGGCTGGCTGATCACCGGCTCGCGCCACGGCGTCTACGATAACCTGCCGTGGATGCCGCCGGTCAAGGATTTCATCCGCGAGCTGGCGGCGGCCGAAAAGCCCCTGATCGGCGTCTGCTTCGGCCATCAAATCGTCGCCGATGCGCTCGGTGGCAAGGTCGTCAAGTCGGACAAGGGCTGGGGCGTCGGGCTGCACCATTACCGCATCGACGAACCGCAGGCGTGGATGGGCGAGGCACCCGATTCGGTCGGTATTTACGCCTTTCACCAGGACCAGATCGTCGAGCTACCGCCGACTGCGCGGGTGTTCGCGAGTTCGGCGTTCTGCCCGTACGCGGGGCTCGCCTACGGCGACTCGATCATCAGCGTGCAGGCGCACCCGGAGTTCGAAACGGCGTACGAGGAAGCCCTGCTCGACGCCTACGGCGGCGGCATCGTGCCGGCCGACGTGACCGCGGCGGCGCGTGCGAGCATGGCCGGCGGGCGGCAGGCCGACACCCTGCGGCTCGCGAACTGGTTTGCCGATTTTTTTCGCGCGCGCGACGCGGCCGCGGGGGCCGATCCGGCGCGCGCAGCCGGATCCTGAGCGCGCGGGCGCGCTGGCGGCCGGCGGCACGACCGGCGCATCGGGGTTCGAACGCGTTCGGTCAGGATGATGCGCGCAGCGGATCGGCCTGCTGCGCGAGCAGATAATCCTCGAAATCGGCGCGCGGCATCGGCTTGCCGAAGTGATATCCCTGGGCGAAGTCGCAGTCCAGTGAGCGCAGGAATTCCCACTGCTCGTGGGTTTCGACGCCCTCGGCGATGACCTCGAGGCGCAGGCCGTGCGCCATCGCGATGATCGCCCGAACCAGCACTTCGTTCTCCTTGTCGCCCGGCAGGTCCATGATGAAACTGCGATCGATCTTGACCGTGCTGACCGGGTAGTTCTTGAGGTAGGACAACGCCGAGAAACCGGTGCCGAAATCATCGACCGACAGGCGCACGCCGCAATTGCTGATTTCGTTGATGTAGGTATTGACCTCGGGCGAATCGTCGAGCAGCAGCCCCTCGGTGATTTCGACCTCGAGCAGGTCGGGATCCCAGGGGTAGGACTCGATCGCGCGCTTGATCGCATCGAACAGCAGGTTGTTGCGAAACTGGATCGACGACGCGTTGACCGCGATGCGCAGGCCGATGCCGAAGCGCTCGTTCCAGTCGACGCCGGTGCGGATCGCGTTTTCGAGCACCCAGCAGCCGAGCTCGGGAATCAGCCCGGCACTTTCCGCGGCCGGAATGAACTCGTCCGGAAACACCTGACCGAGATCGGCGCTGTGCCAGCGCAGCAACGCCTCGACCGACACCACCTGGCCGGAGCGAACCTCGACGATCGGCTGGTAGTAGATTTCGAATTCGTCGTTGGGCAGCGCCTTGCGCAGGTTGTCCTGCAGCTCGCGCTGACGGTGCGCCTTGCGGTTGATATCTTCGGTGAAGAATCGAAACGTGTTCTTGCCGCCCTTCTTGGCCTGGTACATCGCCTGGTCGGCGTGGTGCAACAGGGTTTCGACGTCGTCGCCGTGGTCGGGATAGAGGGCCACGCCGATGCTCGCGCCGACCGAAATTTCGTGGCCCTTGAAGACGATCGGATGCGACGCCTCGCGCAGCAGCGATTCGACCTTGGTGATCAGCGTGGTTTCGCAGTTGATGTCGGTGATCAGGACGATGAATTCGTCGCCGCCGATGCGTGCAACCGAGTCAGTCTGGCGGACGATGCGCTTGAAGTTGGCCGAGACCTGGGTCAGCAGCTTGTCGCCGGCCTCGTGACCGAAGTGATCGTTGACATGCTTGAAGCCGTCGAGATCGACGTAGATGATTGCGCTGGTGTAGCGGTAACGGCGTGACCGGTAGATCAGTTCGTTGAGTGCTTCGTAGAGCCGGCGGCGGTTGGGCAAGTTGGTCAGCGGGTCGTGGGTGGCGAGGTGTTCGACCCGGTGTTCGGCGGCGCGTCGGCTTTCGACCTCCTGTTCGAGGCCGTGGCGCAGCGACCAGAGATCGAGAAATACCCGGGTCTTGGAGATGAGCGCGATCTTGCGCACCGGCTTCTGGATATAGTCGACGGCGCCGGCGAGGTAGGCTTGCTCGATGTCGGCGTCGTCCTGTCCCGCGGTGATGAAGATGATCGGAATCGAGCGAGTTTGTTCGTGTTCCTGGATCAGCCGCGCAACCTCGAATCCGTCCATGCCCGGCATTTGCACGTCGAGCAGGATCAGCGCCAGGTACTCGGCGTTTTCGGCGGCAATCCGCAGCGCATCCTCGCCGGAGCGCGCGCAAATGATTTCGGCATTAACCGGTTTGAGCAGCACCTGCAGCGCGACCAGGTTGGCCTGGGTATCGTCGACGATGAGTATCTTGGCCTTCGGCATCGAGCTTAGTTTTCCGTATTGAGCGGACGTGTCGGACCCTTCGCGCCGGCCGGGAACCGCACTTCGCATAGGGGATGGATCGGCCGGCGGGATAAAATATTAAGCATTTTCACGCGTCGATCGCACGCGGAATGCGGCAGCGACGGGCGGCGCCCGGGACGCAAAAAACAGTTTCAAATTGAAACTTTATATTGCCGGCGATGTCAATTTGACATATGCTTCTCTAAGCGCCGCCATCTCGGATCTGCACGGAATTAACGGATGAACATACTGCTTTTTATCGTGGGCCTGCTGGGCCTTGCCTACGCGATCGCCTGTCATCGCGTTCCCGCACGCACCCTCGCCATCGTGACCGGCCTGCTGCTCGCCGGGTTCACATTGCTCGGCGGCTTCAGCCTGTTCTGGGGCGTGCTGGTCTGGACCCTCTATGCGCTGCCGACGGTATTACTCGGCGTCGCGTCGCTGCGGCGCCGGTGGCTGTCGGCGCCGTTGCGCAAGCGGATCGCGAAGGTCCTGCCGTCGATGTCCGATACCGAACGCGCCGCGATCGAGGCCGGCAGCGTGTGGTGGGAAGCCGAGTTGTTTCGCGGCGCACCCGACTGGGGCAAGCTGCAGGACTACGCGCTGCCGACCCTGAGTGACGAAGAGCAGGCGTTCATCGACGGCCCGGTCAATGAACTCTGCGCGATGATCGACGACTGGGAAATCACCCACGAGCGCATGGACCTGCCGCCGCGGGTCTGGGATTTCATGAAACGCCAGCGCTTTTTCGGCATGATCATTCCGAAGCGCTACGGCGGCCTCGAGTTTTCCGCCTATGGCCATTCCTGCGTGGTGACCAAGATTGCCGCGCGCAGTATCTCCGCCGGGGTGACGGTGATGGTGCCGAACTCGCTCGGCCCGGCCGAGTTGCTGCTCCACTATGGCACCGAAGAACAAAAGGATCATTACCTGCCGCGACTTGCCGACGGCCGCGAAATCCCGTGTTTCGCGCTGACCGGCCCGTTCGCCGGCTCCGATGCCGGCGCAATCCCGGACAACGGTATCGTCTGCAAGGGTAAACACGACGGCAAGGAAGTCATCGGCCTGCGGCTGAACTGGGAAAAACGTTACATCACGCTCGGCCCGGTCGCGACGGTGCTCGGTCTCGCGTTCAAGGCCTACGATCCCGACGGCCTGCTCGGCGGTGACGAGGATCTCGGCATTACCTGCGCGCTGATCCCGGTCGATACGCCGGGCGTGACCATCGGCAACCGTCACTTTCCGTTGAACGCCGCGTTCCAGAACGGACCCAACAGTGGCAAGGACGTGTTCATTCCGCTCGATTACGTCATCGGCGGGCAGGCGATGGTCGGCAAGGGCTGGCGCATGCTGGTCGAATCGCTGTCGGCCGGGCGCGGCATTTCGCTGCCGGCGGTCGGCGCGTCGGCGGGCAAGGCCAGCGCGCGCACGACCGGCGCCTATGCGCGCATTCGCAAGCAATTCAACACCTCGATCGGTCGCTTCGAAGGCGTCGAGGAAGCGCTCGCGCGCATCGGCGGGCTGGCCTACCTGATGGAAGCCGGTCGCGTGCTGACGCTGGCGGCGCTCGACAGCGGCGAAAAGCCTTCGATCGTCACCGCAATCCTGAAGTACTACAACACCGAGCACATGCGCGACGTCGTCAACGACGCGATGGACGTGCACGGCGGTCGTGGCATCTGCATGGGGCCATCGAACTATATCGCGCGCGCCTACCAGTCGCTGCCGGTCGGCATCACCGTCGAGGGTGCCAACATTCTGACCCGCAGCATGATCATCTTCGGCCAGGGCGCGATTCGCTGTCACCCGTTCCTGGTGCGCGAAATGGACGCCGCGGCAATGACCGACCCGGACCGCGCCGACGTCGAATTCGACGCGGCGCTGGTCGGCCATGCCGAGTATTTTCTCGCCAACTTCTGCCGCGCGTTCATCTTCGGGCTGTCCGGCAGCCACCTCGCGCCGGCGCCCTATGCCGGCCGCATCGGCGATTACTATCGCCGTCTCGGGCAAATGAGCGCGGCCTTCGCGGTCATCTCCGACCTCGTGCTGATGATTCTCGGCGGCGCTTTCAAGCGCAAGGAAAAACTGTCTGGCCGCTTCGCCGATGCGCTCGGTTACATGTACTACGCGTCGGCTGCGCTGAAGAAGTTCGAAGCCGACGGTCAGCCGCGCAGCGATCTGCCGCTGCTCGAGTGGAGCGTCAAGTTCTGCCTCTACCAGATTCAGGTAGCGCTCGACGAAATCCTGCGAAACTTTCCGATCAAGTGGCTTGGCATCTTGCTCAGGCACACCATTTTCCCGCTCGGCCTGAGTTTGCGCCGGCCCAACGATTATCTGGGTCACCGGGTTGCGTCGCTGCTGATCCGACCGGGTGAAGCGCGCGATCGCCTGACCGAGGGCCTGTATTCGAGCAACGATCCGGACGATATCACCGGTTGCCTCGAGGATGCGCTCGCCAAGGTGATTGCCGCCGAACCGATCGAGAGACGCCTGCGCCACGACGGCTTCGTTCACGAGGGGTTCGACGATTACGCCCAGTGGGTCGATTCGCTGTTGAGCGACGGGCATGTATCCGCCGAGGAAGCTGATATACTGCACACGGCCCGGTCGGCGACGCGCAAGGTCATCATGGTCGACGATTTCACGCCCGAGCAGATGACGGTCGGCGCCGTGGCGACCGGGAAGACAGCCGCTCGCAAGCAGGCTGTCGGCAAGAAAGCGGCGGTCAAAGTCTGAGCCGAAGAGGCAGGGGAACGACCCCTGTAGCGCGGGGACCGCCGCAAAAAATAATGCCGGGTTAGGGGGGACGATGGAGAAAATCTGGTTAAAGAGCTATCCGCCGGGCGTGCCGGAGCACGTCGATCTCGACGCCTATCAATCAATCATCGATGTCTTCGAACAGGCGATATCGCGGTTCGGCAATCAACCCTGCTTCAGTAATTTCGGGACGACGCTGAGCTACGACGACATGGATCGGTGTACCGATCAGCTCGCGAGCTACCTGCAAAACCTGCCGGGACTCGAGCGCGGCGACCGGGTCGCAATCATGATGCCGAACGTGCTGCAAAACCCGATTTCGATCTTCGCCACGCTGCGCGGGGGTTTTACCGTGGTCAACACCAACCCGCTGTATACCGCGCGCGAGCTCAAGCACCAGCTGGTCGACTCCGGGGCCAAGGCGATCATCGTCATGGAGAATTTTTGTCACACGCTCGAGGACGTCATTGCCGACACGCCGATCCAGTACGTCATTACGACGCAGCTTGGCGACCTGCTCAAGTTTCCGAAAAACCTGATCGTCAATTTCGTCGTGAAAAAGGTCAAGAAAATGGTGCCGGATTTTTCGCTGCCGTCACGGGTGCCGTTCAAACAGGCGCTCGCGCAAGGCGCGTCGCAATCCCACGAGCCGGTGCACAGTCATCACGACGATCTTGCTTTTTTACAGTACACCGGCGGTACCACCGGGGTTGCCAAGGGTGCGATGCTGACGCACAAGAACCTGATTGCCAACATGCAGCAGGCTTCGGCCTGGATCAAGGACGTTGTCCGGGATGGCGAAGAGACCATTATCACCGCGCTGCCGCTCTACCATATATTTTCGCTGACCGCGAATTGCCTGACCTTCATGAAGGTCGGCGCGCTCAACTACCTGATTACCAACCCGCGCGACATGCCGGGCTTCGTCAAGGAACTGCAGGGCGTCAGCTTCACCGCGATTACCGGCGTCAATACGCTGTTCAACGCGTTGATGAATACGCCCGGCTTCGATCAAATCGATTTTTCCAGGCTCAAGCTGTCGCTCGGCGGCGGCATGGCGGTGCAGCAGCCGGTGGCCGAACGCTGGCAGAAACTCACCGGCGTACCGCTGCTCGAGGCCTACGGCCTGACCGAAACTTCACCCGCGGTTTGCATCAATCCGCTCAACCTGGAGCGTTTCAACGGCTCGATCGGCCTGCCGGTGCCGTCGACCGAGGTTTCGATTCGCGACGATGACGGCAACGAGCAGCCGGTCGGTCAGTCCGGCGAACTGTGCGTACGCGGTCCGCAGGTCATGAAGGGCTACTGGCAGCGACCCGACGAAACCGCCAAGGTGCTGTCCGAGGACGGCTGGTTGAAAACCGGCGACGTCGCCAAGCTCGACGAAAACGGCTACGTCTACATCGTCGACCGGCTCAAGGACATGATCCTCGTGTCCGGCTTCAATGTCTTTCCGAACGAGGTCGAGACCGTCATTGCCGGTCACGACGGCGTGCTCGAGGTTGGCGTCGTCGGTGAGCCCGATGACGACAGCGGCGAAGTCGTCAAGGCGGTCGTCGTGCGCAAGGATCCGAACCTGACCGAGGCCGACCTGATCGCCTATTGCCGGGAAAATTTAACCGGCTACAAAGTTCCGAAGATCGTCGAATTCCGCGAGGAGTTGCCGAAAACCAATGTCGGGAAGATTCTTCGGCGCGAACTGAGGTAAGCCGATGCGCGGAGAAGAAGACCCGGTACGAGACTCGGCCGATCCCGATTATCCGCGCGATCTCGAAGACTACAGCTTCGACCAGTGGCGCCGCCTGCACGAGGCGGATCCGCAACGTTTCGACCGGTATCGATTAAAACTGCTCAACGATCTGATCGACGCCGCGCCGAAGGCGTCGCAACCACGGCTGCGCGGCCTGATGTTTCAGATGGAAGGCGAATCGCGACGCTGCAAGAATCCGCTGGTTTACAACCTGCGGCTGTCGGCGATGATGATGGAACTGCTCGACGAGATGCGTCGACGGCTGGTGCAGCTGAGCGCACCGCCGGGTGGCGATGCGCCCGCCGCGCGCGCGGCCGACCTGATCCCGTTCGCGCGCCGCGATGACGCCGACTGAATGGCGCCGGGCGCGCGCTCAGTAACCGCTGATCTTGGCGTGTAGCGGCCGGGTTTCCTCGTAACGCCGCTGCTGTTCCTCGCTGGCCTCGGTCTGGTAATTTCGTTTCCACTCATCGATGCTCATGCCGTAGATACGCTGTTGCGCATCGGCGTAGTCGAAGTCCAGCCCGAGACGCTTGGCCTCGGCCGAGTACCACTTGGCGAGGCAGTTGCGGCAAAAGCCGGCGAGGTTCATGAGGTCGATGTTTTGCACATCCTTGCGGTCTTGCAAATGCGCGATCAGACCGCGAAACGCGGCCGCCTCGATTTGGGTTTGCTGATCTTTGGTCATGTTGCGAGCTCACCTATAATGGGCCGCATTTTTTAGCAAAATTCGCCGATGCCGGCAAACGAAACAGAACGCTGGTTCGCGGCGTTGCGGCAACAACTCGCGGCGTGCCGGCAACGCCAGCTCGTCATCCTGCGCGGCTCCCGCGGCTGGTGCGACCAGCGCTTCGCGCGGCTGCGGCGGTGCGACGCCAACTGGCTGGTGTTCACCGATCGCGAGCTCGGCGGCGAGTGCGTAGCCCTCGGCAAAGCCGCGACCCGGCTTGGCGGCGAGGCGGACCTGGTCGCACTCGACCTGTTCAGCGGGTTCAATCCGGACCTCCTGTGTATTGCCGCCGGAATGGTCAATGCCGGCGGCGTGCTGCTGTTGCTGGCCCCGGCGGCAGCCGACTGGAGTCCGCGCGACGACCGGTTCGGGCTCTGGCAAAACGGCGCACGCTCGGCGGCGCCGCGCTTTCTCGAATACTTCATCGACAAAATCGAAGCCGAGGCGACGATCGGGCTGATCCTCGACGCCGGGCGCGAACCGCCTGCGCTGCCGCGACTCGAGCGCCTCGAGCCGACGCCGGTCGAGGGCGGCACCACCGCCGCGCAGCGCGGCGCGCTGGCGAGCCTCGATGACTGGTTGCGGCGCGGCGAAGCCGGGGTCGCACTGATCAGTGCCGGCCGGGGACGCGGCAAGAGCACCGCGCTCGGAATGCTCATGCGCCGTTTGCGCCACGACTCGGGCCGGCGGGTGCTGCTGTGTGCGGCGTCACGCCGGGTCGCCGCGCGCGCGCTCGCGGTTGCCGAGGGTGTCGAGTTCATGCCGCCGGACCGATTGCTCGCGGCGTATCCGCTGGCCGATCCGCTGGTCATCGACGAGGCCGCGATGATCCCCCAGTCGATTCTGCGGCAATTGTGCCGGCGCTACCCGCGCCTGGTGATGGCGACGACCACCGGCGGCTACGAGGGCACCGGGCGCGGATTTCGCCTGCGTTTCGTCGATGGCCTGCCGGCCGCGCAGCGGCTCGAGCTCACGTTGCCGGAGCCGGTGCGCTGGTGCGCCGGCGATCGGCTCGAAGCCTGGCTCGACCGCGTGCTGATGCTCGACGACGACGCGCTGCCGCGCGCCGCGCGCTTCGAAGCGGCAGACCTGGAATACGAATGCTTCGCGGTCCGCGATGCCGGGCCGCCGCTTGAGCTGCTGGCCGAGGTTTACCGTTTGCTGTGCTCGGCGCACTACCGGACCCGGCCGTCGGACCTGCGCATGCTGATGGAAAACCCGGATCTCGAACTCGTGATCGCGCGCGCCGGTACTACGGTCGTCGGCGCGGCGCTGCTGAATGCCGAGGGCGGCCTCGAACCGGAGCTTTGCGCGCAAATTTATCTCGGTCGTCGGCGTCCCCGCGGACACCTGCTGGCGCAAATGCTGACCGCACAGGCCGGCGTCGAGGCGTTCGCGAGCTGGCGCGGCCTGCGCGTGCAGCGCATCGCGGTCGCCGAAGCCTGCCGGCGCCGCGGTATCGGTCGGGCGCTACTCGCGCGCGCGCGGGAACGCGCGCAGGCGCGCGACCTGCAATGGCTCGGCGCAAGCTTCGCGCTCGAACCGGGCGCGGCCGCGTTCTGGCGCTGCACCGGGTTCGAACTCGCGCACGTCAGCTATGCCGCCGGCAAGTCGAGTGGCAGTCACTCGCTCGCGGTACTCGCGCCGCTCGACGCTCGACTCGAGCCGGCAATGGCGCAACTGGGCGATCGTATCCGGCGCCAGTTACCGACCTGGATGACGCAGTTTCTGCGCGAGCTCGATGCCGACGCGGCGATCACGCTGCTGCGCTACAGCGGCTTTCGTTGCGCGAATGCCGATTCCGACCTTGCCGAGATCCGCGCCTTTGCGCACGGTCACCGCGGTTTCGAGCGCGTCTTCGCGAGCCTGCAACCGTGGGTAATGGCCGCGATCGCGCGCACGACGCTACCGGTCGACCGCCTGTTGATCGAAAAGGCGGTCCAGAATCGTCGCTGGGCGCAACTCGAGCGCGAAGCCGGCGTGGGTGGGCGCCGCCCGCTCGAGCGGCGGCTGCGCGCGCTGGTCGCTGACCTCGACAAAGCCTGTTAACATCTCCGGCCTATGAAAAACCTGTCCGATCCCGGCGACGTTCTCGACTTCTGGTTCTCCGACGAGGTGCGGCCGCTGTGGTTCGATTCGACGCCGGCCTTCGATCGCCGCCTGCGGCAGGAATACGAGGATTTGTGGCAACGCGCGCGTCGCGGCGAGTTCGATCACTGGTTGCAAAGCGCCGACGGTTGTCTCGCCCTCGTGATCCTGTTCGATCAGTTTCCGCTCAACATGTATCGCGGCGAAGCCGAGAGTTTCGCCACCGAAACGCAGGCGCTTGCGGCCGCACGCACGGCGCTCGAGCGCGGATTCGACCGTGAACTGCCGGTCGAGCGACGGGCCTTTCTGTACATGCCGTTCATGCACAGCGAGGATGCCGCCGACCAGGCGCGGTCGGTCGAACTCTACGCGCAGCCCGGGCTCGAGAAAAACTACCGTTTCGCCCGACATCACCGCGACATCGTCGCTCAATTTGGTCGTTTTCCACATCGCAACGCCGCCCTCGGCCGCGACAGCACCCCGGCCGAGATCGAGTATCTGAACTCGAAGCAGGCGTTTACCGGCTAGCCGCGATGCGCGATCGGCTCAACGAGTATATCTGGAGCTACAACGCCGGCGACGCGCA
Source organism: Gammaproteobacteria bacterium (assembly GCA_052030825.1). Lineage (GTDB taxonomy): Bacteria > Pseudomonadota > Gammaproteobacteria. The sequence goes on along the minus strand of JBPEYE010000279.1, from coordinate 770 downwards.
GGCGCCGTACTCGCCGCCGCGTCATTTCCTGCAGATCGCAGTGATGGTGACGCGCGACCTGCTCGACGGTCAGTTGACGTTGCGCGCGATGAGCCTGGTCTACACGACGATCCTGTCGCTGGTGCCGCTGCTCGCGGTCAGCATCTCGGTGCTGAAAGGATTTGGCGTGCACGACCAGCTCGAGCCGGCGTTGCTGCAGCTGTTCGCGCCGCTGGGCGACAACAGCGCCGAGGTCAGCGCGCGGATCGTCGATTTCGTCGAAAACATGCGTGTGGGCGTACTCGGCGCGGTCGGGCTCGGCCTGTTGATCTATACCACGATTTCGCTGATCCAGAAAATCGAGTCGGCTTTCAACTACACCTGGCGGACCCGCTCGAGCCGCAACCTGATGCGACGCTTCAGCGATTACCTGAGCGTGATCATGGTCGGGCCGGTGCTGATCTTCACCGCGGTCGGCATCACCGCGTCGCTGTCGAACAACACCGTCATCGAAATGCTCAACGCGCTGCCTTACCTCGGTGGCGTGCTGCATTTCACCGGCAAGCTGCTGCCCTACCTGTTGGTCATCGCCGCGTTCGCGTTCATCTACATGCTGGTACCCAATACCCGGGTCGCCTGGCGCTCGGCGCTGTACGGTGCGGTCATTGCGGGCATTTTGTGGGAAACCGCGGGCCTCGCGTTTACTTCTTTCGTCAGCGGTTCGACCCGGTACACCGCCATCTACTCCGGCTTCGCGGTTCTGCTGGTGTTCATGATCTGGCTCTATCTCG
>JBPEYE010000278.1:0-14996 GCA_052030825.1 Gammaproteobacteria bacterium | reverse complement strand
ACATTCTGCCGGCGGCGACGCAGGCCGCGGCCGCGCTCGGCGTCAGCGCGCGCCTGCTGATCGCGCAGTCGGCCCTCGAAACCGGCTGGGGCCGGCATACGCTGCGACTGGATGACGGTCGCAGCAGCTACAATCTGTTCGGCATCAAGGCCGGGCCGGACTGGGCGGGGCCGGCGGTGCGCCGGCCATCGCTGGAGTTCCGTGACGGTGTGCTCGCGCCCGAGGTCTCGTACTTTCGGGCCTATCGCTCGCCGGCCCAGAGCCTGCGCGATTACGTCGATTTCATTCAATCCAACCCGCGCTATCGCGCGGCCCTGGAGCAGGCCGGTGACGACGCAGGTTTCATTCGCGCGATCCACCACGCCGGCTATGCGACCGACCCGCGCTATGCCGACAAGGTGATCGACATTCTCAACGGCGACGCGCTCGAAGATTCGCTCGCGCGTCTCGGCCAGGGAGGCAGCGACCATGCCTGATATCCTCAACACCGCGGTCAGCGGCCTGCTGGCCTACCAGCGTTCGCTGGCGACCACCAGCCATAATATCGCCAACGTCAACACGCCCGGCTACAGCCGCCAGCGGGTCGAATTGACCAACGCGCCGCCGTCATTTTTGGGCGGCGTTTACTACGGCAACGGCGTCGAGGTCGAGTCGATAACCCGGGCCTACGACCAGTTCCTGGTGCGCGAGGTCCGCGACATGACGTCGAGTCACGGGCGGGCGCAGCAGTTTGCCGAGCTCGCCGGGCACATCGACGATATCCTGGCCGACCCGGCCGGCGGGATCTCGCCGATGCTGCACGACTTTTTCGCCGCGGTGCAGGACGTTGCCGACGACCCGGCATCGACAACCGCGCGCTACGCATTGATCAACTCGGCCGAGACCCTCGCCGGGCGCTACGCCGGCATCGATGCGCGCTTCGAGGAGCTCGCGCGCAATACCGCCGACGAGATCCGCAGCGTGGTCGACGAAATCAACTCGCTGGTGCTGCGGATTCGCGACGTCAACGTCGCGCTCAACGATCTCGCGCCGTCGGCAGCGGCGACCCAGCAGTCCGCCGACCTGCTCGATCAGCGCGACCTGCTGCTCGCCGAGCTCGCCGAGAAAGTCGATATCAGCGTCGTCAACGAGGACCAGAACAACCTGTCCATCTACATCGGTAACGGCCAGACGGTGCTCAACGGCACCGAGGCATTCAGCCTCAGCGCGCAGCCCGACGTCGTCGATCCGACGCGCGACGTGATCGCCTACAACGGCCTGATCACGGTGTTCGATATCAGCGCCAACCTCGGCGGCGGCGAGCTCGGTGGCCTGCTGCAGTTTCGCGACGGCGTACTCGATCCGGCGCGCAACGCGCTCGGCCGCAGCGCGATCGGGCTGGCCGAGGTGTTCAACGCGCAAATGCGCGACGGCATGGACTTGAACGGCAATCTCGGCCAGGATTTCTTCGCCTACAGCGGCCCGCAATCGATTCCGTCGGCGGCCAATACCGGCACCCCGACGGTGTCGACCGTGGTCACCGACGTGACCGCGCTGACCACCGACGACTACGACCTCAGCTTCGACGGCGCCAACTGGACGTTGACCTCGGACAGCGGCACCAGCGCGGTCGTCGCCAACGGCGCACCGGCAATCCTCGTCTTCGAGGGTCTGACGTTGACGATCAACGGCGCCACCGCGGTCGCCGGCGATCGCTTCACGATCAAGCCGACATTGGCCGGCGCCGGCGGTCTGCAGGTGCTGACCGGCGACCCGGCCGAGATCGCAGCCGCCGCGCCGATTCGCAGCGCCGCGTCGCTGAACAATCTCGGCGACGTCGCGATCAGCCCCGGCGTCGTCACCGACGTCACCGATCCGAACCTGCTCAATCCGGCGACGTTTACCTTCGACAACCCGCCGACGACCTTGCGCGCCGACGTTGCCGTCGTCGTCGGCGGCACGCCTTATGCCGCCGGCGCGGCGATTCCGTACAGTAACAACATGGTGATCGACGCCAACGGCTGGCAGGTCATCCTGTCCGGCACGCCGCAGGCGGGTGACGTATTGACCGTGGTTTCGAACCAGGGCGGCAGCGGCGACAACCGTAACGCGCTCGAACTCGCGGCGCTGCAGACCCGCGGCGTCTTCGACGGCGGCAGCGCCAGCCTGCAGGAAGACTACGGCAGCCTGGTCGGGTTCGTCGGCGCGCAGACGCTCGGCGCCAACATCGAGCGCGACGCGCAGCAGGCCCTCAAGTTGCAGGCGATCGATCGCCACGCGTCTAAAGCTTCGGTCAATCTGGACGAAGAAGCAGCTGACCTGGTGCGTTTTCAGCAGGCTTACGAGGCGACCGCGCGCCTGATCGGCACGGCGCAGACAATTTTTGATACCTTGCTCGACAGCATGCGTTGACGATGAGAATTTCGACCCGGCAAATATTCACCCAGGGCGTCGAGGCCTTCCAGCAGCAACAGCAGAAGCTGGCGAAACTGCAGCAGCAGATCTCGACCGGCGTGCGCCTGCAAAAACCCTCCGACGATCCGTCGGCGGCAGCGAAGATACTCGAGCTCGAGCAATCGGTATCGCTGAACCTGCAGTTCCAGGACAACATCAACCTCGCCGAGCAGCGCATCAGCCAGCAGGATTCGGTTCTGGCGAGTTACGCTAATGTGCTCAATCGGGTGCGTGAACTTGCGGTTCAGGGCAACAACGCGCCGCTGGATGCCACCGCGCGCGGCGCGATTGCCGCCGAAATCGAGCAGCGGCTCGAGGAACTGATTTCGCTTGCCAACACGCGCGACGCCAACGGCGATTTCCTGTTTGCCGGGTTCCAGAACACCAGCCCGCCGTTTGCCAGCGCGACCACCGGGTCACGCGACTACGTCGCCTTCAGCGGCGATGCCGGCGTGCGCTCGATCCAGATCAGCGAAAGCCGCCGCATCGAGGTCGACATCCCGGGCGAGGCAATCTTCATGCAGATCGGCTCGCCGCTGGCGCTGCGCGAGTTTACCGCCGCCGGTAATACGGGTACCGGCGTGGTGGCGCCGGCGAGCGTCGTCGACGCGAGCGCGTACGTGGCGGGCGATTACGAAATTCGATTTACCGGGCCGCTGACCTACGACGTGTTCGACGTCGGTCTCGGCGCCAACATCGTCACCGGCGCGACCTACGTCGATAGCCAGGACATCGATTTCCAGGGCATCCGCACGTCGATTACCGGCGCCCCGGCGGCCGGCGACGTGTTCACGATCAGCGCCGGCCAGTACCAGGACGTTTTCGCGATTGTCGCCGGGCTCGCCGAAGCCCTGCGCAGCGCGCCGAGCGACGCGGCGCGGGCCGCCAATATCGGTCAGTCGCTGACCGATCTCGATGCCGCGCTCGAGGTCTCGCTGAATGCGCGCACCCGCCTCGGCGGGCGGCTGAACGCGCTCGACAGCCAGCGCGACGACAACGAGGCGCAGGTCCTCGCCACGCGTTCGACGCTGAGTACGCTGCGCGATACCGACCTCGCCGAGGCGATCAGCCAGCTGACCCTCGAGCAGACCACGCTCGACGCGGCGCAGGCGGTTTTCGCCCGAATCACGCGCTCTTCGCTGTTCAATTTCCTCAAATAATCGGGAATTTTTCTCCTAAAGTTTGTTTCCCGCTGGCCGCTAACCCCCCTGAGCGGGTAATCCATCAACGCTGTGGCCTACCCCCGGAACGATTCGACGCTTGTTGAAGCGTGTGTTTTTTTAGGAGAGAACAATGCCTCAAATTATCAATACCAACATAGCGTCGTTAACGGCGCAGAGAAACCTGAACAGTTCTCAGAGCAGTCTCGCTACGTCTCTGCAGCGCCTGTCGAGCGGTCTTCGCATCAACAGCGCGCGCGACGACGCGGCGGGCCTCGCCATTTCTGAGCGTTTCACGACCCAGATCCGCGGCCTCAACCAGGCCATTCGCAACGCCAACGACGGCGTTTCCTTCGCGCAGACCGCCGAAGGCGCGCTGAGCACGGCCGGCAACGCGATGCAGCGGATCCGCGAGCTGGCGGTACAGTCGATCAACGACACCAACTCGTCGTCGGATCGCCAGGCGCTGAACAACGAGGTCAGCCAGCTGATTGCCGAGGTCAACCGGATCGCGAACTCGACCCAGTTCAACGGTCAGAACATTCTCGACGGCACGCTGTCGACCCTGACCTTCCAGGTCGGCGCGAACCAGGGCCAGACGATCCAGGTCAGCGGCGTCGATACGCGCTCGTCGCAGCTCGGCGCGCGAATTTCAACCAGTGGCTCGATCAGCGAAACCAACCTGGCCGCCGCGATCGCCGCAAACAACATCGTGATCAACGGTAACACGATCGATCTGGCCGGCGATACGACGATCGAGGACGTGGTCGCGTCGATCAACCTCGCATCGGCGGATTCGGGCGTGCAGGCGCTCAAGGCCACCACCGTCGCGACTGCCGCCGCCGGTCTTGCCGCCGCTGCCGGTACGGTCACGATCAACGGCGTCTCGGTAACCCTGGTCGCCGGCGCCGGTTCCGGTGCAACCAATATCGCGGCGATCAATGCGCTGACCAACCAGACCGGTGTAACCGCTTCGGCGGGCGCGGGCGAGAACGTCGTTCTGTCGAACTCGAGCGGCGCCGACATCGTCGTCGTCGACGGTACCGGCAGCCTGGGCGGCACCGAGACTTACCATGCAGGTATCGTCCTCGCCGGCGCGGTCGCCGACGGTGCATTCACCGCCACCGGTACGTTCACGGTCGAAGCCGCCAGCACCGCCCTTGGTGCGGCGCAGGCCGACAACACGCTCGCGGGCGTCGACGTGCTGACCGGGACCACCGCCAACGACGCGCTGCTGACGCTCGACTTCGCTTTGCAGCAGGTCAGCGGCCTGCGCGCCGAACTCGGCGCGGTCCAGACGCGATTCGAAAACACCATTTCGAACTTGTCGGTCACTTCCGAGAACCTGTCGGCCGCGCGCTCGCGTATTCGTGACGCGGATTTCGCCGCCGAAACCGCCGAGCTGACGCGGACGCAGATCCTGCAGCAGGCCGGCGTGGCGATCCTGGCCCAGGCCAATGCTCAACCGCAGAATGTACTGGCACTTCTTCAGTAACAGGTTAGGTGAGAGGCTGGCGTGATTCACGCCAGCCTCCCGCCAGGCGGAGAAACATTATGGCTAACGGGATTTCAAGCGTAGCGTCGATCAGGACGCTGACCGCGGTAAAAAATCCGGCACAGGTCGCGAAGCCTGACTTAGCCAACACCCAGCCCGAGTCCGGCGGCGAAATCTTGCCTCCGGCGGGCAACGGCAAGCCGGCTCCGGCGGTCGATGCGGCCGAAATCAGCCAGGCGGTGAACCGCATCAACAAGATCATCCAGAACATCAAGCGGGACTTGTCCTTCAATCTGGATGAAGACAGCGGACGAACCGTGATCCGCGTCGTTGACTCGGAAAGCGGCGAGCTGATTCGGCAGATACCGTCGGACGAGGTACTGGCAATCGTCTCGCATCTTCGTGATGTGCAGGAAGATCAGATGAGCAGGGAAGAACTGGGCCAGCAGGGATTGATATTTTCGGATACGACCTGAAAAACTGGCCTGTTTCTTGCTCGTACAGGATCAAGCAGGTTGAGAAGGGACGTGGCCCCGCCACGCCCTTCTCGTTTTAATCAGACGGCCGATCGCGCGCGATTGGCCACCCGGTGATAACAGGGACAGGAACTCGCAGATGGCAGCAATCAGTTCACTCGGTGTCGGTTCCGGGCTGGATCTCGGCGCGCTGGTATCGGGTCTCGTCGAGGCCGAGCGCGCGCCGACCGCGAGCCGCCTGGCACGAAGAGAACAGGACCTCAATGCCGAACTGTCGGCTTTCGGCCTGTTGCGCAGCTCGCTCAACGCGTTCCAGGTCACCGTCGAAAACCTGAGCGCATCGACTGCCTTCACCGCGAAAAGCGTTTCCCTTTCGAACGATACCGTGTTGGCGGCGACTGCCGACAACGACGCCGCGACCGGCAGCTACACGATCGAGGTGACCGCGCTGGCGCGCGCGCAATCGCTCGCAACCAACGCCGCGACCGCGTTTTCCACCGTCGATGACGTCATCGGCGACGGCACGCTGACGCTCGAATTCGGCACCACCACGACCGGCCCATACGGCTTTACCCCGGACCCGACTCGATCGCCGCAGGCGATTGTCGTCAGCGCGGCCAACGGCAATAACACCCTGTCCGGATTTCGCGATTTCATCAACGCCGGCGACTACGACGTGCAGGCCTCGATCATCAATGACGGCAACGGCTACCGGTTGGTACTGACGTCGGAACAGACCGGCGCCGACAACAGCCTGCGTCTGACCGTGAGCGGCGACGGTGACGGTAACGACAACGACAATGCCGGCCTGTCACAACTCGCGTTCAACGCGTCGGCGCAGTCGAGCCTGGCGCAAACCGTCGCCGCGCAGGATGCGGCGCTGACCATCAACGGGCTCGCGATCACGCGCGACAGCAATGCCGTGAACGGCGCGATCGAGGGCGTTACGCTCGATCTGCTGAAGGCCGATATCGGCAACCCGGTTTCGCTCGTCGTCGACGAAGACCGCAACGCTATCACCGCGTCGATCAACGACTTCGTCGATGCCTACAACGAGCTGCGCAACAACATCGACTCACTGACGGCCTACGACCCGGATACCCAGACGGGCAGCGTCCTGATCGGCGATTTCACCGTACGCAGCATCGAGAGCCGGTTGCGCGGAATTATCTTCGGCAGTATCAGCGGCCTCGGCGGCAACATCCGCTCGCTGGTCGACATCGGTATCACCACCAATTCCAGCGGCACGCTCGAGGTCGACGATGACCGGCTTGCCGATGCGCTCGCCAACAACGCAGACGAAGTCGAGGCGCTGTTCACATTACAGGGCCGGACCACGGATGCGGGCGTGCGCTACCTCGGCGCGACCGCCAACACCCTGCCGGGCACTTACGCGGTCAACGTCACTTCGTTTCTGACCCAGGGCGTGTATACCGGAACCCAACCGGTCACCGACCTGCGAGTTCGCAATAACAGCAACAATTTGACGCTGACGGTGGATGGCGTGTCGACCGGCAACATCACGCTGACCAACGGCAACTACCCCGACGAAAACGCCCTCGCTGCCGAGATCGAGACCCAGATCAATGCGGCCGCGCCGCTGGTTGCGGCCGGCGTTTCGGTCACGGTCAGTTACGACGCGCCGAGCGACCGCTTCGTCATCACCTCGAACAGTTCCGGCGCCGGCTCCTCGGTCGCGGTCACCGCGATCGATCCCCAGGTCGACAATCGATACGGAATTACCGTCGGTAACGGCGTCGACGGCACGGATTTCGTCGGCAGCATCAACGGCGTCGCCGCCGCGGCCAGCGGCCGCACGCTGACGGGCCTGGCGGGAGACGCCGAGGGCCTCGCGGTCGAGATCGTCTCCGGCGGCACCGGCGCGCGCGGCACGGTGACGCTGACGCGCGGGATCGCCGGCCAGCTCGACGACCTGCTCGGCAGCTTCCTCGACGGTGACGGCTTTATCGCGTCGCGCGAAGAAAGCATCAACGACAGCCTCGACGATATCGAGGACGACCGGCTGCGGCTCGAGGATCGGCTGGCGGCGCTCGAGGCACGGCTGATTCGCCAGTTTTCGGCGCTCGACGTGCTGGTAGCGCAGTTCAACCAGACCAGCAGTTTCCTGACCCAGCAGCTCGCGAATCTGCCGCAGCCCGGGATCGATCTGAACGACGGATAAACCTCGTCGCGGCTAAAGAATTCACCCCCGCTGACGATAAACCGGATAGTCGTAAAGGAGACGTAATCACATGACCCAAGCAGCGCTCGACGCCGTCAACCAGTACCAGGCCGCGGACCATTCCGCGATTGCCTACGCCGATCCCCACGAACTCATCCTGCGCCTGATGAACGGTGCGATCGAGCGCATTTCCCAGGCCCGCGGCGCGATCTCGCGCGGCGATACCGCGGCCAAGGCGGAACTGATCAGCAAGGCGGTCATGATCGTCGGCGGCCTCGAGGGATGCGTCAATCATCAGGCGGGCGGCGAACTCGCCGACAACCTGTCGTCGCTCTACCAGTACATGAGCATCCGCCTGGCCGAGGCCAATATCCACGACGATATAGCCAAGCTCAATGAAGTCGGCGACTTGTTACTGCAAATCAAGTCGGCCTGGGAGCAAATCCCCGAATCGGTGCAACCGGCGAGCAGTTAAGACGGAAACTATCGATGAGCGACGCGAAATCCGCCCTGACCCGGGCAATCGCGCTGACCGACGAGATTCTCGAGGTCCTCGAATCCGGCGATTTCAACCGCGTGTCCGAGCTTGAATCGACGCGGGAACCGCTGATTAAACAAGCATTTACAGAATCTATCGAAGCGGTGGATTTGATTAAGGCCCATCATCTGAAAAATTTGAACCAGCAAGTGGTTGACAGACTGACCCTATTTAAACAATCTATCATGCTCCAGCAGCAGCGGCTCAAAATTGGTACAAAAGCCGCATCGGAATACGAAAAAAATGCCGAGAGTCACAAATCTGACCCCATTTTTTCGATTTAAAAATACAATGTAAAAAACGCACATTTCGCCGTCGAAATTCCGGCAGGTTTGACTAGACTGTATTTTAATTTCGAAGTCGTCAAAATAATGGCTTCGGGACCGGTACCGGGTCACAGGGGTTACAGGAGATGATGGAACACAGCGGTGGTCAAGACAGCAACGAAGTGCTCGTCGTAGACTCCAACTACACCCGCGGACATTCCTTCCTCGCCGTTCTGGGCTTCATCAAGGTCGAAGCCAAGCTCATCACCCCCGAGCAATTGTCTGAAATTCCCCGGCGCGAACTGTTCAATTACCTCGCGATTTTCGCCATCGGCAGCGACGAGGTCACCGATTTCTTCACCCGGCGCAACAAGGAAGACAAGTGCCAGTACCCGGTCATTTTGATGGCCGACAAGTCGGAACTCAGCGCGCTCGAAATCGTCGTTCAGCTGCCCTACATCTCCGGGCTGTGTTTTCAGTCGGATTATTATTCGCTGTCGCAGGTGCTCGACCAGGCGCGCAAGCACAACAAGCGCGAGCGGCGCATGTCGACCCGCGAATGCCAGCCGCTGATCGGCAACAGCAACGCGATCGAACGCATCAACCTGATGATCGACCAGGTCGCCGACACCAACGCTTCGGTGCTGATACTCGGTGATTCCGGCACCGGCAAGGAAGTCATCGCGCGCAATATCCATGCGCAGTCGTCACGCAGCGACAAGCCTTTCATCCCGATCAACTGCGGCGCGATTCCGGCGGACCTGCTCGAGAGCGAATTATTCGGCCACGAGAAGGGCGCTTTCACCGGCGCGATCAGCGCCCGCCAGGGGCGTTTCGAACTGGCCGAGGGTGGCGTCATCTTCCTCGACGAGATTGGCGATATGCCGCTGCCGATGCAGGTCAAGCTGCTGCGCGTGCTGCAGGAACGCACCTACGAGCGCGTTGGCAGCAACAAGTCGATCAAGACCGACGTGCGCGTCATTGCCGCGACTCACCGCCGTCTCGAGGAGTTGATCGCCGAGGGCAAGTTTCGCGAGGATCTGTTTTATCGGCTCAATGTCTTTCCGATCGAGGTGCCGCCGCTCAGCGAGCGCGCCTCGGACATCCCGCTGCTGATCCACGAAATGATCGCCCGCATCGAGCGCGAGAATCGCGGCTCGGTACGCCTGTCGAAGCGCGCGATCGCGATGCTGCAGCAATACCAGTGGCCCGGCAACGTGCGGGAACTGGCCAACCTGATCGAGCGGCTCGCGATCCTGTTTCCGCACGGCGTCGTCGACTCGAAAGATTTGCCGGAGAAATACCAGAGCGACGCCGAAGTCGGCGAGGAAGAGGAGCTCGAGCAGGACAACGGCATCATTTCCCTGGCGCGGCCGAACCTCAGCCAGTTGCCCGCCGACGGCATCGACATGAAAAAATACCTGACCGACATCGAGATTTCGCTGATCGAGCAGGCGCTGTCGAAGACCAATAACGTCGTTGCACGTGCCGCCAACATGCTCAACATGCGCCGCACGACGCTCGTCGAGAAAATGCGCAAATACGAGATCGACCGCGCCGATTAGCGTCGGATTTCTGGCGCCCCTGCGCGGGGTGCCGCGCTAAATTACTGAAATAACTCGAATTATTACTTCTGGTTTGGCTTGTGCACCCTTGTGGGTGTGAAATCCGATAATCCACCCCTCGACGCCGGCGCGCTCGCCGGGCTGCAGCTCGCCTTCGAGCAGTTCAACACGCTGTCGGCGCGCCTGTGCGAGAGCAACGCGGCGATCGGCGTACAGGCCGACCGTCTCGGGCTGCCGTCGTCGGGCGATGCATCCGGACACCTGCGTGCATTGTTCGACGCGATTCCCGGCGGCGTCGTCGTGCTCGATCGGCACGGTCGCATCGACGCCGCCAATCGCGCCGCGGGCGAACTGCTCGGGGAACCGTTGGCGAATGAACGCTGGCGCGAGGTCGTGCAGCGCGCGTTCCTGCCGGAACTCGACCAGGGCGAACTGAAGACCGCCGACGGCCGCCAGTTCAGCATCGCCACCCGTCCGCTGGGCTACGCCCCCGGTCAGGTACTGCTGCTGAGCGACGTCACCCGAACCCGCGAACTGCAACGTGCGGCGCAGCAAAATCTGCACCTCGTCACGATGGGCAAGATGATGGCCAGCCTCGCGCATCAGATCCGCACGCCGCTGGCGTCGACGATGCTGTACCTGTCGCAATGCGCCGACGATCGACTCGATGCGGCGACGCTGCGCGGATTGAGCGGCAAGGCGCTCGAGCGCAGCCGTCACATCGAAAAACTGATCAACGACATGCTCGTTTTCGCCCATGGCGGCCAGTTCGTCACCGCGCGCTTCGACGTCGGTGACCTGCTTGGCGAACTGCGCGAACAGCTGGAACCGCATCTCCAGCGACGCGGTGCCCGGCTCGAGATCGACGGCGCCGATTGCGGTGCCGAGCTGCAGGGCAACAAGGACGCGCTGCTCGGCGCGCTCGCCAATCTTTGCGTCAACGCGCTGCAGGCCTGCACCGAAGCGCCGCGCATCGACATTCGGGTCGCGCTCACGCCGCGAGGCCTGCTGTCGATTAGCGTGCGCGACAACGGTTGCGGTATGGATCGGCAAACCCGGGCGCATATCTTCGATCCGTTTTTCAGCACCAAGACCGACGGCAGCGGGCTTGGCCTGGCGGTGGTCAAGGCCGTGGTCGAGTCGCACCAGGGCCAGGTCGCGGTCCATTCGCGTCCCGGCCGCGGCTGCCGTTTCCGGCTGTTCCTGCCATGTCGTGATGCGCTCAGGACCCAGATCAGTTGAATGCAAACACCGGAGAATTGGAGTAAACCATGGTTGATGTACTGGTAGTCGAAGACGACGCGGATCTGCGCGAGGCGATCTGCGATACCCTCGAGCTGAATCAGATCAGTTACCACGAGGTCGAGAACGGGCGCGCGGCGGAAGCCTTTCTGGCCAGCGAGGCGGCGTCGCTGGTGCTCAGCGACGTGCAGATGAGCCCCGGCAACGGCTACGAGCTGCTCGCCGCGATTCGCCGCCGGCAGCTCGACGTGCCGGTCATCCTGATGACTGCCTACGGCTCGATCCCGCAGGCGGTCGACGCGATCCAGGCCGGCGCGGCCGACTACCTGGTCAAGCCGTTCGAGGTCGCGAACCTCGTCGAGACCGTGCGCAAGCAGATCCGCGTGGCGCAGCCCGGAGACGACGAACTGGTCGCCGCCGATCCGGCGAGCCGCGAAGTGCTCAAGCTAGCCGAGCGTGTCGCGCAAACCGACGCCAGCGTTCTGCTCAAGGGCGAAAGCGGCGTCGGCAAGGAAGTCTACTCGCGTTATATCCACCGTCACTCGGCACGCGCGGCCGGGCCGTTCGTCGCGATCAACTGTGCCGCGATCCCGGAAAACATGCTCGAGGCGGTGTTGTTCGGCTACGAGAAGGGCGCTTTTACCGGCGCGCACAAGGCGACGCCCGGCAAGTTCGAACAGGCGCAGGGCGGTACGCTGCTGCTCGACGAAATCACCGAAATGGAGCTCGGTCTGCAGGCCAAGATACTGCGAGTTTTACAGGAAAAGGAAGTCGAACGACTCGGCGGCAGCAAGCTCATCGAGCTCGACGTCCGCATCATCGCGACGACCAACCGCGACCTGCGCGAAGCGGTGCGGGACAAGCGCTTTCGCGAAGACCTGTTCTACCGACTCAACGTGTTCCCGATCACGATTCCGGCGTTGCGCCAGCGCTCCGCCGACATCGTGCCGATCGCCGAGCGCATCCTCGCGCAGTATTCGCGTGCCGCCGGCGAGCCGATCCAGATGAGCGACGCGGCGCGCGAGCAATTGTGCGCGCACCACTGGCCCGGCAACGTGCGCGAACTCGACAACGTGATCCAGCGGGCGCTGATCCTCAAGCAGGGCCAGGCGATCCAGCCGCAGGACATCATGCTCGAATCGGCGATCGCCGAGCTGCCGGTCGAGCCGCTGCTCGAGGATAACGGCCTTCATTCGGACCTGCGCGACCGCGAGACCGAGGTCATTCTCGAGACGCTGCGCCAGTTCAAGGGCAGTCGCAAGAAGACCGCGGAAAAACTCGGCATCAGCCCGCGGACGCTGCGCTACAAGCTCGCGCGGCTGCGCGACGCCGGCGCCGCGGTTCCCGAGTAGTGCCGGGCACGACAGAGTTGGCGCGAATGTTGCTCGACTAGACAAAAACGGCCCCGGGCCGTGGCAGCCGCCGGCAAAATGTCAAAAAATCAGCGTTTTGCCGTTGCCGTCGACTCCCGCGCTCCGATCCGTCAAAAAATCGACCGATGGGTAAAAACATGATCAATAGCACGCAAAACCAGTTGTTGAGCCAGATGCAGGCGCTCGAGGCGCTCGCCCGAGGCCAGGCGGCGAATCCGGCGACCCGCGTCGACGATGCGCCCGATTTCGGCAAGCTGATGCAGCAGGCCATCGACGAGGTCAACGCGACCCAAATGCAGGCGGCGTCGCTGACCCGCGCCTTCGAACTCGGCGAAAACGTCGATCTGTCGCAGGTCATGATCGCGGTGAACAAGTCGCGCGTTTCGTTCGAGGCGTTGACCCAGGTGCGCAACAAGCTGCTGTCGGCCTACCAGGACGTCATGAACATGTCGGTGTAAACCATGGCTGAGTCAGGTATCAACCCGGGCGAAGGCCAGGGTATGGTGGCGGTCGCGCCGCGACCGCTCAATCCCATCGACGCGGTCGCGTCGTCGCGCGCGGTGCGCCATTTCGGCAAGCTGATCGGGCTGGCCGGCGCCATCGCGATCGGCATGGTGGTCGTCCTGTGGACCGCCGAACCGACCTACGCCCCGCTGTACAGCAACCTGTCGGGTAAGGACGCGACCCAGGTCGCCGACACGCTGATGTCGCGCAACATCGATTTCAAGCTCGATGCGAGCACCGGCGCGCTGCTCGTCGACCAGGGCAAGCTCGCCGAGGCGCGCCTGTTGCTGGCGTCCCAGGGGCTGCCCGAGGGTTCGGCCAAGGGCCTCGAGATGCTGCAGCAGGACCAGGGACTCGGCACCAGCCAGTTCATCGAGACTGCGCGTTATAACCACGCGCTCGAGGCCGAGCTGGTGCGCTCGGTCGAGGCGATACGCGCGGTCGAGAAAGCCCGCGTACACCTCGCGATTCCGGAACAGTCGGTATTCATTCGCAACCGCACCCGGCCCAGCGCGTCGGTCGTCGTCAAGCTCTACCCGGGACGCACGCTGAATCCCGGGCAGGTCGAGGCGATCGTGCAGATGATCGCGTCGAGCATTCCCGGACTCGAGGCATCCTCGGTCAAGGTGGTCGACCAGTTCGGTCGCCTGTTGACCGACGATGCCGACGCCGGCATGGCGTTGAGTTCGCGCCAGTTCGAATATACCCGCAAGCTCGAAGACAAGTACGTCGACCGGATCATCAATCTGTTGCAACCAATCGTCGGCGAGGGCAGGGTCAACGCCCAGGTTGCGGCACAGCTCGATTTTTCCGCGGTCGAATCGACGCGCGAAGCCTACGACCCCGAGCGCAGCGTCATTCGCAGCGAGCAGATCAGCGAGGAGGAGAGCCGCAACATGGCGCAGGCGCTGGGCATCCCCGGCGCGCTCAGCAACCAGCCGCCAGCCGCGGCCGCGCTCGAGGAATCCGCTGCGGCCGGCGACGGCGAGGCCGTCGAGGCGGCCGACGCCGCGCCGCCGATCCCGAGCAACCAGAACCGCTCGGCGACGCGCAATTACGAGGTTGACCGGGTCATCAGCCACACCAGCAACCCGGTCGGGACGATTCAGCGCCTGTCGGTCGCGGTCGTCATCGACGACAAGTTGGTCGTCGGCGACGACGGCGGCACGTCGAAAACGCCATACAGCGACGAAGAGATCGAGCGTTTCTCGAACCTGGTCAAGGAGACCATCGGCTTCGACGTCAATCGCGGCGATTCGGTCAGCATCGTCAACGCGTCGTTTCTCGAGATCGAGCCGCCGGCGGTCGAACCGGTCCCCGCCTGGAAGGCATTGCTCGAGGAGACCTGGCTGGTCAACCTGGTCAAACAGGTACTCGGCGCGATCGGCGTGATCATCGTCTATTTCGTCTTCGTCAGGCCGCTGTTGCGCTCGCTGTCATTCAAGCAAAGCGACGCCGAGTCGGCGGCGCAGGCGGTGTCAACGGTCGCGACGCCGACCGGCATGCCGGCCGCGGCGCCGGGTCAAACGATGCCGGGGCAGGTCGCCGCAATGCCGAACCTCGGCAACGATCCGGCCGCGCAGCTTGCGCATTTCAAGCACAAGGACGCGACCTACGAGCAAAAGGTCGACATGGCGCGTTCGCTGGTCATGGAAGATCCGGCGCGTGTCGCCAACGTCATGAAACAATGGGTAAGTGAGGAGTAATGGCACAGGAACAAAGCGATAGCGCGGCGCGCAGCATCGCCGGCCCGGAGATGGCC
>JBPEYE010000277.1:0-20975 GCA_052030825.1 Gammaproteobacteria bacterium | reverse complement strand
CACGACTGGCTCGAGCCGGGCGGCCGCTTCTTCATGCATGTTTTCTGCCACCGGCTGGTGCCGTACGAGTTCGTCGATCGTGACGCGACCGACTGGATGAGCCGTTACTTTTTCAGCGGCGGTATCATGCCCAGCGACGCGTTGCCGCTGCGCTTCCAGGACCACCTGCGCCTGGTGCGCCAGTGGCGCTGGGAAGGAACCCATTACGAGAAGACCTTGAACGCGTGGCTCGCGCGCATGGATCGGCGCAAGTCGCGGGTCATGCCGATTCTCGAAAACGCCTATGGCGCCGACGCCGATATCTGGTGGATGCGCTGGCGGCTGTTTTTCATGGCTTGCGCCGAGCTATTCGGTTACGGCGAAGGCCAGGAGTGGTGGGTCAGCCACTACCTCTTCGAGCGTCCGACGACGGCGACGCCGGTTGCGGTATGAAGCTGCTGGCGAACATTGTCATCTACCAGGTTTGCTGGCTGGCCTGCATTCTCGGCGGCGCCAACGGGCTGCCGCTCGCCGGCGTCGGGGTGGTCGCAATTGCGGTCGCCTGGCATCTCTACCTGGCCGACGAGCCGCGCGCGGAAATCGCGTTGCTGGCGCTCGCCGGCCTGGTCGGCGCGATCTGGGACAGCCTGCTGGTCGCCGCCGGTTGGCTGGTCTATCCGTCGGGCACGTTGATTGCCGGCACCGCGCCCTACTGGATCGTTGCATTGTGGGTCGGTTTCGCGACGACGTTCAATGTCAGCCTGCGATTTTTCAAGCAGCACCTGTGGCTGGCGGCCCTGCTCGGCGCGCTCGGCGGTCCGCTGGCCTTCTTCGCCGGCGAGCGACTCGGCGGCGTGGTTTTTACCGATACGGGCGTTGCGATGACCGCGCTCGCGCTGGGCTGGGCGGCGCTGTTGCCGCTGATGATGCTGGCCGCGCGCCGGCTCAACGGCTTTCGTGACGAGTCGATACCGGCAGCCGCGGTAACCGGGCACTGAGCGCAGCATGTTCGATCTCGCAAGTTACCTGATCGGATTGGGCGTCGTTCTGACCGCGGCGACCGGCTGCTGGTTGATCAGCCTGCTCAAGCGCGACGTCAGTATCGTCGATTCGCTGTGGTCGTTGATGTTCCTGCTCGCCGCGGCGACCTACGCGATCACGTTGCCGGAAACCGGCCCGCGGACGACGCTGGTACTGGTTCTGGTCGCGCTGTGGGCCATACGCCTCAGCGGTTACATCACCTGGCGTAACTGGGGCGAAGCAGAAGATCGACGCTACCAGCAGATTCGCGCCAACAACGAGCCCAACTTCGAGCTCAAGAGCCTGTTCATCGTGTTCCTGCTGCAGGGTTTCCTCGCCTGGATCGTGTCCCTGCCGTTGCTCGCGGCGCAGGCGAGCGCCGCGCCGCTCGGCGTCATCGACTATTTCGGTATCGCGTTGTGGATCGTCGGCATGATTTTCGAGGCGGGTGGCGATTTCCAGCTCGCCCGGTTCAAGGCCGACCCGGACAACCAGGGCAAGGTCATGGACCGGGGCCTGTGGCGCTATACCCGGCATCCCAATTATTTCGGCAACGCCTGCCTGTGGTGGGGTTTTGGCCTGATCGCGCTGGCCGCGGGGGCCTGGTGGGCGCTGCTGTCGCCGATCGTCATGACGTTCCTGTTGCTCAAGGTCTCGGGCGTATCGCTGCTGGAGCAGGATATCGGCGAGCGCCGGCCCAAGTATGCCGACTACGTCGAGCGCACCAGCGCTTTCTTTCCACTACCGCCGAAGCGCGATGCCGAGGCCGAATCGGAGCAAAAGCAAAATGGATAGATCCAAACCTTGCCTGGCCCTGCTGCTCGGCAGCCTGCTGGCGCTGCCGGGCGCGGTAGCGGCGACCGCCGAGCCCGCCGGCGAATTACTGTTCCGGGTTCTGCTCGATGACAAGGATATCGGTGTCCACCGATTTCTCGTCGCGCGCGAGGACGAACGCGAGCTGGTCAGAATCGAGGCCGATTTCGACGTCACTTTTTTCGCCATCCCGGTGTACAGCTACGATCACCGCAATCGCGAGACCTGGAACAACGGCTGCCTCGAGCGCATCGAATCCCGCACCGACGACAACGGCGACGAGTTTCGCGTCGAGGGCGAAGACCGCGGCGATCGGTTCGTCGTGTCGACGCAAGACGCGACGATCGAACTCGAGGCCGACTGCGTGATGTCGTTTGCCTACTGGAATCGTGACTTCCTGTCGCAGGCCCGCCTGCTCAATGCGCAAACCGGCGAGTACCTGCCGGTCAGCGTCGAGGAACTCGGTACCGAGACCTTGCGTCTCGGCGACGCGTCGATGATGGCGCGGCGCTACCGGTTGCTGAATCGCGAAGAGGAAATCGATATCAACGTCTGGTATGACGCTGGCTCCGGGCGCTGGTTGTCGCTCGAGTCGCGCGTCGGCGGCGACCGCGTCTTGCGTTACTTGCCGCTGGCCGACGCTGCCGCGGATGCGGCCCGCCAGCGACTGGCCGCGAACGCGGCGTCGGCAGCGGACGCGGTGCCCGGATCGACGCCGCAGGAACGGACGAGGTAAGCGATGCGATCAGCCCTACGCACCGGCCTGTGCGCCCTCGCGGTTGCGCTGCTCGGGGCCTGCGCGACACCGGCGCCGATTCGCACCGTCGACTACGTCGATCTCGATCGTTTCATGGGCGACTGGTACGTCATTGCCAACATCCCGACCTTCCTCGAGGAAGGCGCGCACAACGCGGTCGAGTCCTATCGGCTCGACGACGACGGCACGATCGCGACGACCTTTACCTTCCGCGACGGCAGCTTCGATGGCGAGATCGAGACCTACAACCCCCGCGGATTCGTGCGCGATCGTGATTCCAACGCGGTCTGGGGCATGCAATTCATCTGGCCGTTCAAGGCCGAGTACCGCATCGTGTACCTGTCGTCGGATTATTCGCAAACCATCATCGGACGCAGCCAGCGTGACTACGTCTGGATCATGGCGCGCACGCCGGAGATTCCCGCGGCCGATCTCGAGGCCATGGTTTCGCTGCTCGCCGAGGAAGGCTATGATACCGCGCGAATTCAGAAGGTCCCGCAGCGCTGGTAGCGCGCGGTTACGGGCTAATCCAACTCGATTGTCGCGGCGTATACCAATGCCAACAACGACGCCAGCGAGATTAACAGCAACTATGAATTCCGAACGGGCAATCATCGATCGCTTCAAGGACTACTTCCGCGCCCTGCACCGCGCCGACCTGTCGAGCCTGCGCGAGCTCTACAGCGCGAATCTGGTGTTTCGCGATCCGGTTCACGAAGTCCGCGGGATCGTCGAACTCGAGGATTACTACGCGGGGATGTGCGCCGATCTGAGCGAATGCCGTTTCGAGTACCTCGACGAGTCGATCGCCGAGCGGTCCGCGTACATCAAGTGGATCATGCACTACAAGCATCCGAAACTCGGCAACCGGTTGATCAGCGTGCGCGGCGTCAGCCATATCCGCTGGGGCGACAAGATCGAGTTCCAGGAGGATTTTTACGACATGGGCGCGATGCTTTACGAGCAGCTGCCGTTGCTCGGCAACGTCACCCGCTGGCTGCGGCTGCGGCTCGCGAGCTAGGGGCGCCCGATGCCCGACGCTGAAATCGTCTGGATTACCGGTGCCAGCAGCGGCCTCGGCGAGCGGCTTGCGCGCGAGTACGCGGCCCGCGGCTGCCAGGTCATCGCGTCGGGACGCAATCAGAAAGCGCTCGCGCGCCTGCGCGAGCACGACGACCGGATCGCAATCCTGCCCTTCGATATCACCGACGAGGCCGGCCTGGACGCCGTGAGTCGTCGGCTCGGGCAGCTGACGACGCGCATCGATCGCGTCATCCTGAACGCCGGATGTTGCGAATACCTGGCGTTTCCCGAGCCTGACTGGAGCGCGATCCGTCGTGTCATGGAGGTCAACTTTCACGGCGCGGTCAACTGTCTGCGCCTGGCGCTGCCGCGGCTGCGCGCCGCGCGCAACCGCCGCCCCCACGTCGTCGCGATCGCATCGCTGGTGACCGCGGCACCTTTTCCGCGCGCCGAGGCCTACGGTGCGTCGAAGGCCGCTTTGCAATACTTCTGCGACAGCCTGCGCGTCGACCTCGCCGCCGACGGTATCGCGGTGACCGTCGTCGATCCCGGCTTCATCGACACGCCGATGACCCGCGCCAACGATTTTCCGATGCCGTTCCTGCTCGACGTCGACACCGCGGCGCGACGCATCGTGGCGCGGCTCGACCGGCGACCGGCGACGCTGCGTTTTCCGCGTCGCCTGGCCTTCGCGCTGACGCTATCGAAAATCTGGCCGGGACTGTGGCGCCGGTGCGTCGCGCGCGATCGCGGCGACTCGGCGCCGGCGGGGGCTTGCCGATGAAAATCGCAATCATCGGTGCCGGTATTTCCGGGCTCGCCGCCGCCTACTATCTCAACCCGCGCCACGAGGTGACCGTTTTCGAATCCGCGCCACGCATCGGCGGACATACCGCAACCATCGACGTGCAACACCGGGGTTGCGACTACGCGATCGATACCGGCTTCATCGTCTACAACGACTGGACGTATCCGAATTTCATCGAACTACTCGACAGCCTCGGCGTCGCCACCCAGCCGACCGAGATGAGCTTCAGCGTGCGCTGCGATGCGAGCGGCCTCGAGTATGGCGGCAACAACCTGAACACGCTGTTTGCACAGCGACGCAACCTGCTGCGGCCGTCGTATTACCGCATGCTCGCCGACATCCTGCGCTTCAACCGCGAAGCGGTGCGCGATCTCGACAGCGGCCGCATCGCGCGGGCGACGACGCTCGGCAAATATCTCGAAGCCGGGGGCTACGGCGACGGTTTCATTTATCAGTACCTGTTGCCGATGGGGTCGGCAATCTGGTCGGCTTCGACCGACGGCATGCTCGAGTTTCCGCTGCTGTTCTTTGTCCGTTTCTTCAAGAATCACGGCTTGCTCAGCGTCAACGACCGGCCGCAGTGGCACGTCGTCAAGGGCGGTTCGCGACAATACCTGGAACCGCTGGTGCGCGGCTTTGCCGAGCGCATCGTCTGCAATGCCGATATCGCCGCGGTCCGGCGCCGCGACACCGGCGTCGAGTTGATCATGGGCGACGGCCATCGCGCGCGCTTCGACGAAGTCGTGTTCGCCTGCCACAGCGATCAGGCACTTGCGCTGCTCGCCGATGCGAGCGCCGCCGAGCGCACATCGCTGGCCGCGATCCCGTACCAGCGCAACGAGGTCGTGCTGCACACCGACACCGGTTTGTTGCCGCGCAAGCGACTCGCCTGGTCGAGCTGGAACTACTGGCTGCGAAAGCGCTTCCAGGCGCGCGCGGTGCTGACCTACAACATGAACATTCTGCAGGGCATCGAATCGGAGACGACGTTCTGCGTGACGCTGAACGCAACCGAAGCGATCGCCCCCGACCGGATCATCGATACCTTCGAGTACAGCCATCCGGTATTTTCGCTGGCATCGGTCGATGCCGCGCATCGCATCGACGCGTTCAACGGACTCAATCGCACCTGGTTTGCCGGCGCCTGGCTCGGCAACGGCTTTCACGAAGACGGCGTGCGCAGCGCGCGCCGCGTGGCCGACGCGATCGCGCGGCGGCTGCAGACGGCGCCGACGACCGAACGGAGCGCGGCCCATGCATAGCGCAATCTACGAAGGCTATCTCCGCCACCGCCGCTTCGTGCCGCACGCGCACCGCTTCTGTTACCCGATTTTCATGATGTATCTCGATCTCGACGAGCTCGACGACGTGCTGGCGCTGTCGCCGCTGTTGTCGACGAAGCGGTGGCGGCCGGCGCGTTTTTGCCGCGCCGATTTTCTCGGCGACCCCGCGGTACCGCTGAAGCAGGCCGTTGCCGACCGCGTTTTCGAGGCGACCGGCGAGCGCTTCGACGGCCCGGTTCGGCTGCTCGCGAACCTGCGCTACTTCGGCTACCTGATCAACCCGATCGCGGTGTATTACTGCTACGACCGCGATCAGCGCCTGCGCTTCATGGTGGCCGAGGTCACCAATACGCCGTGGCGCGAGCGCGTCAGTTACGTGCTCCGATGTGATCCGGCGCGGCGCACCCAGCGTATTGATTTTCAAAAAGAAATGCACGTATCACCGTTTAACCCGATGGCAATGAACTACCAGTGGTCCAGCAACAATCCGGCACGCGCGCTGACCCTCAATCTCGAGGCCCGCTGCGGCGCCACGGCTCACGTCGACGCAACGCTCGCGCTGCGGCGGCGCGAACTCGAGCGCGCGAGCCTCGCGTCGGTGCTGCGACGATTCCCGTGGATGACGGCAAAGGTGGCGTGGTCGATCTACTGGCAGGCGCTGAAACTGTGGCTCAAACGCACGCCGGTTTTCGATCATCCGGCAAACGCAGCGCGCACCGAACCCGACATCAACCGACTGAAGACCAAAACATGATTACGCTCCCCCGAACCGCCGCGCGTAACCCGGCCCGGCCCGGCCTGCTCGAGCGGTTTGCGCGCCGGCAGATGGAAAAGCACCTGTGCCGGCTCGAGCGCGGCAGCCTCGTGATCGAAGACGGCGACGATTCGGTCGAGTTCGGCCAGGCGCCCGGCACCTCCGACATCAACGCGAGAATCGTCGTTCACGATCGCAGCGCCTACCGCGATTTCGTCTTCGGCGGCTCGATCGGCGGTGCCGAAGCCTACATGCTCGGCAAGTGGAGCTCGCCCAACCTGCTGGACGTCGTGCGCGTAATGACCGCCAATCTCGACGTGCTCAACGGCATGGACGACGCGCGTTTCGTCGGTCGGCAGATACTCGACCGTTTGCTGCACTGGTTCAACCGCAACACGGCGCGCCAGGCGCGGGCCAACATCTCGCGCCACTACGATCTCAGCAACGACTTCTTCGCGCTGTTTCTCGATCCCGAAATGATGTACTCGGCGGCAATCTACCCGCGCGCCGACGCCGACCTCGACGAGGCCGCGGTGCACAAGCTCGACGTGATCTGCCGCAAGCTCGAGCTCGTGCCCGAGGATCACCTGCTCGAGATCGGCACCGGCTGGGGCGGTCTCGCAATCCACGCGGCGCGCGAATTCGGTTGCCGGGTGACGACGACGACGATCTCGCGCGAGCAGTACGAAGCCGCGCGCCGCCGCGTCCGCGAGGCCGGTCTCGAAGACCGGATCACGGTACTGTTCGAGGATTACCGCGACCTCGAAGGCCAGTTCGACAAGCTGGTGTCGGTCGAGATGATCGAGGCGGTCGGCCACGAGTACTACGACCGCTATTTCGCCGGCTGCGCGTCGCTGCTCAAGGACGACGGGCTGATGCTGTTGCAGGCGATTACGATACCGGAGCAGCGTTTCGAATACGCCCAGAAATCCGTCGACTTCATCCAGAAGTATATTTTCCCCGGCGGTTCGCTGCCGAGTCACGAGTCGATTCTGGCGGTGCTGCGGCGCCATACCGACCTGGCCATGGTCGGCATGCAGGAAATCGGTCTCGACTACGCGCGTACGCTGGCCGACTGGCGCGAGCGGTTTCTCGCCCGCCTCGACGAAGTCCGCGCGCTCGGTTTCGACGACACCTTCATCCGCATGTGGCATTACTACCTGTGTTACTGCGAAGGCGGTTTCGAGGAGCGCGTGATCGGCACCGCGCAGATCCTGCTGGCGAAGCCGCGCTGGCGCCCGCTCGGCGCCTGAGCCGGCTGGCGCGAAAGCCGCGAAGGCGCTACCCGCCTTCGAGAAATCGAGAAAACCCGTAACCCACGTCCGGCAACGTCCGCGCACGGGCGTTCTTCCGCATCGCGTTCTCCGCTGCAAGCTCCGGTCTTAATCGCGCGGCGGCAGCCCGGTGTGCTGGGTCAGCAAACGCCCCCTGCGCGGCCGCCCGCGTTCGCCGTGTTTGCGTCGCGGACTGCGGTAATCGCCGGCATCGCGCGGCTGGCGCGGCGGCACCAGGTGTTGTTTGCCATTGCCGATCAGGTCTTCGCGGCCGAGATCGCGCAAGGCGGCGCGCAGCGCGGGCCAGTTGGCCGGATCGTGGTAGCGCAGGAAAGCCTTGTGCAGCCGCCGCCGTTTTGCGCCCTTGGGCGTGTCGACGTCGCCGCCGGCGCGGCGCACGCGCCGGAGCGGATTCTTGCCGCTGTGATACATCGCGGTGGCGGTCGCCATCGGTGACGGGTAGAAATTCTGCACCTGGTCGGCGCGAAAGCCGTTGCGCTTGAGCCACAGCGCGAGATGCATCATGTCCGCGTCCGTCGTGCCGGGGTGCGCGGCGATGAAGTACGGTATCAGATACTGCTCCTTGCCCGCTTTTTTCGAGAACTTCTCGAACAGCGCCCTGAAACGATCGTAGCTGCCGATGCCGGGCTTCATCATCTTCTCGAGCGGCCCATCCTCGGTGTGCTCGGGCGCGATCTTGAGGTAACCGCCGACGTGGTGGGTCACGAGTTCCTCGACGTAGGCCGGTGACTCGACCGCGAGGTCGTAGCGCAGGCCGGAGGAAATCAGCACCTTCTTGACGCCGTCGAGTGCGCGCGCCTTGCGGTAAAGCTCGATCAACGGTGCGTGATCGGTGTCGAGGTTGTCGCAAATCCCCGGGTAGACGCACGACGGCCGCCGGCAGGCCGCCTCGATCGTCTTCGACTTGCAGGCGAGGCGGTACATGTTGGCGGTCGGGCCGCCGAGATCCGAGATCACGCCGGTGAATCCCGGCACCTTGTCGCGAATCTGCTCGATCTCGCGCAGGATCGAATCCTCGGAGCGGCTCTGGATGATGCGGCCCTCGTGCTCGGTGATCGAGCAAAAGGTACAGCCGCCGAAGCAGCCGCGCATGATGTTGACCGAGAAGCGGATCATTTCGTAAGCCGGGATGCGCGCGTCGCCGTAGCTCGGGTGCGGCCGACGCGCGTAGTCGAGGCCGAAGACGTAGTCCATCTCCTCGGTCGACAGCGGCAGCGGCGGCGGATTGAGCCACAGCTTGCGCCCGCCCTGGTTTTGCACCAGCGCGCGCGCATTATAGGGATTGGTTTCGAGATGCAGCACGCGGCTGGCGTGGGCGTAGAGCACCGGGTCGCGGCGCACCATGTCGAAGGACGGCAGGCGGATGACGCTGCGGCCGCGCCGCGCGAGCCGCTGCTCGATGCGCGCGAGCTTGCCGTCGAGATGGACTTCGGGCGCGTCCGGCGCGGTCGCGTTGCAGGCGCCCGTCGGGACCGCCGCGTAAGGATTGAGCGGCTGTTCGACCCGCCCCGGCTTGTCGATATTGCTCGAATCGATCACCACCCAGTCGGGCGGCAGGTCGTCGACGAAGAAGGCGCTGCCGCGGACGTCGGTGATCGTCGCGATCGCGTCGCCGCGGGCCAGCCGGTGCGCGACCTCGATGAGCGCGCGCTCGGCGTTGCCGTAGAGCAGCAGGTCGGCACGCGCGTCGGCGAGGATCGAGCGCCGCACCTTGTCCTGCCAGTAGTCGTAATGCGCGATGCGGCGCAGCGACGCCTCGATGCCACCGAGCACGATCGGGACGTCGCGCCAGGCTTCGCGGCAGCGCTGCGCGTAAACGATCGAACAGCGGTCCGGTCGACGTCCGCCGACGTCGTCGGGCGAATAGGCATCGTCGTTGCGAATTTTGCGATCGGCGGTGTAGCGGTTGATCATCGAGTCCATGTTGCCGGCGGTGACGCCGAAAAACAGGTTGGGTCGGCCGAGCGCGCGGAACGGCTCGGCCGAGTGCCAGTCGGGCTGGGCGATGATGCCGACGCGAAAGCCCTGCGCCTCGAGCAGGCGACCGATCACCGCCATGCCGAAGCTCGGGTGATCGACGTAGGCGTCGCCGGTGACCAGGATCACGTCGCAGCTGTCCCAGCCGAGCGCGTCCATTTCGGCGCGCGACATCGGCAGGAACGGTGCGGTGCCGAAGCACTCCGCCCAGTAAAGCGGGTACTCGTTGATCGGCCGCGGCCGGCTGGTCGACTCGGTAGGCATGGGGCCGCGATGCTAGCAGAATTCGGGTTTAAATGCGTAGCCGGTCGCGCAGGCGGTAGGCAGCGAGGCCGACACGCAGGTATTGGCGGCGCAGAAAAGCCAGTGGAAAGCGGGGTGGCCGCCCGCGGATGATCGCCGGCAAATGCCGCGGCAGCACCGCGTCGCCGGCGGCGGGGTCGGCCAGCCAGCGCGCAACCTCGCGCCCGCTCCAGGTCGCGGTGTTGACGCCGTTGCCGTGGTAGCCAAAGGCGAAGTACACCGAAGGATCCTCGGGCATACGGCCGATCGACGGCCGCAGGTTGGCGGCGAAGCAGACCAGCCCGCGCCACTGGTGGGTGTATTCGAGGTCGGCGAATTGCGGCCACAGGCGGGCGATACCGCACTTGAGATCGGCGTAAGTGATCTCGGCGCGGTCCGCGCGGCCGGTATGGTCGGCACGACCGCCGAGCAGGAAACGGCCGTCGGCGAGCACGCGATAGTAATAGAACATGTGGCGCGCATTGAAGGCCGGGTTTTGCGTCTGCCAGCCGCGGGTGCGCAATTCGTCCGGCGACATCGGGCGGCTGGTCACGATCGCGCTTTGCAGCGGCAGCGGTCGGCCAAAGACGCCGGGGTGTAAATGCTCGGGCATGAAACCGTTGCCGGTAAGAATCACGCGCGCGGCGCGCAACGAACCGCGCGCGGTCTCGAGCAAATGCCGGCCGTCGTCGCGGCGCCAGGCAAGCACTTCGCTGCGCGCGTGCAGCACCGCGCCGCGCCGCACCGCGGCGGCGGCCAGACCGCGCGCGTAGCGCAGCGGGTGCAGCGCGAAACCGGGGCGAATCGCGATCGCACCGTGCTGGTGCGGGGCGTCGTAGCCGATTTCGCGGAATTCATCGCGCGGGTGTTGGGTAACCTCGAGACCCAGCGTGGCGCGCATGACCTCGGCCTCGGCGCACAGCGCGCGGTATCCGGCGTCGCTCTCGGCGACCGCAAACTCGGCCTCGCCCTGCGCCTGGAAATCGATCGTCTCGGTCGCGCCGAGTTCGCGCACGAGGTGAATCGCGTCGGCCTGACTCCGGTAGTAATGCCGGGTCTCGTCGACACCGAAGCGCTTGAGCTGGGTTGCCAGCGACAACTTGGTACCGCCAATGCAGCAAAATCCGCCGTTGCGCCCGGACGCGCCCCAGCCGATGTGGCCGGCCTCGAGTACCCGCGCGTCGAGGCCGAATTCGCGGGCGAGAAAATAGGCCGCCGCGAGCCCGGTATAGCCGCCGCCGACGATGGCGACGTCGCAGCTGGCGTCGCCTTCGAGCGGCGTCGCGTCGAACTCGGCCGGCGGCGCGCTCGCTTCCCAGTACGACGGTTGCGGTTCATCGAAGCGGTAGAGGCTGGCGTCGAACAGGTGCTTCATGCCGATCTTCCCCGCTTTAGAACCAGCTGCGTCGCACCGCCGGCGACCAGCCCCCAGAAAGCCGCGCCGATGCCGAACAGTTCGACCCCGGACGCGGTCACGACGAAAGTGATCACCGCCGCCTCGCGCGCCGCGTCGTCGGCGACCGCGGTGGTGATGCTCGCGCCGATGGTGCCGAGCAGCGCGAGCCCGGCGAGCGCGAAGATGAACTCGGTCGGGAAAGCCGCGAACAGCGCCGCGATCGCGCCGCCGCCGAAGCCCAGGATTAAATAGAACACGCCGGTGCTGACGCCGGCGACGTAGCGCTTGTCGCGGTCGGCGTGCGCCTCGGGGCCGGTGCAGATCGCCGCGGTGATTGCGGCGAGATTCAGCGCGAAACCGCCGAATGGCGCGGTGACCAGCGTGGCGACGCCGGTCGTGCCGACGATCGGCGATATCGGTGCGGTGTAACCCGAGGTGCGCAGGACCGCGATACCAGGGATGTTTTGCGACACCATCGTCACCACGAACAGCGGAATGCCGACGCCGATCAGCGCCGCCAGCGAGAATCCCGGCAGGACGAACTCGGGACCGCCGAGGTCGATGCGAAAGCGCGAAAAATCGAGCAGGCCGGCGAACTGGCAGAACAGGAATCCGGCGAGCAGTACGAGCAGGATCGTGTAGCGGGGTAGCAGGCGGCGCGCGCCGAGGTAGACCGCGAGCATCGTCAACACGAGGCTGAACTCGGTTTGCAACGCGACGAACGCATTGACGCCGAACTGGAACAGGATTCCGGCGAGCATCGCCGCCGCCAGCGCCAGCGGAATGCGGTCGATCACGCGTTCGAACCAGCCGCTGTAACCGGCCAGCGTGATCAGCAGCGCGCTGAACACGAACGCGCCGATCGCATCGGCAAGCGCGATACCCTCCAGCGAGGTCGCCAACAGCGCGCCGCCCGGGGTCGACCAGGCGGTGATGATCGGCATCCGGTAACGCAGCGACAGGCCGATGGTCGTAACCCCCATGCCGAGACCGAGCGCCATCATCCACGAACCGGCCTGCGCCGCGCTCGCGCCGGCCGCGCTTGCGGCCTGGAACACGATGACCGCCGACGAGCTGTAGCCGATCAGCACCGCGGCGAAGCCGGCCGCGATCGCCGGCGGATGCAGGTAATCTTTCGCGCTCAACGCGGGGTCCCCGTTGCCGTCATCAGCGCGCGCGCCAGGCGAGCGCGACGCCGAGCATGATTATCAGCGATGCGGCGCCGAAGGTCAGCGACAATTTCTCGCCGAGTATCAGCCAGGCGAGTATCACCCCGGAAACCGGCTGCAGGAATTGCAGCAGGCCGATGCGCGCGATACCGCCGCTGCCGAGCGCCCAGTACCACAGGATATAGGCAACGATCGTGACCCCGATCGCCTGGTAGAGCAGGCCCGACCACGGCCAGGCACCGGCCGCGGCGAGCGCGGTCGCGTCGACGACGAACGGCACGATCGGCAGCAGCAGCAATGCGAACAGGCCGACGCCCCAGAAGGTGGTGCCGCGCGCCGGGTAGCCGCGGCGCTGCAGCCGCGCGCCGGCGACGTAACCGAGCGAGCCGAAGACGGTTGCGGCGAGTACCAGCAGATCGCCATCGAGGCTCGCAACGCCGGGCCCGGCCGACGGCTCGTAGAGGAGGATCACCTCGCCGCCGAAGGCTACCGCCGAGCCGAGCCACCAGGCCGCGCGGGGTCGTTGCCGGTCCCAGGTCATCGCGATCGCGCCGGTGGTCACCGGCAGAATTGCGAGCACCATGGTCGCGTGGTTGGCGCTGGTCAGGCCGACGCCGAAGGTAAACAGCAGCGGGAAGGCGATGAATCCGCAAAAACCGGAAATGAGCAGCAGACCGCGCTCGGCGCCACGCTTCGGCAGGCCGATGCCGAGCGCGAGCGTCAGCGGCAACGCGAGCAGCCCGCCGATCACGGTGCGCAGCACGGCGACGTCGAGCGCGTGAATCCCCGCTACCGCAACCTTGGTCGCCACCGCCGAGCCGCCGAAGATGACGACCGCGGCGAGCGCGGCAGGAATGACACCCCAGTGGGTCAAACCGTGTGGTCGGGTTCCTGGGCGAGCATTTCCGCCTCGGCTTCGCGCTGTGCGCGAATCTCGGGCGTCTGTTCGGCCCGCGCGCGGAAACGCCGCCAGCGACGATCGATCTTGCGGCGCACGAGATAGGGGATCCGGTCCAGCCAGTCGAGGGCGACGGTATCGCCGAGTCCGTCGATTGCGACCAGGCGGCCGCGGCTCAGCGAGGTCCTGCGAAACAACAGCGCGCCGATCGTCAGGTCGTGATTGAAAATGATCAGGTCACGCAGAAAAGCCGCGCGCAACTCCTCGAGGTAGGGCTCGAACTCGATCAACGGATAACCGGCGACGAGGTACTGGTTGAGCGCGCGCGAAACCTGGCCGTCGAAGTCGCGCACGAGGTCGACGACGATGCCGGTGCCGAGGTTGGTTTCGCACAGGCCGTGAAAACGCGGCAGGTAGGCGTCGTAGTCGACGCCGCGGCGCTCGAGTTTGCGGTAGAACGCAACCTCGCGCCGCGACTGCGGGCTCGACGCGTCGCCCGGGATCTTGATGGCGCGGGTCGGATCATCGGGATGGATGTAACAGGCGCGCTCGCGGCCCCTGCCGATCGGGTCTGACGTGAGCTGCAGCATGCGCGGTTTCAGTCGAACACCGACTCCAGTCGTTCGAGAATCGCGCGCAGGATAGCACGAAGGCGCGCGGCCCGGTCGCCGAGATAGTCCCAGGGCGATTCCTCGAGCATGTAATTGCGCTGCGCCAGTTCCATCTGAATCGCATGATAGCCGCGTTCGGGCTGGCCGTAGTGGCGCGTCGTCCAGCCGCCCCGGAAGCGCCCGTTGACGACCGCCGTGTAGTCGTCGGCGGCCGCGCAGCTCGCGGCGACCCCGTTCTCGATCGCCGGGTCGCAGGTCGTCGTGTCGTTGGTGCCGATGTTGAAATCGGGTAGCCGGCCCTCGAACAGGAACGGGATGTGCGAGCGGATCGAGTGGCAATCGTAGAGAATGACGTAGCCGTGACGCTGGTGGATGCGGTCGAGCTCGGTGCGCAGCGCGTCGTGGTAGGGCTGGTGGTAGCGCTGCTGGCGCTCGGCGATTTCGTCGCTCGACGGCGCTTCGCCGGCGCGGTAGATCGGCTCGCCGTCGAAAGTCGTCGTCGGGCACAGCGCGGTGGTGTTCTGCCCGGGATAGAGCGACGTGTCCGCCGGATCACGATTGGCGTCGATGACGTAGCGATGGATCGGCGTACTGACGACGGTCGCCCGCGGCGCGAGGTCGGCGTAGAGCTCGCCGATATGCCAGTCGGTGTCGGCTCTGGCGCGGCCGGCGGCGTTGAGCCGCGCAAGAAT
Organism: Gammaproteobacteria bacterium; assembly: GCA_052030825.1. Taxonomy (GTDB): domain Bacteria; phylum Pseudomonadota; class Gammaproteobacteria. The sequence goes on along the minus strand of JBPEYE010000277.1, from coordinate 6,218 downwards.
GCCGTCCGGAATTTCGAGTCCGCCGTGCGGTTGCCCCAGCAGCAGCGGGCCGTCGCCGCGACTGACCGCCGGGGTCACGGATCGATCTCCGGCAGCAGTCCGATTTCGCCGAGCGACGCGATGATCGCGCGTTCGGCGACGAGTTGTTTGATCGCGGCAATGTCGTCGGCGAGGTAGCGATCGTCCTCGAGCGGTGCGACCGCGCTGCGGACCTTGTGCATGACTTTTTGCAGGCGCGCGCTGGTCTCGACCGGCGCGCGAAACTCGACCCCCTGTACGCCGATCAACAACTCGATCGCGAGAATGTGGGCGAGGTTGTGGTTCATTTCGTCGAGTCGGCGCGCCGCGTGGCAAGCCATCGACACGTGGTCTTCCTGGTTGGCGCTGGTTGGCGTCGAGTCGAGCGAGCACGGCTGCGCGCGCTGCTTGTTCTCGGCCATCAGCGCGGCGGCGGTGACCTCGGCGATCATGAAGCCCGAATTGAGGCCCGGGTCGGGCGAAATGAAGGCGGGCAAGCCGTAGTTTTGCGCCGGGTCGACCGCGATCGCGATGCGACGCTGGCAGATCGCGCCGATTTCGGCGATCGCCAGCGCAACCCGGTCGGCGCCGAACGCGACCGGTTCGGCGTGAAAGTTGCCGCCCGACAGGATTTCGCCGCTGTCGCTGTCGACGATCGGGTTGTCGGTGACCGCGTTCGACTCGGTCTCGAGCATTTGCGCGACCGCGCGCAGTTCGTCGAGACAGGCACCCATGACCTGCGGCTGGCAGCGAAAGCTGTACGGGTCCTGGACCCGCTCGTCGCCCTCGCGGTGCGATTCGCGAATCGCCGACCCCTCGAGCAGAAGCTGCAGGCTGTGGGCCGCATCGATCTGGCCCCGGAGTCCCCGCCGGGCGTGAATTTCGGCGCGAAAAGGCTGCGTCGAGCCCATCAGCGCGTCGGTCGACAGCGCGCCGGAGATCAGCGCGGTTTGCGCCAGGCTCCAGGCGTCGAACAGGCCGGCAAGCGCCAGCGCGGTCGACACCTGGGTGCCGTTGATGAGCCCGAGACCCTCTTTCGGTCCGAGCTCGAGCGGCTCGAGTTTAGCCGCCTTGAGCGCGTCGGCGGCAGGCATGCGTTCGCCTTCGTAGTCCACGTGACCCTCGCCGATCAGTACCGCGGCGAGATGGGCGAGCGGCGCCAGGTCGCCGGATGCGCCGACCGAGCCCTGTGCCGGAATGACCGGCAACAGGTCGAGCTGCAGCAAGCTTTGCAGGCGTAAAATGATGTCCCAGCGCACGCCCGACGCGCCGCGGCCGAGCGACAGCATTTTGAGCGCGATGACGAGGCGCACGACCGCTCGCGGTAGCGGTTGACCGACGCCGCAGCAATGCGACAAGACGAGATTGCGCTGCAGGCGTGAAGTTTGATCGGCGGGGATACGCGTGTTGGCGAGTTTGCCGAAACCGGTGTTGATGCCGTAGACCGCGGCCTTGCCGCGCGCCGCGTCGGCCACGATTTTCGCCGCGGCATCGACCCCGGTCTTGCAGGCATCGTCGATGCGCACCGGCAGGTCCTTGCGGTAGACCCGGCGCAGGTCGGCGAGTCGCGTCGCGCCCGGCGTCAGCAGCAATGCCTCGGTCAAATCGAGTCCTCCTAGTTGGCGAGGTCGTCGAGCGCCGCGCGATAGGCGTCGGCGATAGGCGCCTCGTCGACGTGATGCCCGGCGTCGATGACCTTTCTACCACCGATGTAGACGTCGCGCACGAGGTTTTCATTGCCGGAGAAGACCCAGCTGTCGAGCAGGTCGTCGCGCACGCGGCCGTAGAGCCGCGGGTGGTCGGCGTCGAGAACGACCATGTCGGCGCGGTAGCCGGCTTCGATGCGACCGATTTTGCGGCCGCAGGCCCGCGCACCGCCGGCCAGGGCGCCGTCGAGCAGGAAGCGGCCGGGGTTCGGCATCGCGGCATCGCTGGCGAGGCTGCGGCGTCGCGTCTGCAGGCGCAGACCGTACTCGAGCCAGCGCAGTTCCTCGACCGGGTCGATCGAGATGTGGCTGTCGGAACCGATGGCCCACGCGCCGCGCGCGGCGAAATAGGCCTCGGCGTTGAACAGGCCGTCGCCGAGATTGGCTTCGGTCGTCGGGCACAGCCCGGCAATCGCGCCGCTCGCGGCGACGCGCGCGGTTTCCGCCGCGGTCATGTGGGTCGCGTGGACCAGGCACCAGCCGGCGTCGACGGCGAAGTGGTCGTAGAGCCATTCGACCGGGCGCGCGCCGCTCCAGGCGACGCAATCGTCGACCTCCCGCGTTTGCTCGGCGATATGAATGTGAATCGCGGCGAAGTCGTCGTGCGCGGCGAGCACCTCGCCGAGCAGCGCGGCGTCGATCGCGCGCAGCGAGTGCGGCGCGATCCCGACCGCCGCGTTGGCGTCGTCGATGGTCGCCTGACGCAGGCGCGCGAGGATCTCGCCGAAGCCGTCGGCGTCGTTGAGAAAGCGCTTTTGCCCGGCGAGCGGATCGGCGCCGCCGAATCCGCCGTAGCGATAGAGTACCGGCAGCGCGGTGAAGCCGATGCCGACCGCGCGCGCCGCGGCGAGACATTGCAGGGTCATTTCGGCACGGTCGGCGTAGGGTTTGCCGTCGGGGTCATGGTGCAGGTACTGGAACTCGCCGACGCAGCCGTAGCCGCGCTTGAGCATCTCGACGTAGAGCTGCGCGGCAATCGCACGCAGATGTTCGGGCCCGATGCGCTCGAGGTAGTGGTACATCACCTGCCGCCAGGTCCAGAAGCTGTCGGCGGCGTCGCCGCCGGCGCGCTCGCCGAGGCCCGCCATGGCGCGCTGATGCGCGTGTGAATGCACGTTCGGGATCGCCGGTAACAATACCGCGACGCCCGCTTCACCGGGCGTGTCCCGGGTGATCGACTCGATCGTGCCACCGGCGTCGATCGCGATCGTGACATCGTCGGCCCAACCGTCGGCGAGTAGTGCCGACGCGGCGCGGATTCGTTGCGTCATGCGGTCATTCCGATACGGGTTGCGTTCAAAACGGAATCAGCGTAACATACTTGTCTATACAAGTATAGTGTTCTATGGAATGCAATGACTTCGACCCTTTTCACCAACGCGACGCTGGCCTGTTTTGACGCTGCCGACGGCTACGGCTTGCGCGAAGCATCCGCTTTGCTCGTCGACGCCGGTCGCATCGCCTGGACCGGGCCGCTCGGTGAATGCCCGGCGGCCGGCGACGCCGAGCGCGTCGATTGCGCCGGCCGGCTGCTGACGCCGGGACTGGTCGACTGTCATACCCACCTGGTTTACGGCGGCGACCGCGCCGACGAGTTCGAACGTCGGCTCGAGGGCGCGAGCTACGCCGAAATCGCCGCCGCCGGCGGCGGCATCCGTTCGACCGTCGCCGCGACCCGCCACGCGAGCGAAGACGAACTGCTGGCGCAGGCGCGCCCGCGGGTCGAAGCGCTGCTCGCCGAGGGGGTCACGACGCTCGAAATCAAGTCGGGTTACGGACTCGACACCGACAGCGAAATCAAGATGCTGCGCGTCGCCGCGCGCATCGGTGACGCGTACGGCGTGCGCGTGCAGAAAACCTTTCTCGGCGCGCACGCGCTGCCGCCAGAGTTCGAAGGGCGCGCCGACGCCTACATCGATCTCGTTTGTGACGAGATGCTGCCGCGCGCCGCCGCCGAAGGCCTGGTCGACGCGGTCGACGTGTTCGTCGAATCGATCGCGTTCTCGGTTGCCCAGGCCGAGCGCGTTTTCGACGCCGCCGCGCGCCTCGGGCTGCCGATCAAGGCGCATGCCGAGCAACTGTCCGACCTCGGCGGCGCGGCGATGGCGGCCGCGCGCGGCGCGCTGTCGGTCGACCACCTCGAGTACCTGCGCGAGGCCGACGTCGAGCGCCTGGCCGCGCACGGCAGCGTCGCGGTGTTGTTGCCGGGCGCGTACTACGTGCTGCGCGAGACCCGGTTACCGCCGCTCGACGCGCTGCGCGCGCAGCGCGTGCCGCTGGCGCTGGCGAGCGACGGCAACCCGGGCAGTTCGCCGCTGCACTCGCTGCTGCTGATTCTGAATCTCGGCTGCACGCTGTTCCGCCTGACCCCGGCCGAGGCCTTGCGCGGGGTGACCGTGAATGCCGCGAAGGCGCTCGGGCTCGACGCCGAAATCGGCTCGCTCGAGGTCGGCAAGCGCGCCGACCTGGTGCTGTGGGATGTCGACCGGCCGGCGATGCTCGCCTATCGCGTCGGTATCAATCCCTGCCACGCGATCATGCAGGACGGGATCTGGCGGCGGCGCCCGGAGGTCGCATGAGCGCGATCCTCGACGGCTTCGACGCGATCGAAAAGGGCGCCCCCGAACCGATCTACCGCCAGATCAAGGAGCGCATCCGCGAGCGCATCGACAGCGGCGAGTGGCGCGCCGGGCAGAAGCTGCCGTCGGAGAACGAGCTGGTCGCCGCGCTCGGCGTCAGCCGCATGACGATCAACCGCGCGCTGCGCGAGCTGACCGAGGCCGGCCTGGTGCGCCGCGTGCACGGGCTCGGTTCGTTCGTCGCCGAGCGCCCGCGCCACGCGAGCCTGATCGAATTGCGCGACATTGCGCTCGAAATCGAGCGCGACGGCAAAACCCATCACTCGAAGGTGCTTACCCTCGACCGCGTGGCGGCGGATTCGGAACTGGCGACGCAAATGGAAGTTGCCGCCGGGTTCGAGCTCTACCGCCTGCGCGCGGTGCACTACCAGGACGACGCGCCGATCCAGTTCGAGGCGCGCTACGTCAATCCGGCGGTGGTTGCGGATTTTATCGCCCAGGATTTCACCCGCATCACCGCCACCGCGTTTTTGCTCGAGCAGGTCAAGCCCGACGAGATGGAGCACCGCGTGCGCGCGATCCTGCCGGATGGCGATTGCCGTCGTCACCTCGCGCTTGCGCCCGAACAGCCGTGTCTCGAGCTGCTGCGGCGCACCTGGAAGGACGGCCGCGTCGTGACCTGCGCGACCCTGACTTACCCCGGCGACCGTTACGCGCTCAGCGCACGCTACGCCACCGATGAATACCGACTGCGCGAACAGCGCACAGGAGGAAACTGACATGCCCCTCGATCGAATCGACACCAGTCGCAAGATCCGCGCGCCGCGCGGCAGCGAGCTCAGCTGCAAGAGCTGGCTGACCGAAGCCCCGTACCGGATGATCCAGAACAACCTCGACCCCGAGGTCGCCGAAAAACCCGACGAACTGATCGTCTACGGCGGCATCGGCCGCGCCGCGCGCAACTGGCAATGCTTCGACAGGATCCTCGAATGCCTGCGCGAACTCGACGACGACGAAAGCCTGCTGATCCAGTCGGGCAAGCCGGTCGGCGTGTTCAAGACGCACCCGGATGCGCCGCGGGTTCTGATCGCGAATTCCAACCTGGTGCCGCACTGGGCGACCTGGGAGCATTTCAACGAGCTCGACCGCAAGGGATTGATGATGTTCGGCCAGATGACCGCCGGCTCGTGGATCTACATCGGCAGCCAGGGGATCGTGCAGGGCACCTATGAAACCTTCGTCGAAGCCGCGCGCCAGCACTTCGATGGCGATCCGAGCGGCCGCTGGATCCTGACCTCGGGGCTCGGCGGCATGGGCGGCGCGCAGCCGCTCGCCGCGACCATGGCCGGCTACAGTATCCTGTGCGTCGAATGCGACCCGAAACGCATCGACTTCCGCCTGCGCACGAAGTATCTCGACAAGCAGGCCGACAGCCTCGACGACGCGCTGGCGATGATCGACGCCGCCTGCGCGAAAGGCGAGGCGGTTTCGGTCGGGCTGCTCGGTAACGGCGGTGAGATTCTGCCCGAGCTGGTTCGCCGCGGCGTCAAGCCGGACCTCGTCACCGACCAGACCTCGGCGCACGATCCGGTCAACGGTTACCTGCCGATCGGGTGGACGCTCGACGAATGGGAGACGCGGCGCGAATCCGACCCCGAGCGCGTCGCCGCCGAGGCGCGCAAGTCGATGGCGGTGCACGTGAAAGCGATGCTCGATTTTCACGCGCAGGGCATCCCCACCGTCGACTATGGCAACAACATTCGCCAGGAGGCGTTCGACCAGGGCGTGAAAAATGCGTTCGACTTCCCGGGCTTCGTGCCGGCCTACATCCGACCGCTGTTCTGTCGCGGTGTCGGTCCGTTCCGCTGGGTCGCGCTGTCGGGCGATCCGGAAGATATCTACAAGACCGACGCCA
>JBPEYE010000276.1:0-5428 GCA_052030825.1 Gammaproteobacteria bacterium | reverse complement strand
CCGCTCTCGATGATGTCGGCGCCGAGGCGAAACGAATCTTCGAGCAGCGTTTGCGCGCAAAGGTAGGTTTTTTCGCTCATCGGGGGTGCAAATCCTGCGGCCGCTTGGTAGGCTGCGGGCCATTATCACAGGGCCCCGGCGGCGATGCAAAAACGCTTTATCGACGAACAGGAACTGCTGGAAGACTCGTACCGGTTGGCGGTGCAAATCTTCGATTCGGGCTATCGGCCGAATTTCATCGTCGGCGTCTGGCGCGGCGGTTCGACGGTCGGCATTTACGTCCAGGAGTGCCTGCAGTATCTCGGCGTCGAGACCGATCACATCGCGGTGCGGACTTCCTACCGCGGGCGCGACGATTATTTCCGCCAGCTGCAGCGGGGCGAGCCGCTGCGCGCCCACGGACTGCAATACCTGTTCGAGAATCTCGACGCCGACGACCGGCTGTTGATCGTCGACGACGTCTACAGCACCGGGCGCAACGTCGGCGCAATCGTCGAGCGGCTCGGTAAAAATCTGAAGCGCAACATGCCGAAGGATTACCGCATCGCCGCGCCCTGGTACCGGCCGAGCGCAACCGGCCATCCGCCCGACTACCATCTCCACGAGACCGACGACTGGCTCGTGTTGCCGTACGAACTGACCGGGCTCACGCGGGCCGAAATCGACGCGCACAAGCCGTGGATTTTACCGCTGCTCGACGAACTCAAACCCGGCTGGGCCTGAGCCATGCGATTCTCGTCGTTGACCGCGCGGATCAAGGGCGACGCCGCCGACGCCTGGGACCTGCACTACGCGGCCAAGCAGGCGAAGAGTCGCGGCGAAGACGTCATCGTGCTGTCGGTCGGCGATCCGGATTTTCCGACCCCGCGAGGCATCGTCGACGCGGCGCTGCGCGCAATCGACGAGGGCGACACCCACTACACGACGATCGCCGGCCACGCGAGTCTGCGCGCGGCGATCGCCGCACGTCACGAGCGTCTGTCGGGACGGGCGATCAGCCCGGACAACGTGATCACGACTTCCGGCGCGCAAAACGCGTTGTTCGCCTGCGCCCAGTGCCTGCTCGATCACGGCGACGAAGCGATCGTGCTGCAACCGATGTACGTGACCTACGAAGCGACCGTGCAGGCACCCGGGGCAACGCTGGTACCAGTCGTGCTCGACGCCGCCGACGGCTTTCGCCTGCGTCGCGATGCGCTCGAGGCCGCGGTCAGCGAGCGTACCCGCGCGATCTTTTACGCGTCGCCGTCGAACCCGACCGGCATCGCGCTCGGCCGCGACGAGCTCGGTTTCGTCGCCGAGGTCGCGCGCCGCCACGACCTGTGGGTCGTCGCCGACGAGGTCTATGCCGATTTCGTGTTTTCCGGCGAGTTTCACGCGGCCGCCGCCGAGCCCGGGCTCGACGGCCGCCTGATCACGATCGGCAGCATGTCGAAAGCCTACGCAATGTCGGGCTGGCGCCTCGGCTGGGCGATCGCGCCCGATGCGATGATCGAGAACCTCGACAAGCTCGCGCTGTGCATGCTCTACGGCTTGCCCGGTTTCATCCAGCAGGCCGCCTGTCACGCGCTCGAACACTGCGGCGACGAAGTCGTGCGCATGCGTGACATCTACCGGGGCCGGCTCGAAACCATGTACGCCGCGTTTGCCGCAATGGGCCTGCGCCCGCTGATGCCCGAGGCCGGCATGTTCATGCTCGTCGACGTGCGCCCGACCGGGGTCGCGGTGCCGGAGTTCGCGCGGCGGCTTTACGATTCGACCGGCGTGTCGGTGCTCGACGCGACCGCGTTCGGGCCGAGCGCGGCCGGTCACGTGCGCGTGTCGGCGACGGTCGGCGACGCCGAACTCGACGACGCGCTCGCGCGGATCCGTGGTTTCGTCGAGGGTCTCGCGTGAGCGACGCGCGGCAACGCTGCTGGTGGTGCGGCGACGATCCGCTGTACACGAGTTACCACGACGACGAGTGGGGCGTGCCGGTACACGACGAACGCGACCTGTTCGAGTTCCTGTGTCTCGAGGGCGCGCAGGCCGGGCTGTCGTGGATCACGATTCTGCGCAAGCGCGACGGCTACCGACGCGCCTTCGATGATTTTGACGCCGCGCGAATCGCGCGTTACGGCGACGACAAGATTGCCGCGCTGCTGGAGAATCCGGCGATCGTGCGCAACCGGCTCAAGGTCAACGGCTTCGTCAAGAACGCGCGCGCGACGCTTGCGCTCTACGACGCCGGCACGACGCTCGACGCATACCTGTGGGAATTTGTCGACGGCGAACCGATCCAGAACGCCAGGCGACGCAGCGCGGACGTGCCGGCGACGACGCCGATCTCGGACGCAATGTCGAAGGATCTGAAGAAACGGGGCTTTACTTTCGTCGGCAGCACCATATGTTATGCCTTCATGCAGGCGGCGGGGCTGGTCAACGACCACGTCGTCGACTGCTTTCGTCACGATGAACTGAAGCGAGGTTGAGATGAGCGTCAACGCCAGCGTCGAGTTCCTGAAGCAGCGTAGCGAGCGCCCGATCTACTACGCCTCGAGCGCCGGCCGCAACGCGAAGCACGATATCGATCAACCGATGCGCGTCGTCACGGTCGAAGTCGAGGATGCGCGCGGGCGCGCCGACGCCGACGCGCCCCGCGAATTCGGCCAGCACCCGTCGGGCTTCGATTTGTTGAAGTTTCCGACCGCGGTCGAAAACTTTCTCGACCCGGATGTTATCGAAAAAGTTTACGAGCCCGAGGTCATCGACTTTCTGCAGCGCACGACCGGCTGCTACCGCGTGCACATCTTCGACCACACGGTGCGCGCGTCGGACCCGGCGTTGCGCGAGATCAAGAACGTGCGCGAGCCGGCGACGCTGGTACACAACGACTACACGTCGAAATCGGGTTTTGTCTGCCTCGACGAAAACCTCGGTGACGAGGCCGCCGAGCTCGCCAAAGGGCGCTTCCAGATCGTCAACGTCTGGCGGCCGCTGTCGGATCCGGTCGAGAACTGGCCGCTGGCGCTGGTCGATGCGCGCAGCGTCGCGCGCGAGCATCTCGTCGACACCGAGCGCCGTTCGCCGACCCACGTCGGCGAAATCCAGCTCGCGGTGCACGACGATGCACAGCGCTGGTTCTATTTTTCGGCGATGCGGCCCGACGAGGTGCTGCTGTTCAAAACCTTCGACTCGATCGACGGCGGCACGCGGCCGTGCACGATCCACACCGCGATCGAGCTACCCGACGCGCCGCCCGACGCGAAGCCGCGCGAGAGCATCGAGACCCGCGCGTTCGTTTTCTATCGCTAGGCGAGATCGATATTAACCGGCACCGCGCGCGACAGCGTGTGCCCGACCGGCGAGGTACCGACGACTTTTTCGTGCAGCGCCCGGATTTCGGCATCCTGCGCGTCGCTGTCGATGTGCACCCGGACCGAGATGTTGTCGTAACCAGCGTTGCCCTGCGGATTCAACCCGAGAAAGGTATGCAGGTCGAGGTCGCCCTCGAGGTCGATGCGCAGGTCCTTTAACTCGATGCCCATGGCGCTCGCGTTGGCGGCGTATCCGACCGCAAGGCAGTTACCGAGAGCGGCGAGCACCTGCTCGACAGGATTCGGCCCGGTGTCGGTACCGCCGAGCTGGGACGGCTCGTCGGACGCTGCGGGTGCGAACTCGCGGATTTTCGCCTCCGAGCGGAAACCGCCTTTCCAGTCGACGCTGGCGGCCCATTTGGTCGCGGCGACCTCCGGCTCCTTTTGAATCTTTCCGGCCAGGCCCGCAACGGCGTCCATGTTGACGTCATTGAGCGTGGTTGTGGCGGTTGCGGTCATGTCGATTACTCCGTGAGAGTCGGGTTGGACGCGCCATCATACGCCCAAATTCCCGGGCTGGACAATCGTGACCGAAATCCTCAGCATTGCCTCCCATCGGACGCCGCGAGTGCGGCCGGCTCGGACGTTATTGGCGGCACGGCATCGGAACGACGCAATGGGTGACAATCTGAAGCGCAAACAGGCAATCCTCGAAATCTGGCAGGCCGCAATCGACGCGGTCGAAGGGCGGCTTTCGGTGATCAAGGCGATCACCGAGGATGACGACTTCGAACCCGACCTGATTGTCGCGGTCGGCAAGGCCGCGCAGGCGATGGCCGAGGGCGCGCTCGAGAAGTTCCCGCAGTGCCCGGCGCTGATCGTGACCAAGTACGGCCACAGCGACCTGACGCTGAAGGCGAGAGATAGCGTCAAGATATTAGAATCGGGCCACCCGATTCCCGACGAGCATTCGCTCGCGGCGGGCAGGGCGCTGCTCGAGCGCGTCGGCGCGATGCCGGCGGACAGCCGCCTGTTACTGCTGGTCTCCGGTGGCGCGTCGGCGCTCGCCGAAGCCCTTCCCGAAGGGATGTCGCTTGACGACCTGAAGCAGATGACCGGGGAGATGATCGCGACCGGCAAGACGATCGGCCAGATCAATGCCCGGCGCAAGGAGACCTCGCTGATCAAGGACGGCAAGCTGATCGAAGCTTTCCCGGGCGCCGCGGTCCGCGTCTACGCTATCTCGGACGTCGAGGGCGATTCGATCGCGACGATCGGGTCCGGCCTCGGCGATCCGCACCGCGCGCCGGATCGTGCCCGCGCCCGCATCGTCGCGTCAAATTCCATTGCGCGCGAACAAGCCGCGGATCGCGCGCGCAAACTGGGGCTCGAAGTCAGGCACAATGACGAGACTCTGTACGGTGACGTCTTCGAACTGGCAGCGCGAATCGGCGCCGAACTGCGCGCTGCCGAACCCGGCGTTTACATCTACGGCGGCGAGCCGACGATCGTGCTGCCCGACGAACCGGGTCGCGGAGGTCGCAACCAGAGCCTCGCGCTGGCGCTCGCGGAGCACATCGCCGGCCGCGACGAGATCTCGATCCTGGTCGCCGGCACCGACGGCACCGACGGCCCGACCGACGCGGCCGGCGGACTCGTCACCGGCGCGACCTGGAACGGCGCCGACGACCCGCGCGGCACGCTCGACCGCGCCGATGCCGGCAGCTTCCTCGAACGTGCCGGCAGCCTGTTCACGACCGGCCCGACCCACACCAACGTCATGGACCTCGTCATCGCGGTCGTCGACTGAATAGCCCATTACTTTGCTTGGGTCCGACGATCACCCGATTTACTGGCTTGACGCAATCTTGCAACCGGGTTATCGGGTCAAAGACCCGTAACAAGCTCTCCCGATTGGAGCTGAATTTTTTATCAGCGCAATTCAACAACCTCGAGGTCCTTCCAGAAGCGGCCCGGAGATATCAAGTCAACCCGCTAAGATATATTATTAGGTCGAAGACCTATTAAATTAGCTGTTATGTGGCATACATGGGAATACCTCGTTTAAACTGAAGCCAGTCCAAAGCAAGCGCTGCAAAGTAAACAAAGTCCCCCATCTTGATTTAGTCGCC
>JBPEYE010000275.1:0-2747 GCA_052030825.1 Gammaproteobacteria bacterium | reverse complement strand
ACGGCGTGCTACGAGGCGATGGTATTGATGGCGCAGGAATTCTCCTATCGCTACCCGTTGATCGATGGCCAGGGCAATTTCGGCTCGCCCGACGATCCGAAATCGTTCGCGGCGATGCGCTACACCGAATCCAGGCTGTCGGGTTTCGCCCGCGTGCTGCTCGCCGAACTCGACCAGGGCACGGTCGACTGGGTCGCGAACTTCGACGGCACGCTGACGGAGCCGGCGCTGCTGCCGGCGCGGTTGCCGCACGTGCTGTTGAACGGGACCACCGGCATTGCCGTCGGCATGGCGACCGACATCCCGCCGCACAACCTGCGCGAGGTCGCGAAGGCCTGTATCGTGCTGCTCGACCGCGCGCGGGCGCCGTTGGCCGATCTGCTCAAGCAGGTCAAGGGGCCGGACTACCCGACCGAGGCCGAGATCATCACGCCGCGGGAAGAAATCAAGGCAATGTACGAAACCGGCAGCGGCTCGATCCGCATGCGCGCGGTCTTCGAGCGCGAAGACGGCGACATCATCGTCACCGCGTTGCCGCACCAGGTCTCCGGTGCGCGCGTAATGGAACAGATCGCGAGCCAGATGCTGGCGAAGAAGCTGCCCCTGGTCGAGGATTTGCGCGACGAGTCGGATCACGAGAATCCGACCCGCATCGTCATCGTGCCGCGCTCGAACCGGGTCGACGTGGTCGCGCTGATGAGCCACCTGTTCGCGACCACCGATCTCGAGCGCACTTACCGCGTCAACATGAACATGATCGGCACCAACGGCCGGCCGCAGGTCAAGAATCTGAAGCAAATCCTGCAGGAGTGGATTGCGTTCCGCGTCGGCACCGTGCGTCGCCGGCTGAAGTGGCGTCTCGACAAGGTCGACGCGCGCCTGCACGTGCTCGAGGGCCTGCTGATCGCGTTTCTGAACCTCGACGAGGTCATCCGCATCGTGCGCAACGAGGACGATCCGAAAAAAGTCCTGATGAAAACCTTCAAGATCACCGCGATCCAGGCCGAGGCGATCCTCGAGACCAAGCTGCGGCATCTCGCCAAGCTCGAAGAGATGAAAATCAAGGCCGAACAGGAGGAGTTGACCGACGAGAAAAAGGAGCTCGAAAAGCTGCTCGGCTCGGACAAGCGCATCAAGACGCTGATCAAGAAGGAAATCCAGGCGGACGTCGAAACCTATGGCGACGAGCGGCGTTCGCCGATCGTCGCCCGCGACGCCGCGCGGGCGATGGACGAGACCGACCTGGTGCCGTCGGAAGCGCTGACCGTGGTGTTGTCGACCAAGGGCTGGGTGCGCGCCGCCAAGGGCCACGACATCGACCCGAAGAGCCTGAGTTACAAGTCGGGGGATGCCTATCTCGATTCGGCGCAGGGCAAGAGCAACCAAAGCGTCGTGTTTCTCGACTCCGACGGCCGCGCCTACTCGCTGCCGGCGCACTCGCTGCCGTCGGCGCGCGGCCAGGGCGAGCCGTTGACCGGCCGCTTCAAGCCGGCCAGCGGCGCCGAGTTTCGCGCCTGCGTGATGGGCCGCGACGACGACGAGTTCCTGCTGGTGTCGTCGCACGGTTACGGTTACGTCTGCCAGTACGCCGACCTGGTCACGCGCAACAAAAACGGCAAGGCGCAGATCAAGCTGCCGGCCGGCAGCCGCCTGCTGCCGGTTGCCGCAGTGCGCGATTACGACCGCGACCAGGTGGTGTCGATCACCAGCGAGGGTTACATCGCGCTGCTCGACGTGAAACAGATTCCGCGGCTGGCCAAGGGCAAGGGCAACAAGATCCAGGGTATTCCGCCGAAGCGGCTCAAGGCCGGCGAGGAGGAGATTGCCTACATCGCCTGCCTCGGTCCGAAACAAAAGCTCGTGATCCACTGCGGCAAGAAGTACAAGGCGATGAACCTGAAGGAGCTCGAGGATTACCGCATCGAGCGCGGCAAGCGCGGGCGCAAGCTGCCCCGCGGCTACCAGAAGGTGACCGCGATCGAACTCGTCGATTGAATTCGCGGCGCCTGGTTTCGGCTTGATATTTTCATCGCGGCCGGCATATTAGGGAACATTGTCAAGCGCTCGCGTGTTCGGGGAGGGTGCGCCAATGATGCTCCGGCTATTACTGTTTCTGCTCGCAAACTTCGGTGTGATTGCGGTCCTGAGCGTGTCGATGCGCCTGCTGGGCGTCGACGCGTGGCTCGCGAGCCAGGGTGGCGCTTTCCAGTTGAACGGTTTGCTGATCCTGGCCGCGATCATGGGCTTCTTCGGCTCGTTCATCTCGCTGGCGATGTCGAAGATGATGGCCAAGCGCGCGATGGGCGTGCAAGTCATCGAGCAGCCGCGCAGCGAGGGCGAGCGCTGGCTGATCGCCGTCGTCCGACGCCAGGCCGAGGCCGCCGGTATCGGCATGCCCGAGGTCGGTATCTTCGATTCGCCGACGATGAACGCGTTTGCGACCGGCATGAACAAGCACGACGCGCTGGTCGCGGTCAGCACCGGACTGCTGGCGAAGATGTCGCGCGACGAGGTCGAGGCGGTGCTCGGCCACGAGGTATCGCATGTCGCCAATGGCGACATGGTGACGATGGGCCTGCTGCAGGGCGTGCTCAACACCTTCGTGATTTTCTTCTCGCGCCTGATCGGCATTCTCGTCGACCGCGTTATTTTCCGCATCGAGCGCGGCATCGGGCCGGGTTTCTGGATCGGCTCGATCGTCGCCGAAATCGTGCTCGGTATCCTCGCCGCGATTATCGCGTCGTGGT
>JBPEYE010000274.1:0-3020 GCA_052030825.1 Gammaproteobacteria bacterium | reverse complement strand
TACCTGATCCCGGTCATGGTGTTCTTCGGCATCGGCGACCACGCCGGCGCGATCGCGACGGTCATCTTCGCGACCCCGCCGATGGTGCGGCTGACCATTCTCGGGCTGAAGAAACTGCCGCCGGAGATCGCCGAGGCCGGCCTGATGAGCGGCTGCAACAAGTGGCAACTGCTGACCAACGTGCTGATCCCGACCGCGCGGCGCGACATTCTGCTCGGCGTCAACCAGGTCATCATGTCGTGCCTCGCGATGGTCGTCATCGCCTCGCTGATCGGTGCCAAGGGGCTCGGCAACGACCTGCTGATTGCGCTCAACCAGCTGCGCATCGGGCTGGCGCTCGAAATCGGCGTCTGCATCGTGCTGATCGCGATCGTGCTCGACCGCCTGTCGCTGGCCTGGGCCAACAAGCAAACCGATTACTTCGCCGACCTGTCGTTCGTCCAACGACACAAGTACGCGCTGATATTCGCCGGCATCTTCGTCGCCGGCGTGATCCTGGCCTGGATCGGCTCATTCTTTTTCCGCGAGGGCTTCAATTACCTCTACCTGATTCCGCACAACAAGGGCATCACCACCGAGAATTTCTGGCAGGCCGGAGTCGACTGGATCTGGGATACGTTCTTCTACGTGCTCAAGGGCTTCAACGAATGGCTGATCGTCAGTGTGCTGGTGCCGGTCAAGACCGCGTACCTGTCGATGCCGGTCGCGGCGACGTTTCTGCTGGCAATGGGCGCCGGCTACATCGTCGGCGGAATCCGGGTCGCGCTGGCGGTCGGCGGCTTCCTGTTGTTCATCGCGCTGACCGAATGGTGGGATCGCGCGCTGATCACCGCTTACCTGATGACCGTCGCCGTCGGCATCGCCACCGTCGTTGGCGGCATCGCCGGGGCGCTGTGCGCACAGCATCCACTGACCACCCGTTTCATGCTGACGGTCTGCGATACCTTTCAGACTTTTCCGTCGTTCATCTACCTGATCCCGGTGATGATGCTGTTCGGCGTCACCGACACCTCGGTGCTGATCGCGATCGTGATCTACGCGCTCGTTCCGGCGACGCGTTACACGATCCAGGGGCTGTTGAGCGTACCCGAGTCGCTGCACGAGGCGGGCACCATGTCCGGCGTCAACCGGCTGCAGCGTCTGCTCTACATCGAATTGCCGATGTCGTTTCCGCACCTCGCGCTCGGCGTCAACCAGACCGTCGTATTCGCGCTGTCGATGGTCATCATCGGCGCGCTGATCGGCACCGACGATCTCGGTCAGTTGATTCTGAAGTCGCTGTCGGATCGCGCCGGCGTCGGCAACGGGCTGGTGCTGGGATTGTGCGTCGCGTTCATCGGGCTCGCGATCGATCAAATCCTGCGCACCTGGGCGAACCAGCGGAAACAGGCGCTGGGGCTGGCCTAGCGCGAAGATAAACCGATAAGCGCAATTCGCTGGCCGTATCCGTTACTGGCAACCGTATTCGACCGAATTGCCGCATCGCTTCCGCTTCCAGTCAGGCGACCGGAGGTCGAAATAAAAACCGGGCTTCGAACTGCCCCAAACTACCGAGGAGGTACCAATGAGCTTCAAATCATCAAAACCGTTCAAGGTCGTGGGGTCGGCCCTGTTCGCAACCCTGTTGTTTTCCGCCGGGTCGCTGCAGGCGGCCGACAGCACGGCGCCGATCAAGATTCCGCTCAAGAACTGGTCGAGCCAGCTGGTCATGGCCTACGTCATCGGCGGCATGTTCGAGAGCATGGGCAACAACGTCGAGTACGTGCCCGTCGACAACCAGGCGAGCTTCGAGGCCGTGCGCAACGGCGAGATCACCATCGTCCACGAAGTCTGGCAATCGACGATGCAAAACGCCTATTACAACGCGATGGAAAAAGGCGGCCTGATCGACGCCGGAACCCACGCCGCGGCGACGCTGGAAGAAATGGGCGTACCGAACTGGGTGATCGAAAAAGGACTGTGCCCGGGCCTGCCGAACTGGGAAGCCCTGAAGAGCGAGGAATGCTACAAGAACTTCGCCACGCCCGACTCCGGCGGCAAGGGCCGCTGGCTCGAAGGGCCGCTGAGCTGGCACGGCAACGTGATGCCCAATCGCGTCAAAGGGCTGGGACTCGAGGACAAGTGGGTCGTCAAGTTCGCCGGCGGCGCCGATGCGCTGTGGACCGAGCTGAAAGCCGCCGAGAAAGAAGGCCGCGGCACGATCATCTTCAACTGGACACCGAACTTCACCGATGCCTCCGGGTTTACCTTCATCGAGTTTCCGCCCTATTTCGAGGGTTGCCGGATGATCGATGGCGGCACCCTCGAAACCACCGGCTGCGGCTCGCCGCCCGGGTGGCTGAAGAAAGGCGCCAACTACCGTTTCCCGAAGACGCATCCGAAGGCGTATACCGCGTTCTCCAGGCTTTCGTTCACGACGCCGCAAATCGGCTCGATGGCGGCGCTGGTCGACGTCCACGGCATGAGTCACGAAGATGCCGCAAAGAAGTGGCTGGCGGACAACGAAGCGGTGTGGAAGCCCTGGACGGTTTCCGTGCTGGGTCACGGCAACTAAGATTCCCGACCTGGCTTTGTCGATCGGGTAACGAGGATCGTTGAAACGACGGGGTGTCCTCCGGCACGGAGGACATCCGCCCTGGAGACCACCGGTTTTTTACCGGCCCGTGTCTGCCGACCGGGGCAGATCGCGGTTTCGAACACGCCCGTTTTCCCGCCAACCGGCCATCCCGGAAAGACAGCCGGCCATATTTTTTACCGGCTCAGCGGTTACATTGCGGCCCGGGCGGGTTACCATCCGGGCAGCACGCCATCCGGCCGCATCCGACGCCACGCCATGAACAAGAACGTCAAGATCGCCTGCGAAGATGTCTGGAAGCTTTACGGCGACGACCCCGAGGGCTTCCTCGCGGCGCACGGTGGCGCGCCGGCCGACGACGTGATCCGTACCGAGGGATACATCCCGGCGGTACGACATGCGACTTTCGACGTCTACGAGGGCGAAATCCTGGTCATCATGGGCC
>JBPEYE010000273.1:0-3502 GCA_052030825.1 Gammaproteobacteria bacterium | reverse complement strand
GCGGCGATGTCGGCCTGGGTTTCGGCGACGCAGTCGGCGAGCCGCGAGATCGGCACGCAAACGTCGGTGACGTAGCCGCGCGAACCCGGCTCGACCGCAAGCCCGGCATAGTAGGCGTCGTGACGCGCGCGCCACAGGCGCTGGCGGTCTTCCTCGCGCTCGGCCCACTGGAACCCGGTGGCGCCGAAATCACGCGAGATTTCGTCGACCAGTCGCACCTGCTCGGCGACCGCGTCGGGCGTGCCGTGAAACTCGAGAAACAGCGTATCGAGTTCGGGGTAGTCGGTCTTGCTGTAGGCATTGATCGCCCGGATGTAACCGGTTTCGACGAGCTCGATGCGCGCCACCGGGATACCGAGCTGAATCGTCTGCATCGTCGCCTCGGCGGCGCTGCGCACATCGGGAAAATTGACGATTGCCGCGGTGATCGTCTCGGCGAGTCCGTAGAGGCGCAAACCGATTTCGGTGATGATGCCGAGGGTGCCCTCGGAGCCGACGAACAGCCGGGTCAGGTCGTAGCCCGCGGCCGACTTGCGTGCTCGCGTGCCGGTGCGAATCACGTCGCCGCTGGCGGTGACGACGGTCAGCCCGAGGACGTTCTCGCGCATCGTACCGTAGCGCACCGCGTTGGTGCCCGACGCGCGGGTCGCGGTCATGCCGCCGATCGACGTGTCGGCGCCGGGATCGATCGGAAAGAACAGGCCGGTATCGCGCAGGTACTGGTTCAGCGCGCGCCGGGTGACCCCCGCCTGCACGCGGCAGTCGAGATCCTCGGGGTTGACTTCGAGCACCTGGTCCATCTGGCCGAGATCGATGCAGATCCCGCCGTTGACCGCCTGCACCTGGCCCTCGAGCGAGGTGCCGGTGCCGTAGGCGACGATCGGTGTGGCGCTGGCCGCGCAGCACTTGACGATCGCCGCGACTTCCTCGGTGCTGCGGGCGAAGCAGACCGCGTCGGGGGGTTGCGGCGGGTGCCAGGATTCGCCGCGGCCGTGCTGTTCGCGCACCGAGGCGCTGGTCGACACGCGCTCGCCGAGCAATTCGCGCAGCTGCCCGATCAGCGCATCGCGATCGGTCATTTCCGAGGCAGGCTGGTTCATCGCAATTTCCGGTCGCCCGAGAGGGCATAATTATGCTACAGCCGCGCCCGATTGGCACGCGACGGCGGGTTTCGCCGATTCGACAAACCCCGGATCACTTCTATACTCGAATGGTTGTCCCGGAAATGCCGCGCCGCGGGATCCGGACGATGGAAAGCTAGAGATACGGCAGGCGTGAGCACAGCAAACCCCCCGACCGCGAACACGGCCGAACTCGAGGCCGAACTGGAGCGTTATCGCCGCCGCCTGGCGCTTTACGACGCCGCCGGGCTGGCCGCGAAAATCGGCCATTACGAGTGGAGCTACGTCGACGATCGACTCGAATCGTGCAGCGAGGAGTACGCGCGCATCTTCGAGATGAGCGTCGACGAGGTGCTCGCGGCGCAAGGCGCCTGGGAAAGCACGCTCGACGTCGTACACCCCGACGATCGCGAAGCCTATCGTCAAGGGTACGCGAAGCTGCGCGACGACGGCGAACTCGACGCGGTTTACCGGATCGTGCTGCCGAGCGGCAAGACCCGGCATCTGCGCGAATACGGGACGATCGTGCGCGATGATGCCGGCGAGACCGTCGGTTGCTTCGGTATCGTCCAGGACATCACCCAGCAGGTCAAACACGAAAGCGATCTCGAGTATCGCGACGAACTCGCGCGCCAGGCCGAGTCGATCACCGATATCGGGCATTTCATTTACGACGAGGATCGCGATCGCTATGTCTACATCAGCGACGGCTTCGCGCGCATCTACGGCACCACGGCCGAGGCCTACATGCGCAACGTGCAATCGAGCGAAGACGACCTCGAGGATATCGTCGACGAGGATCGTGACCGGGTCCGCGAGGAGTACGACCGTTACATGGACACCGGCGAGGATTGCGCGATCGAGTACCGGATTCGCCGGCCCGACGGCCGGGTGCGCTGGATTCGCGAGCTGATGACCGCCAAGCGCAGGCGGCAGGGCCGAGTCGCGCAAACGCTCGGCGTGATCCAGGATATCACCGACCGGGTCGAGCGCGAGCAGGAGCTGGTGTTCAAGGATACGATCGCAAGCCAGGCCGAGGCGCTGATCGACTTCGGATATTTCCTCTTCAATGAACGCGAAAACCGCCATCTCTATGTCAGCCCCGGCCAGGCGCGCATTCTCGGCATGGAGGTCGAAGAGTTTCAGCGCAAAATCGTGACCAACGAAGACTATCTCGCCTACGTCCACGAAGACGACCGGCCGGAGGTCGAAAAAATCTATCTCCGGAACGTTCAAGATGACGAGGATTACCACGTCGAGTACCGCGTGCGACGGCCCGACGGCGAGATTCGCTGGGTCATCGAGATCGGTCAGAGTTACATCACCGACGAAAACGGCGTCGTCGAAAGCATCGGCGTCGTGCAGGACATTACCCAGCGCATGCACGCCGAGCAGGAGCTCAAGTTTCGCGACGCGCTCGCCAACCAGGCCGAGGCCATCACCGATATCGGTCATTTCGTTTACGACGAAATTCGGCAATGCTATCTGTTCGCCTCGCCCGGCCTCGCCCGGATTCACGGCCTCGAAGGCGACGGCCTGACGACGCGGGCGATCTCGTGGGAAGGCGACCTCGTGCGGGTGCATCCCGAAGATCGCGAGCGGGTCAGGAAAGTCTACGACGAGTTCCTGGTCCGCGGCGGCGACTGGCAGGTCGAATACCGCCTGATTCGTGCCGATGGCGATACGCGCTGGGTGCGCGAGATCGGCCAGGCGCACTCGATGAATCACGGGATTCCGCAACAGACGATCGGCGTGTTGCAGGATATCACCGCGCAAAAAACCGCCGAGCAGGAAATCATCGAAGCCCGCGATACCCTCGAACAGCAGGTCGTCGAACGCACCCGTGAACTCGCGACCACGGTCAAGCAGCTCGAGGAGGAAATCGAGGAGCGCAAGAAAATCGCCGCCGAACTCGATTTTCTCGCCAATCACGATGCCTTGACCGGATTGCCGAGCCTGCGCCTGTGCAAGGACCGGCTCGCGCAATCGCTCGCCGAGGCGCGGCGCAATCGGCAAACCTCGGTGGTCATGTTCGTCGACCTCGACGGTTTCAAGCAAATCAACGACGAGCATGGCCACGAGACCGGTGATGAGGTACTCAAGGCGGTGGCCGACCGAATCCGTCACGAGATTCGCGAAACCGACACGGTCGCGCGCATCGGCGGCGACGAATTCGTCGTCATCCTGACAAGCCTGCCCGATTTGTCGATCGCCGAGCGTATCGCGACCGGCCTGATCGCACGGGTTTCGGAGCCGGCGCGCATCGGTGCGAACGAGTTCGAAGTCGGCGCCAGTATCGGGATATCGCTATATCCGCAAGACGGCACCACCGCCGAGGAGTTGATCCGCGCCGCCGACAAGGCGATGTACGCGGTCAAGCG
>JBPEYE010000272.1:0-4915 GCA_052030825.1 Gammaproteobacteria bacterium | reverse complement strand
CTGATGAAGGGCGCGCCGAACCGCAAGGCGGCGATCGACTTCCTGGTACACGCCTCGACGACCGAGTCGCAGGCCGAGCAGGCCAAGTACATCAACTACGGTCCGATGCGGACCTCGGCATTCGAGGTCATCCGGGCCGGCGAGCCGTGGTTCCATAATGGCAAGAACATCATGGAGCACATGCCGAACCGTCCGGAAGTCATGAAGCGTTCCGTCGTCGCCAACCCCGAGTGGTGGGCCGACTACGGCGATGCCATCGGCGAGCGTTACACCGCATGGATGGGTCAGTAATCGCGTAAGGTACCGGGGGCAGGCGCAATATTGCGCCTGTCCCCTTTTTCCCGCGAGGGGGGGAAGATGAGCAGCACCGCACCCGCAACGGCCGAAGGCGAACTGTTAACCGCCGACGGCGTACCGCTCAGGGAGAGTCTGCAAAAATCGCTGCGCCAGGCGCGCCTGCGCGCGATGCTGCTGGTGGCAACGCCACTCGCCTTCCTGACCTTCGTCTTCATTATTCCGATCGGCAACATGTTGACGCGCAGCGTCGACGACACGCTGATCAACGAGGTGCTTCCCCAGACCTTCGAAGCCTTCGAAGCCTGGGACAAGCAGAGCGACCCGCCCGAGGCACTGTACGAAGCTTTCCACACCGACCTGAGCAATGCCGACAAGTTCGATATCGGCAAGGCCAGCGTGCGCATGAACTATGCCGAGCCGGGCTGGCGCAGCCTGGTCAAGCGCACCGCGCGGCGGCTCAAGCGTATGGATCCGCCTTATAAAGAGGCATTCATCGAAGTCGACGAGCGCTGGGCCGACCGCGAATTCTGGCGCTCGCTCGGCATCATGAAGGATCCGATTACCTTCGGCTATTATCTCAACGCGGTCGACCTGAACTACGACTTCGACAAGAATATCATTCGCCAGGACGAAGAGCGCCGGGTTTACAACCTGCTGTGGTGGCGCACGATCCTGGTCAGTTTCATCGTCACGATCGCCTGCCTGGTGCTGGCCTACCCGGTCTCCTACCTGCTGGCGACGCTGCCGATGCGAATTTCCAACCTGCTGATGATCTGCGTGCTGATGCCGTTCTGGACGTCGCTGCTGGTGCGCATCGTCGCCTGGATGATCATGCTGCAGCAAAACGGCGTGGTCAACGACACGCTGGTCTGGACCGGGATCCTCGCCGACGACAACCGCCTGGCGATGATGTACAACTTCAACGGCACGGTCATCGTCATGACGCAAATCCTGCTGCCGTTCATGATTCTGCCGATTTTCAGCGTCATGAAGACGATTCCGCCGAGCTACATGAAGGCCGCGCAAAACCTCGGCGCGACGCCGACGCTGGCGTTCATCCGCGTCTACATGCCGCAGACGATTCCCGGTGTCGGCGCCGGCTGCATTCTGGTCTTCATCGTCGCGATCGGTTACTACATCACGCCGGAGCTGGTCGGCGGCAAGGACGGGCGCCTGATCGGCAACATGGTGGCCTACCATATGCAGCGATCGCTGAACTGGGGGCTCGCCGCGGCGATGGGCACGATCCTGCTGGTCGTGATCCTGATCCTGTACTGGATCTACGACAAAATTGTCGGCATCGACAACATGAAGATGGGTTAGCGTCATGGCCTTACCAATTTATGCCACGCTCGGGCAACGCATCTGGCACTATTTCTACCTTGCGTTTTGCGTTTTCGTCCTGTTCTTCCTGGTTGCGCCGCTGGTCGCGGTCATCCCGCTGTCGTTTACCGCGACGCCGTTTTTGAACTTTACGCCGGAAATGCTCGCGCTCGATCCGGACGCCTTTTCGGTGCGCTGGTACAAGAGCCTGTTCGGAATGTGTGAAAACGTCGACGACGTCGCGTCGACGATGTGCCACGACAAGTGGATGACCGGCGCCGCGCGCAGCCTCTACTACGCGGTGGTCGCGACGCTGCTCGCGACCTTCCTCGGCACGCTCGCGGCTTTGGGCCTGTCGAGCGAGTACATGCCGGCCAAGCGCGCGATCATGGCGCTGATGATTTCGCCGCTGATCGTGCCGCTGATCATTACCGCGGCCGGCATGGCGTTCTTCTTCGCCGACGTCAAACTGTCGAACACCGATGCCGGCATAATCCTCGCGCACACGGTCCTCGGCTTGCCGTTCGTCGTCATCACGGTGACCTCGACGCTGGTCGGATTCGACCGTGGCCTGATGCGCGCGGCGGCCAATCTCGGCGGCACGCCGGCGTATAACTTCTTCAAGGTGCAGATGCCGCTGATCGCGCCGGGCATGATCTCGGGCGCGCTGTTCGCGTTCATCACGTCGTTCGACGAAATCGTCATCATCCTGTTCATCGGCGGTCCCGACCAGCACACGCTGCCGCGGCAGATGTGGTCCGGTATCCGCCAGGAGATCAGTCCGACGATCCTCGCTGCGGCAACCATCCTGGTGCTGTTTTCGATCGTGCTGTTGACCACGCTCGAGCTGTTGCGCCGGCGCAGCGAGCGCCTCAGGGGGCTGACGCCGCAGTAATGCAGGTCGGCGACAGGGTTTACTACCTGTACACCGGCAAGCTCGGCACCGAAGTCAAGTTCGCCGCCGTCGTGCTCGGTATCGAGCCTGACGCCGTGCTGATCCGCGTCGGCCGCTACGACGTCGATACCCGGGAAGTCAAGACCTTCGAATCCACCGTCACCGCCGACACGCTGCTGCCGCGGTCGGTGCCCTGCGCCTTCGAAGACGCACTCGCGGGCAACGCTTGATCACGACCCTCAACGCGATCACGCCGATCTTCCTGATCATTCTGACCGGCTACCTGCTGTTTCGCTTCCGCGTCGTCGGCGAGTCGGTGTGGTCGGCGATCGAACACATCTGTTTTTACCTGCTACTGCCGTTCCTGATCATCCGAACGCTGTCGCGCGCCAATCTCGGCGGCCTGCCGGTGGTCGATTTCATGACCGTGCTGGTGGTCGCGATTCTCGGCATGGCGGCGCTGCTGATCCTGATCCAGGCATTCATCTGGCGACGCTATCCCGAGAGCGGACCGAGTTTCAGCAGCGTGTTCCAGGGTGCGACCCGCTTCCACGGTTTCGTCGCGATCGCGGTGATCGGACCGCTTTACGGCGACGAGGGCGTTGCGCTCGCCGCGCTGGCGCTCGCGATCATGGTCCCGATGCTGAACGTCATCTCGGTCATCGTGCTGTCGATCTACGGCCGCAGCGACAATCGCGTCGAGTTCGCCGCGGTGGCGCAGCGCGTGCTGACCAACCCGCTGATTATCGCCTGCGGCGTCGGTCTGTTATTCAACTTCACCGGTGTCCCCGAAATCCTGTTCCAGGCGATCGACATCATCGGCGCCGGCGGTCTCGGCCTCGCACTGCTTGCGGTCGGCGCCGGTATGAAAATGGGCAAGGCCGCGCAACACAAGCGGCTGCTCGCGATCGGGGTGCTGACCCGCCTGCTCGGCATGCCGGCGATCGTCATCGGAATGTCGTACCTCGTCGGGCTCGACGGGCTGCCGCGCACGGTCGCAATCATCGCCGGCGCGGTGCCGACCGCGGCGTCGGCTTACGTGATGGCGCGCAAGATGGGCGGCGACGCCGAGCTGATGTCGAGCATCGTCACCTTCCAGGTCATCGTCGCGTTCTTCACCCTGCCGCTGTTCATCTACATCGCCGACGCTCTCTGACCTACCCCTCAATTATCTTTATTCAGATCCAAACTCCGACTGGTTTGAATAGTATGACTGGGGTAGCATTCAATTGACTGCGCTCGGGCTTTTCTGTCAGTCAACGACGATCGATGCTTGGCGGGCTCGTTGTGTCAAACGACTACTACAAAAATCTTTCAAAGTGGTGGGAAAAACAGTGGGAGATATACCACTACTTTGTATATGCGGTAATCTTATCGATCATTCTCGTCATCCTCTATTACTTCATTGCGAATACCGGAGCCGGGGTAATCGAGGATGAGACCACGAGAAAGTTTCTTCAAGGCATCATCGCGGACGCCGTTCCTACCCTACTGATAATCATAATTTCGTTCGCCTTGTTCAGAAAAATATCTGACAAGAAAGCTGAAAGGCAAAAGGAAGAATTACTGACGGATATCGAAACCATCGTCAAGGGTTCGGTATCCTCGGAAGCAGAATTACGACAGATGCTCAAAGAGTCCGGGCTCAAGGGAATATACGAACGCCATCACCGGGAAAAAGTAATCGATGAGATCGGTCAAAGCAACAAAGAGGTCCGGGTTCTTCACACTTACCTGGTCGAGCCCAGTACTTTCGAAAACGCCTTCGTTGCCGCATCTCAGAACGGGGCGAAAATCAAGATCCTGCTCCTGGATCCAGACTCTTCTTCGGCGAAGCAGAGATCGATCGATATGTGGCCCGGCGATAACCCCGACGGCGCTGATGAGGCCTATGTACCGAGCCAGATTCGTTTGACGCTGGATGAATTCAGAAAGATCAAACAAGAAAACAATTTGGATAATCTCGAAATTCGACTTTATGACACGCTGCTGTCGGTTCAAATTTTCTTGTGCGACGATGAGCTCTACCTGGGATTCTATCCGCATGGAAGAAAGTCACTGGAGGCGGCACAGTTGCGAATTTTTGGGCAAACCTACCTTAGCGAGCAGTTTTTAAGCGAGTTTGATCTGGTTTGGGATAACGCAAGGCCCGTTTCGGCGACCGATACCTGAACAATGATCGCCCGCAGACTTCCTTCGGTCGTGGTGCCTCCTTCAAGACCTGTGGATTTTTGCCGTTTCGATCAAAACCTCTGATTTATCGCGCCGAGCGATAACGTGCTACTGCGATTGCGGAGGGATCAGGACGAAGTTGCCGAAGTGTTGCTTTTCGAGAAAATCGCGCTGCGCCGCGGCGATCTCCTCGAGCGCGAAAGTTTTCGCGAGCAGCGGGCGGATCTC
>JBPEYE010000271.1:0-4605 GCA_052030825.1 Gammaproteobacteria bacterium | reverse complement strand
GCTCGAGCCCGAGCTGATCGCGCGAACGCTGGCCGCGGCGCGCGACTCGCTGACCCCGCTCGACGAATCGGTCGCGTTACTGGACGAACTCGCGGCCGCCGGTCATCGCCTCTTCTGTCTGTCGAACATGTCGCGCGAAACCTGGGCGCAGGTTGGTGACCGCGCGTTCTTTTCGCTGTTCGACGGCATCGTGATCTCGGCGCACGAAGGCTGCGTCAAGCCGGAAGCCGAGATCTACGAGCGCCTGCTGCGGCGCTATGCGGTCGCGCCGGGCGACGCTTTTTTCATCGACGACAGTCAGGCCAACGTCGACGCGGCGAGGCGCCTCGGGATCGACGGCTATCGCTTCCGGCGCACATCGCAATGCTATGATGCGATCCGTCGCGCGGTGAGCTGAGCTCGAAGTTGCCGGTAATTCGCCGACGACGCGGCAGGGGTTCACATCGAGCGGTTGACGCGCTAAGTTCGGTCAATTGCAAACGCGATCCAATCGGAGCCACAGATGAATGCGGAAGAATTACGCCAGTTGCAGGCGCCGCTCAAGGCGCAATACCAGGACGATCCGGCAGCGGCACTGGTCACGCTCGAGGCCGAGGGTCGCATCGGCGACGGGATTACCTGCAAGGTCGACACCGGCCGCGCGATTGCCGAGGCCGGCCTGCACCCGGCGACGGGCGGCGATGGCCAGGCGCTGTGCTCGGGCGATATGCTGCTGGAAGCACTGGTCGCCTGCGCCGGGGTGACGCTGAACGCGGTCGCAACCGCGATCGGGGTCGAGCTGCGCGACGCCAGGATCCGCGCCGAGGGCGATCTCGATTTCCGCGGCACCCTCGGCGTCGACCGCGACACCCCGGTCGGGTTCCGGCAAATCCGTTTGCAATTCGATCTCGACACCGACGCGGACGCCGAACAGCTTGAATCGTTGATGAAACTGACCGAGCGCTACTGCGTCGTCCTGCAGACACTGTCGGGTTCGCCCGAACTGCTCGTGTCGCAGTCCTGAGTGAATCGCGTGGCGCGATGCGCGTCGGGTTCGCCAGCAAACGCACACAGGCTTTTCGCGGCGCGCGCCTCGTGCCGCGTCGGGCGCGCGTCGCCGCGGCCCGATCCGCCGCTCAGAGCAAGGCCTTGATTTCGTCGAGCACCGCCGGATCCTCGATCGTCGATGGCACCGTGTAGGCTTCGCCATCGACCATCGCGCGCAGGGTCTTGCGCAGAATCTTGCCCGAGCGCGTCTTCGGCAGGCGAGCGACGATCTGCGCCTGCTTGAAGGCGGCGACCGCGCCGATGTCCTTGCGCACGAGCGCGATCAGTTCGTCGACGATTTGTTTCGGTTCCGCGCCTTCGGCGTTTTTCAGCACGACGAAGCCCATCGGCACCTGCCCCTTGAGGTCGTCGTTGCGGCCGATCACCGCGCACTCGGCGACCATCGGGTGCTTGCCGACGACTTCCTCCATTTCGCCGGTCGACAGGCGGTGGCCGGCGACGTTGATGACGTCGTCGACGCGGCCCATGATGAACAGGTAACCGTCCTCGTCGAAATAGCCGCCGTCGCCGGTGGTGAAGTAACCGGGGTAGGTCTGCAGGTAATTTTCCTTGAAGCGCTCGACGTCGCCCCAGATCGTTGCGAGACAGCTCGGCGGCAGCGGCAGTTTGACCGCGATGTAACCCTGCTCGTTGGCACCTAGCCGATGACCTTCCTCGTCGAGAATTTGCACATTGAAACCGGGCACCGGCACCGTTGACGAGCCGGGCTTGACCGGCATCGGTTCGAGGCCGTGCAGGTTGGCCGCGATCGCCCAGCCGGTCTCGGTCTGCCACCAGTGGTCGAGCACCGGCACCTTGAATCGATCCACCAGCCAGTCGTAGGTCGGCGGATCGAGTCGCTCGCCGGCGGCGAAGATCGTTTGCAGACATGACAGGTCGTACTGTTGCGCGAGCTTTGCCTCCGGGTCTTCCTTCTTGATCGCGCGAAACGCGGTCGGCGCGGTGAACAGCGCCTTGACGTTATGCTCCGAGATTACCCGCCAGAAGGCGCCGGCATCCGGGGTCATGATCGGTTTGCCCTCATAGAGGATCGTCGTGCAGCCGTGGATCAGCGGGCCGTAGACGATGTACGAATGGCCGACGACCCAACCGACGTCGGACGCGGCCCAGTAGACCTCGCCCGGTTCGATGTCGTAGATCGCGCTCATGCTGTATTTCATCGCGACCGCGTGACCGCCGTTTTCGCGCACCACGCCCTTGGGCTTGCCGGTGGTACCCGAGGTATAGAGGATGTACAGCGGATCGGTGCCCTTGACCGGGACGCAGTCGGCCGGCTCGGCAGCGGCGAGCGCGTCTTCCCAGTCGAGATCGCGCCCGGCGTCGAGTTCGGCTTTCGCCTGCGGCCGCTGCAGTACGATGCAGCGCGGCGGCTTGTGCCGCGCCATCTCGATCGCGGCGTCGACGATCGGTTTGTATTCGATGACACGCTTGATCTCGATGCCGCAGGATGCGGTCAACAGCACTTTCGGTTTCGCGTCGTCGAGGCGCACCGCGAGCTCGGGCGGGGCGAACCCGCCGAACACGACCGAGTGGACGGCGCCGAGACGGGCGCAGGCGAGCATCGAGATCACCGCCTGCGGAATCATCGGCAGGTAGATGACGACGCGATCGCCCTTGTCGACCCCCTGGGCGCGCAGCATGCCGGCGGTTTGCGCGACCTCGCGCTGCAGCTCGGCATAGGTGAATTGCTGCTTGACACCGGTGACGGGCGAATCGTAGATCAGCGCGACCTGGTCGGCGCGGCCGTTTTCGACATGGTTATCGACGGCCAGGTAGCAGGTATTCAGCTCGCCGTCGGCAAACCAGCGGTAGATGCCATGCTCGTCGATGCCGAGCACGTGCGCGGCGGGCTTGTACCAGTCGATCAGTTTGGCCTTCTCGGCCCAGAAGGCTTCCGGATTGTCGATCGATGCCTGATATTCGCTCTGGTATGACATGGCCAGCCCCCTCGGTTGATTCTTTTCAAGACACTGCCGGCATGGTACCGACAGCAGAAATTGTCGACAATACCTCAAATTCAATGGCTAATATTGCGAATAGCAATGCTCTTGACCGGTAATTGTCGACAATCACGCGGATTCGGCCGCGGCGGTCGGTGCGCCGGCAGCCAGGCACTCGTGCATGATCTCGATGAAGCGCTGTGCCGGCGCGGACAGGAACTTGCCCTTGCGCGTGACGATGCCGTAACTGCGCTTGGGGAAAAACTGGCCGACCGGGATCACGCCCATGCGCGTGCGATCCTCGTCGGTGATGCAGACGTCGGTGACGATGGAGATGCCCTGGCCGAGGCTGACGTAGCGCTTGATCACTTCCCAGCCGCCGGCTTCGAGGTTGACCTTGAAGTTCACGTTATGCTGCGCGAACACCATCTTGACGATGTGCCAGGTCGACAGGTGGCGCGGCGGCAGAATCATCCCGTACTTGCCGATGTCCGGTATCGTGATTTTTTTCAGCTGCGTAAGCGGGTGATCGAGCGGCGTGATCACGACCGGGTTGTAGGTGACGATCGGGTCGTAGTCGAGGTCGTCGGGCACCTCGAGCATCGAGCCGACCGCAAAGTCGACGAGGTCGGTGCGCAGCATTTCCATGCCGTTACGACCGGTTTCGTTGGCGAGCCGAAGCTTGATCGCCGGGTAGCGCTGCGTGAAGCGACCGACCGGCTCGGGCAGCACGTACAGGATCGTCGATTCGCCCGCGGCAATCGATAGTTCGCCGGCGGTCAGGTTGCCGCAATGCGCGTCGAAGGTTTCCTTGAGGCGATCGATACCCTGCACGTGCGGCAGGCACAGGTCGTAGAGAATGCTGCCCTCGGTCGTCAGCGTCAGTTTCGGGCCGTTGCGCTCGAACAGCGTGGTACCCATTTCCTCCTCGAGCGCGTGAATCTGCAGCGAAATTGTCGGCTGGCTCGCAAACAGCGATTCGGCGGCCCGGGTCATGCTGCCGAGTTTCGCCGTCTGGCAAAAGGCGCGCAGTTTTTTCAGATGGTTCTGCTTGTAGTAGGTATTGGCCACGCGGCACCCCGAACTGGCCAGGCGTGAGTTTGCCGCCAGATTATTGGTCTTTTCAATGTGAAAATCAAACAATATGCGTTTATTCAATCCTGTCCGGCGCGAACGATGCCAACAGGTCGGTGAATTCGCGCAAAATGTCGACCAGTCACTAGTCGCGCGCGACGCGACCGGGCACAATCCGCTGGATCACGGGAACCATTATAAAATCCAATAAAGTCAATTGAGTAAATTGGTTTTTTAAATACGAGCACCCCGGTATATTTGGCAAAGCCCGGATGCTTCGCCGGGCCGTTTCATTCAGCTAGACGAGAGATATTGACGCAATGACGAGACAGGAGCAGATCGCCGCACTGGAAAAAGAGTGGCAGGAAGACCCGCGCTGGACCGGGATCACCCGCGGATACGGCGCCGAGGACGTGGTGCGGCTGCGCGGCTCGGTGCAACCCGAGAACACGCTCGCGCGCCTCGGCGCCGAGAAGCTGTGGCGCCTCGTGAATGGCGATGCGAAGAAGGGTTACGTCAACAGCATGGGCGCGATCACCGGCGG
>JBPEYE010000270.1:0-3989 GCA_052030825.1 Gammaproteobacteria bacterium | reverse complement strand
TCGGATAATAGCCAAAATCGCCGGCCATCGCCTATTCGCGGTGGTAAGGATGACCCTTCAGGATGCTCCACGCGCGGTACAGCTGCTCGAGCAAAACGACGCGCACCAGCGCGTGCGGCAGCGTCACCGGCCCGAGCGAGACGCGCTGCGCGCAGGCCGCGAGGCACTGCTCGGACAGGCCGTCGGGCCCGCCAATGACCAGATCGACGCGCGGATGCCGTTGCATCCAGTCCCCGAGCGCGCGCGCCCAGTCGCCGCTCGACCAGGCCCGGCCGTGTTCGTCGAGCGCGAGCGCGAGACCGTCCGGGCTGAGTAAATCGACAATCCTGCGGCCCTGCTCCGTTTTGCGCGTGGTCGCGGACCCCCTGGCGCCCCGCGTTGCCAGCGGCAGGCTGACGATTTCGGGCCTGATCTCGCGCGGCAGGCGCTCGCGATATTCGGCACACCCGGCATCGACCCAGGCCGGGAGTTTTTGCGCGACGCTGATGATCCGGATGCGCACGCTAGTCCGGTCGCCTTGCCGCAATCCGCGGTCCCGTCATCGCGGCAACGAACGCGCGATCGCGACCGACCGCTGACCCCGACATTCCGACGGGTCGATCGAAGCCGGCATCGATGCGCAACGGTCGGTACCGCGCCGCGGACCCGTCCGGGCTAGGTTTCGGCCGACGATTCCGCACCCCAGAGTTTCTCGAGTTCGTAGTAACGACGTATGTCGGGCAGCATGACGTGCACGATGACGTCGCCGAGATCGACCAGAATCCACTCACCGGCATCGGCACCCTCGACCCCCAGCGGCCGATGACCGCGGGCGCCGGCGGCGTCGATAACCGCGTCGGCGATCGCGCCGGTGTGCCGCGTCGACGTGCCGCTGGCGATTATCATCGTATCGGTGAAACTCGCCCGCGCGCGGACATCGAGCTCGACGATATCGACCGCCTTGAGATCCTCGAGTGCCTGGCGCGCGGCCTGGCGAATCGCCTCGGATTCGAGCGATACGGGGTTGGAATCAGCCATCGGCATCGCGATAGAGTCGGTGGGTTTCGATGTAGTCGGCGACCCGAGATTCGAGACAGTTCGACGGCGGCGATTGGCCGGCACCCAGGGCGCCGCGGATCTCGCTCGACGCGCAATCGTTGGCGTCGACGTCGAGCAGCAGAATCGCGCCGGCCGCGCTCGCACCGAGCGCCGCGGTCGAGTCGACCCGGTTGGCGGCGCAGACGTCGTCATCGACGGCTACCCCCGGCCGCAGGCAAACGGCGAGGTTCGCGAGACGCAGGATCTCGGCCGGCTCGCGCCAGCGAGCGAAACCGTTGAACGCGTCGCCGCCAAGAATCAGCAACAGCGGGGATGCGAGTGCCGCGCGCAGCGCGCGCAGCGTGTCGACGGTATAGGAGGCGCCGCCGCGATCGAGCTCGAGCGAATCGAGCCGAAACGCCGGGTACGTCGCGATCGCGAGTTCGATCATCGCCGCCCGTTGCGCCGCGGTTGCGCGCGGCGCGGCGCGATGCACCGGCTCCGCGCAGGGCACGAAACGCACCTCGTCGAGGTCGAGGCGCCGTTGCACCGCGGCGGCGACGAGGATATGGCCGTTGTGGATGGGGTCGAAGGTGCCACCCAGGATTCCGATCATGCGATGAGGCTAGCGGCGTACGTGTCCGTCGCCGAAGACCACGTATTTTTGCGAGGTCAGACCCTCGAGCCCGACCGGGCCGCGCGCGTGCAGCTTGTCGGTGCTGATGCCGATTTCGGCGCCGAGGCCGTACTCGAAACCGTCGGCAAAACCGGTCGATGCGTTGACCATGACCGAACTCGAATCGACGCGACGCACGAATTCGCGCGTGCGGCCATAGTCTTCGCTGACGATGGCATCGGTATGGTGCGAGCCGTAGCGATTGATGTGCTCGATCGCCGGCTCGAGCCCGTCGACGATGCGCAGCGCGAGCACCGGCGCGAGATACTCGGCGTACCAGTCGTCTTCGCTCGCCTTGCCGATCGATGCGTCGAGCGCACGACTACGTTCGCAACCGCGCAGCTCGACGCCGGCGGCGCGCATGCGCGCGACGATTTCGGGCATGACCGTGGCCGCGATCGCAACGTCGACGAGCAGCGTTTCCATCGCGTTGCAAACGCCGTAGCGGCGGTTTTTCGAGTTATCGGCGATCTCGATCGCCTTGTCGGGGTCGGCGGCGCGATCGATGTAAACGTGGCAAACGCCGTCGAGGTGCTTGATCACCGGGATTTTCGATTCGCCGGCGATGCGTTCGATCAACGACTTGCCGCCGCGCGGAATGATGACGTCGATCGCGTCGTCCATTTGCAACATCAGGCCGACGGCCTCGCGGTCGGGGGTCGCTACGACCTGCACCGCGGCTTCGACCATACCGGCATCGACGAGTCCCTGGCGGATGCACTGGTAGATCGCCTGGTTCGAATGCAGCGCTTCCTTGCCGCCGCGCAGGATGCTGGCGTTGCCGGATTTGAGACACAGCGCCGCCGCGTCGACGGTGACGTTGGGTCGTGATTCGTAAATGATGCCGATGACGCCGAGCGGTACCCGCATCTTGCCGACCTGGATACCGGACGGGCGATAGCGCAGCTCGCTGATTTCGCCGACCGGATCGGCCAGCGCGGCAACCTGCTCGAGACCTTCGATCATCGCGTCGATCCGCGCCGGGTTCAATTCGAGACGCTCGGTCAGCGCCGCCGCGAGCTGCGCGCCGGCGGCGGCCGCGAGGTCCTTGCGGTTCGCGTCGAGGATTGATTCGCGACGCGCATCGAGCGCGCGCGCGATCGCGCCGAGCGCGGCGTTCTTGTGGCCGGGTTCGGCGTGCGCGAGCGACGCGGACGCGGCGCGGGCGGCGCGGCCGAGTTCGGCCATGTAGCGCCCGAGATCGGCATCGAAATCGTCAGGTAAGGCCAGGCTCATTGCGGTTCGTCGACGCTCCACTGAAGCGGGTCACCAGGGCGTGGATTTGGTGCCAGTCCGGCGCCGGGAAATCGCTGCCCTCTTGACCCTTGCCAAGGCGGTCTAATTTAGCACAGCTTTGCAGCAAACGCTCGATCGCCTCCGCCGACAGGCGCTCGAGCGCGGCACGGTAGAGACGCTGCTTGTTGCGCCAGATGCGCAGCCGCTGCCAGGTCCGGTCGTCGATGCCGCCGGCGCGTTTGGCATCGGCGAGCTCGTCGAGCTGTTCGAGCGCCGCCTGCAATGCCCAGCGGAGTTGCGGCGTGGCGTAGCCCTCGGCATCGAGGCTGCGCAGGATTTTCAGCGCCCGCGCGGTTTGCCCGGCGAGGCAGGCGTCGACCAGCAGGAAATGGCTGTAGCGCGCCGACTGCGCGATCGAATCCTCGATCATCGCCAGATCGATTCGCGCGTTCGCGGCAAAGCGGATCGACAGCTTTTCGAGTTCCTGGTCGGCGGCAAGCAGGTTGCCCTCGGTGCGCTCGGCGAGGAATTGTGCCGCCTGGCCGTCGAGCTCGATCCCCTTGGCGCGAGCGCGCTCGACCATCCAGTCGGGCAGCTGGTTGTCGTAGACCGGTTTCAGTTCGACGATGCAACCGTGACGCTCGATGGTGCGCAACCAGGCCGCCTTGCGCGTTGCGCGGTCGAGCGCCGGGGTCACGAAGATGAAAACGTCGCCAGGGGCGATCTGCGGGCACAGCGCTTCGATCGCCTTCGCCCCGGCCACGCCGGGCTTGCCGGTAGGCAACGAGACGATGCGGCACTTGTGGTTCGCGAACAACGACAGCGTGTCGCTGTCTTCGAGCAGTTCGTTCCAGTCGAAACCGGCCTCGACCTGCAGGTTCAGGATGTCTTCGATACCGGCCGCGCGCAGCGCCGCGCGCGCGTCGTCCAGCCAGTCTCGCAGCAGCAACGGCTCGCCGCTGGCGAGCAGGTACACCGGTTGTAAATCCTGCGTGATCAGCCTGGCTTGCATGGGCGGCAATGCTATCACAGAAGCGGTTGCCGACCGCGGCAAATAGCG
>JBPEYE010000027.1:0-7418 GCA_052030825.1 Gammaproteobacteria bacterium | reverse complement strand
TCGCCGTTGGCGAAAAAGCCGACCAGCGGGAGATCGCCGAGCGCGTCGCGAATCATCTTGAGTTCTTCCGAATCGTCGCCGAACTGGTAGCGGCCGCGGCCGAGGCACGAGTAATAGACCGCGCCCTTAGGTTCGCCGCCCAGCCGCCCGCGAATGTCGGCGAGCATGCGCTGCATGTCTTCGCGCGCGCTGTTGCCGTCGCGCCGGCAGAACATGATTTCCTGGCCGTGGGCGACGATCTCGCCGATCGCGACGAGGCCGTCGTCGACGTCGATCCCGAGCAGGTTGCGCACCATGTAATCGCCGGTGTCCGACCCGGCAATCGGGATCGCGGCGAAGATGTACCCGGCGAGGCGCTGCAAGTCCTGGGCGATGACTTCGCCGACGTCTTCCTTGAGCACGTCGAGCGCCGGGCGGCCATCGAGTTCGATCAGGATGTTGCGCTCGCACGAAGTGACCACGTGCTTGCCGGCGATCGGCGTGCAGCCCTGGGTGTGGCCGCTCGCGACCGGCACCTCGCTCGAAAACAGCACGCCCGAGATCCCGCCGTCGGTGACGCCATCGGCGACCTGCAGGTTGGCGCCGTTCGACGACGTCAGTCCGCCGACGAAAAAGGCGCCCGGAACGCGCGCCGCGAGCGCGTCGATCAGCGCCGGCATCTGCGGGCCGGTCGGGTCGGCATGCAGGATGCCGAAGTGAAATTCGTCGCGCGCCAGCCATTGCCGGGCGTCGTCGACGAAGCCGTCGACACCGTCGCGCTGCGGCGGCACCGCGTGCATCGCGGTTTCCGGAAACGATGCCAGCAGGACCGCGAGCGCGGGCTCGTCGTAATACTCGCGCCCGGTCGCGCTGATACCGACGCCGACGGTGCCGGTCCAGTGCTCGACGCCGGTCGCCAGGCGCAGCTTTTCGACGACGCCGTCGAGGTCCGGCGCGAGCGCGTCGGTGGCATAGACGAAGCCCAGATTGGCATCTGCCGGCACCGGCCCGATCTGCGTCAGGCAGTCGTCGATCAGCCGCACCGTGTCTTTACCGCCGGCATGTCCACAAAGAAAACGCTGCATGACGGGCCCTGCGTGATAACTGCGCGCCAGTATAACACCGGGTCCGGCGCCGACCCGCACGCGCTTGCCGAAGCGGCGCCAACGGCGGCCCGCGACCCGCGTAAAACCGGACCAAACGGGTAACCGTTGGAAAATGAACGGTTCCCCGTTGCCCCCGACGATCCGGCATCGAATAGTATTAAGGTCCCGCAACAGCGGAATCTGGAGGAAAGCTATGAACAAGCACCAAAAATCAACAGCTTGGCTGGGTGACGCAATCTCTTTCCCCGTCAAGGTACTGTTCGTCCTGGGCATGTCCGCTTGTCTGGGACTTGCCGCAAACGCCAATGACGTCAAGAAATTCGAACTCGTGTGGGGCATGCACGTCACCGACGGGATGGCCGAGCAGGATGTTTTCGTCGAGAAAACGGCGAATTCGAACGAAGTCCGTCGCCTGGCGGTCGCGCAGATCGCCGATTACCTGGACAAGCAGGTATTCGGTGCCGCCGTCGCGCCGCCGTATCAGCCAATGATACTGGAGCCCACCGAGACTTATCCGAAAGGCACGGCGCTGGGGATCACCTTGCGCGACTGGCTGCAGGCGAAAGGTAGCGGCAGCTATGCCTGCGACGGCAAGCAAGCGACGGTCAAGGCCAGCTTCCAGGGCCTGGTGCCGAACGGGATCTATACGATGTGGAATTTCATCGATCTGTATCCCCCCGTCGACCCGTGGCAGGGACTGCTCGTGCCGGCCGGGGCGCGCGATGGGTCGCAGGCGATGTTCAAGGCGGATGCCAGCGGCAACGCGACTTTCGACCTCACCGTCAAACCCTGCCTGCAACTCAGCAGCACCCAGTCGCTCGCGGGCCTCGCGATTGCCTGGCACAGCGACGGCAAGACCTACGGGTTTTATCCCGGCGATCTCGGCGTGGTTTCGCATGCACAACTGATGACGCTTTTTCCCGGCGGGCCCGGTTCGCATTGAGCGAACGGATATTCGACGCCTGACGTTGCGATTGAGGCGATAGCAGGGGCCGGAGGCGAGACGTCTCCGGCCCCTTTTTTTATCCAACGGGCACCGATGTCAAAAGTTGCGGAAACCATTGTGCCCCTCGCGGCATTGGCGTTCGACGCCTGGCGGAACCGGCCCGAGCGCCGCCGCCTGGCAACCCGTTATCGATCCGCCGGCAATAATTCGGTATCCTGAAAGGCTCATTGGGCTACGCGGGGAATGTATCGGTTACCGTCCGATGGACCCGGAGCTGGATATGAATCCAGAATCACTCACCGCCCCGTTTTATCTCGCCGACTGGGTCGTCGAGCCTCGGTCGAATACCGTCGTACGCGGCGAGGAATCCGTTCACGTCGAGCCGAAGGCCATGCGCGTGCTGACGCTGCTCGCGGCCAACGCGGGACAGGTGGTCACCCGTCAGGAACTGGAGGATACGGTCTGGGCGGACATGGTGGTGGGGCCCGACTCGCTCACCAACACCGTGATCAAGCTGCGGCGCGCGCTCAACGACAGCTCCAGAAACTCGAGCATCATCGAAACCATTCCGAAGACCGGCTACCGGCTGATCGCGCCGGTTCGCGAGATCGAAAACGAGGCGAACGAACCACCACTCGAACGCCGCCTGAGCGCGATTCTGTACGCCGACGTGGCCGACTACAGCCGTCTGACCGGTGAGAACGAAGAGCGCACCCATCGCGTTCTGAGCGCCTGTCTCGATTTGTTTTCCGAGATCATTCGCGCACATAACGGCAGCGTCGTGCACTACGCCGGCGATGCCATTCTCGCCGAGTTCGCCACCGTTACCGCGGCCCTCGGCTGCGCGGTCGAGGCGCAGCGAGAGTTGCGACAGCGCGACGCCGACCAGCCCGACGCGCCATCGGTGCAGTTTCGGATCGGCATCAATCTCGGCGAAGTCATCGTCGACCGCGACGATATTTACGGCGACGGCGTCAACATCGCCGCGCGGCTCGAAGGGCTGGCCGATACCGGCGGCATCTGTATCTCGGAATCCGTGTATTCGGCGATCGGCAACAAGTTACCGCTCGACTACGAGTTCATGGGCGAACAGGCGGTCAAGAATATCGCCGAACCGGTGCGCGCCTACCGGGTGCTGTTTTATCCATCGGAAAAGAGAACCAGACGAACTGTCAAGCTTCCGGCCAAACCTTTGGCGATTGCGGGCGCGTTGGGCGTAACGATCGCCGGGATTATCCTGCTCTGGCAGCAGTTATCGCCGACGACCGCCACGACAAAACCCGCGATCGCGGTTTTACCGTTCGCCAACGTCAACGTCGACCCCGGCGAGGATTACCTCGCCGAGGGCATGACGCGCGATCTCATTACCGATCTGGCCAAGGTTTCCGATGTCGACGTCATTGCGCACTCCTCGGTGGAAAACCTGATCAACCAGGCAATCGAAGTCGGCGAAATCAGCCGCATTCTCAATGTCAATTACATCGTCGAGGGGAGCATTCGGCGCGACCAGGACCGGGTAAAGATCAATGTTCAGCTGGTCGAAACGGACGGTAATCGGTTGCTCTGGAGTGAGCGCTATGATCGAGGATTCGACGAGTTTTTCGACCTTCAGGACGAAGTCATCGCACAGGTCGTCGACAACGTCGCGGTTTCGGTGACGCCGACCGAAGCGGCGCAGATCGAGCGACTGCCGACGAAAAGTCTCGAGGCGTATAACTACTTCAATCGCGCGCATAAGTCCGGGTATGCCAATAGCGGAGACGGCGCACTCATTGCGCTGGATTACTACGAAAAAGCAATAAAACTAGACCCCGATTTTGCGGCCGCGCATTCCGGCCTCGCGCGTTGGGCCGTCGCCGCCTGGCGGACCGATATTGGCCACGTGATGTCGGGAACCCGTGCCCGCAAGCTCGCCTTCGAATCCGCGTCTCGCGCGCTCGAAATCGATCCCGACAACGCGCAGGCGTACTCGGTACTCGCAATACTGCAACTCGCCGAGAGTCAGCATGACGATGCGATCGAATCGGCCCGCCAGGCGGTCCAGATCGCGCCGGGCAGCGCGCAGGTGCATCTCGACCTCGGGTTCGTGCTCGCTTTTTCCGGCGATTCCCGGCAAGCCGTCAGAGAGGTCGAGACCGCGTTGCGCCTGGATCCCGAATCGCCGGAAACACAGCTCTACGCCGGCATCGTGTTTTTCATCGACGGTCAATACCAACGCGCAGTCGACGCGCTTACGAAGGCCAGGCCCGAACGACGGGATTCAGAACAGTTACTGACTTATCTCGCGGCTTCATACGGGTTACTGGAAAAGACCACGGAAGCGGCGCTAGCGGTCGACGAACTCTTGAACCTGTTTTCAAACATGAACCTCGAGTACTACCGGGCCAGAGAGACCTACTTTCGTCGACCCGAGGATCGCGAGCGTCTGCTGCGCGGGCTGATGCTGGCAGGTCTTCCGGAATGGCCATTCGATTTTCGCGGAGCGGAATCGGATCGACTCGATGCCGACGATCTGAAAAAGGTTGTCGAGGAAAAAACCTGGATTGGGAAACACACCAATGGCATCGAATTCTTCCAGCAAATCAGCAAATCGGGTGCGCTCGCATATCGAAGCGAATCCAGCTTTCAGACCGGCAGCGCCAGGCTCGAGGGTGACAGGCTCTGTCAGCGATTCGATAACGTGGTGTTGAACAATTTTACCTGCGGCTACGTTTATCGAAACCCGGGGGGCTCCGCCGCGACGCTTGACGAATATGTTGTCGTCATGCCCGATTCGCTCAGGTATTTTTCGGTATCGTCAAACTGAAGCGCGCCGCCGAGTTACCGTATCGGTAACCGATGCCGCGCAATCGCTAGTCCGATTTCTCGAGCAATCTTGCCCGTAACCGGGGCCAGTTGGCTTTCGATCGCTCGAGCTGACCCTCGACTTCCTCGAGTTCGGTAGCGGCCGCCTCGTCGGCGTTCAGATACAGCTTGCCGTCGATGATGCGCCAGGCTTCCGGATCGATATCGGTGACGATAACACCCAAGGCGACGCCATCGGCGCAGTGTCCACCGTATTGCGGCGCGTACTTGACCGGGTTCTCGGAAAACATGCGTTTGTGGTTTTCATTGGAGAAGCGCCAGATCGCGCCCAGCCACTGGTGCGATATCGTCAGCTCGCCGCGTACCGCCCGCCGCTCGGTAAAGTAGGCGACCGGATCGTAGCCCTTGATCGCAACAGATCCCCGCAATCCCGTGTTGACTTCACCGGCATTTCCCAAGCCAGGCAGCGTGAAAACCAAGGCCACGCCCAGGACGACGAGATTGCGCAGAACGATCTTCATGGTTCTCTACCCCTTCGGTCAGTTGGCAGTCGCGTTTTCGAGCAGGCGCGCCCGAATCCTCGGCCAGTTCTGCCGCGATCTTTCCAGTTGACCCTCGAGCTCTTCGATTTCGGCGGCGGCGCCCTGGTCGTAGTTCAGATACAGCTTGCCCTCGATAATGCGCCAGGCGCGCGGGTCAATGTTACGGGTCAGATCGCCGTAGGCGACGCCGTCGGCGCAGTGCCCGCCGTATTGTGGCGCGTATTTTACCGGATCTTCGACAAACAGATCCCGGTGCGTCGCGTTGGCGAACAGCCATTTGGCACCCAGCCAGTCGTGCGAAAATTTCTCGGATCCCCGCAACGCGCGCCGCTCGGTAAAATACGCGACCGGATCGAATCCCTTGATCGCGGTATTGCCGAAATACCCGGTGTTTATTTCTCCCGCTCTCGCTGCGCCGGACATGATCATCGCCGCGACGAAAACCAGGGTGACGATTTGGGTCGTATTGGTGTTCATATTACGTCTCTCCGCAATTCATTCGGCGCTCGCGCGCCGGGTGCATTCCTGGTACAGCCAGTCACCGACTTTCTCGGCCGGCTGGCAGCCCGCCCCTTGCGCCAGCAGGGCATCGACGACATCCCAGTGTTCACGCCAACCGGCCCGCGATACGGCGCTATAACCATTGGATTCGAGCGCGATGACGCTGGCGCCGAGCGACAGCAGCGCCTTGACCGTTGTGACGTGATTTTCTTCCGCGGCAAGGTGGAGCGGTGTCACGCCGTAGGCATTTCCCGCATCATCGATGTCGGCGCCCCTGGCGACCAACAACCTGACGATATCGTCATGCCCGGCGTAGGCGGCAGCGTGCAACGGCGTCAGCCCGGAACTGGTGCGGGCGTCGATGTCCGCGCCTCGCTGCAGCAAATAGCTTGCGATTTCGCCCTTTCCGGCCAGCGCGGCAACGACCAATGGCGTCTCGTCACGGGTTGCCTTCGCATTGACATCCGACCCCTTGACGATCAGTCGCTGGATTTGCTCGAGATCTCCGCTTCTGGCCGCATCGTGAATCGCGCCCGCGTGGCTGACGGAAACGGCAAACGCCACCGAGACCAGTAACAGCGCCCGCGCGCAGATACGCCGCATCGCCGACCCGCCGGGCATCCGCAATTCCGTGTCAGGAGATCCGACGAGATGTTGTGCCTGTTTATTCACTTTCGCGCTCCTCGATTTGAGATTGCTGGTAGGCTAATGCTATCCGCCCGGCGGGCAAGAAAGGCAACGGCCCGCCGTTTTATTTCCGACGGTTTGCCGACGACATCCTTTGCCGGCGACCCGGGC
This sequence comes from Gammaproteobacteria bacterium, assembly GCA_052030825.1. GTDB lineage: Bacteria > Pseudomonadota > Gammaproteobacteria. The sequence continues at coordinate 741 of JBPEYE010000027.1, read as the reverse complement.
CGCGGCTTTCGCATTTGCAACGGGCGAAACGGATTGCTGCGCGTCCGAAGCAGAGATTCCACGATCGACCCCGTGGCCCGAGGTACAAACAGGTGTATTATTTGTCTTCGGGCCGCGGTTCTCGCAATTGCGCCAGTAGCGCGAATCGAGGCATTTCGGCCCGAAACAACCAAAACTGGACCATCGGATACCCATGGCTGACAAACAATCGAAAATCTACTACACGCTGACCGACGAGGCGCCGCTGCTGGCGACGTGCTCGCTGCTGCCGATCATCCGGACTTTCACCGGGCCGGCAGACATCAAGATCACCAAGAGCGATATCTCGCTGGCGGCACGAATTCTGGCAGCGTTTCCGGATTTTCTGACCGACGCGCAAAAAGTAGAGGACAGCCTCGCCGAACTGGGCCGCCTGACCCAGCATCCCGACACCAACATCATCAAGCTGCCCAATATCAGCGCGTCGGTGCCGCAATTGACCGATGCGATCGAGGAATTGCAGGCACGCGGTTACGCCGTGCCCGACTACCCGGGCGATCCGCAAACCGACGAGGAAAGGGAGATCGCCAGCCGCTATTCCAAGGTCCTCGGCAGCGCGGTCAACCCGGTGCTGCGCGAAGGCAATTCCGATCGCCGCGCACCGCCCGCGGTCAAGCGCTACGCGATGAAGAACCCGCATTCGATGGCGCCGTGGAGCCAGGCGTCGCGCACCCACGTGTCGCACATGCGCGGCGGCGATTT
>JBPEYE010000269.1:0-2391 GCA_052030825.1 Gammaproteobacteria bacterium | reverse complement strand
GATGTACTGCGCGTCGGTACACGCCGGCGAGCAATCGGGCCTGCTCGATGTCGTTATGGAGCGCCTCGCCGATCACATGGAGGCGCGCCAGGACCTGCAGCGGCGCACCGGCCAGGCGCTGATCTACCCGATCCTGCTGTCGGTCGTCGCCTTCGTCCTCGTCGCGCTACTGCTGACCTTCGTCGTGCCGAAGATCGTGCAGGTGTTCGAGGGTTTCGACGCCGAGCTGCCGCTGATGACCCAGTGGCTGATCGCGATCTCGGAATTCTTCAAGAATTACGGCGTCCACCTGATCGTCGGCAGCGTGCTCGCGGTGATCGCCTACCTGCAGCTGGTCAAGCTGCCGGGCTTCCGCCGCGCGCGCGACCGCTTCTTCCTGCGCGTGCCCTACGTCGCCTACCTCGTCAAGCTCGCCAACACCGCGCGCTTCACCCGGACGATGAGCATCCTCGTCTCGAGCGGCGTGCCGGCCCTCGATTCGATGCACATCTCGACCGAGGTCATCAACAGCGAACCGATCAAGACCGCGGTCTTGAAGGCCGCCGACCGCGTGCGCGAGGGCGAGCACATCTCGGTCGCGCTCGACAAGACCGGCTATTTCAGCCCGCTGGTGCTGCAGCTGGTGCAAAACGGCGAGGCCAGCGGCAAGCTCGGCGAAATGCTCGAGCGCTCGGCGAAAGCCGAGGAAACCGAGTTCGCCGGCGTCACCGCGATGTTCATCGCGCTGTTCGAGCCGGCGATGATCCTGCTGATGGGCGTCATCGTGCTGTTCATCGTCGTGTCGATCCTGGTGCCGATCTTCGACATGAACGAGCTGGTGTGATTCGTGTGGCAACGCATCAAGGCATCGCCCGACTGGCGCTACCTCGCGATCGTGATCCCGGTCATGGCCGCGTTGCAGGCGATCGGCCCCGAAACCTTTCGCTACGAGCACGACTGGATACCGTCGGGCGAGGTCTGGCGGCTCGTCACCGCGCACTGGGTTCACGTCGGCTGGATGCACTGGCTGCTCAACAGCCTCGGCCTCGTCGTCATCGTAAGCCTGACCACGCCCGGCTGGTCGATCCGCCGATGGGTCGTGCAAACTCTGGTCATGGCGCTCGGCATCTCTCTGCTGGTCTGGATCTTCAACCCCGAAATCCAAAATTATGCCGGGCACTCGGGGCTGCTCTACGGCCTGTGCGTCCTCGGCGCAGTGAGCCTTTACCCGCACGACCGGCTGGTCGCGGTGCTGATCGTGCTCGCGATCTTCGCCAAGGTGCTGATGGAGCAGTTCGATTTCTACAATTTCGACACCGGCGAGCTGATCGGCGCGAACGTGATCGTCGACGCGCACCTGTACGGTTTCGTGCTGGCGATTGCAATTGCGCTCGGATGGCGGGCGTATACAATGAAACACGGCCCAACGGAGCAATCTGAAAGACATGAAAAGTCCACGTAAATCAAAGGGATTCACGCTGCTCGAAATCATCGTCGTGGTCGCGATCATCGCGATCCTCGCGGCCTACATCGCGCCCAAGATCGCCGGTCGCGTCGACGATGCCCGCGTCAGCAAGGCCAAGAGCGATATCCGCGTGCTCGAATCGTCGCTCGAACTCTACAAGCTCGACAATTTCAGCTACCCCTCGAACGATCAGGGGCTCGACGCACTCGTCAATAAACCATCCGGGGACAACGCCAAGAACTGGCGCGAAGGCGGATACATCAAGAAACTGAACAAGGACCCCTGGGGCAACGAGTATCAGTATCGTTTCCCGGGCGACAACGGAGAGTTCGATGTATTCTCGCTCGGCGCCGATGCCCAGGTCGGAGGATCCGGTGAAGCAGCCGACATCGGTAACTGGAATCTCGATTCGTAAGCCGAAACCGCCAGGCTTGCGTTCCCGGCGCGGATTCACGCTCTGGGAACTGCTGATCGTGGTCGCGATCGTCGGCATCACGGTGTCGATGCTGCAGCTGTCGATCGGGCTCGGTGACGACACCCGCGATCTCAAGCGCGTCGGCAAGGACCTCGGCAAGATGTTCCGCCTGCTGACCCAGGAGGCGGTATTCGAGAACCGCAATTACGCGATCTCGGTGCGCGACGACGGCTTCCTGGTGCTCGAATTCGCCGAGGGCGAGTGGCTCGAGTCGCCCGATAATTTCCTGCGACGCATCAAGCTAACCGAAACCCAGCGATCGGTGTTGTTGATCGAGGATCTGATCGTCGATACGACGCCGAAAACCGAGCCGAAACCGCATATCCTGATCCTGTCGAGCGGCGAGATGACGCCGTTCGAATGGCGCATCGAGGACAGCCTGACCGATTCCGGCATCGTCCTCGAGGGCAACGTCCTCGGGGGTGTGCTGATGACCGGCCCGGAGCCGCTGTCGTGAACCCGCGCGATGACC
>JBPEYE010000268.1:0-8767 GCA_052030825.1 Gammaproteobacteria bacterium | reverse complement strand
GGACTGGTAACCGGCCGGCGACAGTCGATTCGATTTACAGCAGAATCACTGTCGCCAGCAGCAGCAACAGGCCCATGCTGACGACATCGGTCAGCGTCGTCAGGATGATCGCCGACGCGGTCACCGGGTCGGCGCCGAGCCGGCGCAAGGCGAGCGGCACGATGACACCGCTGACCCCGCTGGCGATGCAGGCGCCGAGCATCGCGAGGAATACGATTGCCGCCAGCACCAGCGCCGTATCGAATCCCTGCATGACCGCGTAGGCGTACATGCCGATCGCGGCGGGCAGGCCGACGAGCATACCGTTACCGGCGCCGAGGAATGCCTCCTTGGCGAACAGGCGTTTCTCCATACCGGATTTCAGCTCCTTCAGCGTCATGCTGCGCAGGGTCACGGCGAGCGCCTGGCAGCCGGTGTTGCCGCACTGGCCGGCGAGTACCGGCAAGAAGGCCGCGAGCACGATAACCTGGGCGATAGTATTCTCGAATAAACCGACCACGGCACCGGCGAGAAACGCGGTCAGCAGGTTTAATTGCAGCCACGGGTGGCGCATCAACAAACAGCGCAACCACGGCGTGCCGACGCGCTCTTCTTTTTCGACGCCGACCATCTTGCCGCTCTGCGCGGTCAGTACGTAGGTGCGTCGCTCGAACAGCGCGTAACCGCGAATCTGGCCGACCAGATGGCGCTGATTGTCGCAGACCGGGTACATCGGGTAATGGCGTAACAGCGCCTCCTGCATGGTCTCCTCAAGTGGGGTTGATGCCTCGAAGTAAAACGGATCGGTGATCATCAGGTCTTCGAGGCGGTCGCCCGGGTTCGCGAACAGCAAGTCGCGCAGCACGACGAGGCCGATCAGCCGGTGGTCTTCGTCGACGACGAAGGCATAGACGACCTGGCGCCGAATCGCCGATTTACGCAGCGCACCGATCAGCTCCGCCACCGTCATCGATCCGGGGAAAGCATCGGCGGGCGGCTCCATGATACGGCCGATGCTGTTTTCGTCGTAACCCAGGTTGACCGACCATTGTTCGCCGATCTGCTGGTGAATTTTTGGCGACAGCTTGGCGGCGCGCTTCGGGTCCATGTGCGACAGGATGCGTACGGCGAAGTCGGGTCTGACGCGCTCGAGAATCGCGGCGATGGACTCGTCGGTTTCACGCTCGAGTAGCAACAGCGCGTCGAGCGGCGCGCGCTGCATTACCGTTGTCGCCAGCCGTTCGAGCTGTTCCGGATCGGCGGGATCGATTCGTGGTTGTCTGGTCTTCATCGAAATTCCGCGAACTTGAAGGTCGAGCCGTAATATACCGGAGGCGAGCGGTTTGCAGCAGTGCCGAAATCGCGTCGATTGCAGAGTTCAACCGGTTGGCTTCGAAAGCACCCGGGAATACCGCCAATTCCCGTAACTGACCGGGTGCGGGGATAGCGCCGGTTATTCGATCACCGTCAGCCGGCGCGGATAACGAATCGGCAGACCCGCGCCGTCGTCCTTGAATAGCAGCGTGCAGATGTAGTAGGTAATCCCGGCCATGCGCGGACTGAAAAACTGGCTTTCGAAGTTGACGCAGGTGCCGGGCACGAACTCGACCTCGGAGTCCTGGTGCGACATTTCATAGACGAAGTTGCCGACCCAGTCGGGCGGGAAACCGATGCCGAGTTCGTAGCCGCCGACCCAGCCGGCGTCGGACCAGATGCCGGCCTCGTCGTAGTAGCGGCGCGCCTCGCGCACCAGCTCGCCGACGCTCAAACCCGGTCGCAACAGGCCGGCGATGACGTCGAAGACGCCGGCCGATCGCCGGTGAAAATCGCGTACGTCGGTCGGCGGTTCGCCGAGGTAGAACGAACGCGCGGCGTTGGCGTGATAGCGCCAGTAGACACCGCAAACGTCGACGTTGACCTGTTCGCCGGCCTCGATCACTTTGCGGCTTGCCAGCGAATGCCCGGTATTGGCTTTCGGCCCGGACAGCACCGGTAGCGTGATTGCCGGATTTTCACCCCCGGCTTTCGCCATCGCGTGGATGATTTCGGCATAGACATCGAGTTCGGTCACGCCCGGGCGAAGCGCGGTACGTGCGGCTTCGAGCCCGACGTCGGCGATTCGCGCGGCCTGTTCGATATGCTCGATTTCTTGCGGCGACTTGATCCAGCGGACCTCGCGCAGCACGTCGCTGCCGTCGACGACGCTGCAGTCGCGGCCCTCGAACGCGGCGCGAAAGCGCGCGCTGATCGCCGGGTTCGGGCGGTAACTGTGTAACTCGAGCCCGACCGTGCCGCCGAGCCAGCCGTCAGCGACGAGTTCGTCGACGATGAACGCGATCCCGTCGCGGCGTTCCTCGATCGGGAAGATCCGGATGTCATCGGCGCAGGTCACGAAGCGGCACATGACTTGTTCGCTCGGCGTGTCGAACAGGATGAACCGGTCGTGATCGACGTGGATCGCGATGCCGCTCGTTGCCGGCCAGGCCTTCGGACTTTGCGCCTGGTACCACTCGCAGGTATAGCCGCTGACGTAATAAAGACTCTCGGGCGCCATCAGCCACAGCAGGTCGATGCCGTCTTGCGCCATGCGCGCGCGGATCGCATCGAGACGCTGGCGGAATTCTTCGACGGAAAAACCGAGTTCCTTCCCGGGGGTACAGTGTTCGAGCACGAGGTCGCGGTTGTGTCCCATGGTTCGTCTCCGGGCCGGGCAGCGGAAATTTCGCATTGCGTCGATTGCGGCTAGAATATCAGCCTCTCGATAGCGTGTCAGAAGCGATATGAGCGATCATGGCAACCCCGACGCCGCGCGGCGGCTGGCGGTCTTCTATGACGAGCGCGTGCTCGCGCACGCCACCGGCGACGGCTTCTTCGAGGCGACCGCGTCGCCGTTGCTGCCGATTGTCGAGCGTCACCCGGAAAATCGCGAGCGGCTCGAGAACATGGCCGCGGTGCTGCGTGACGGTCCGCTCGCCGGCGCGCTCGACTGGCGTTCGGCCGAGGCCGCGTCGCGCGAGGACCTCGAGCGATTTCACACCGCGGCCTATGTCGACGAACTCGCGGCGATCCCGGCCGACGCCAGCCGCGCGTTTTCGAGCACGACGATTTTCGGCCCCGGCAGCTTCGAAATCTGTACGCTTGCCGCCGGGCTTGCAGCGGCCGCGGCCGAATACGTCTTTCGCGACGACGGCAAGCTCGCCTATGCGCTCGTGCGCCCGCCCGGCCACCACGCGCAGCCGACGATGGCCGATGGCTACTGCTTTTTCAACAACATCGGCGTTGCCATCGAGCGCTTGCGCGCGCAGGGGCTCGAGCGTGTCGCGGTCATCGACTGGGACGTGCACCACGGCAACGGCACGCAACAGGGCTACTACGAGGATCCCGCGGTGTTGACGATCTCGCTACACATGCCGCATGGCGCCTGGGGCGAGACGCATCCGCAGACCGGAAATCTCGACGAGACCGGCGCTGCCGCGGGACGGGGCCGGAACCTCAACCTGCCGATGCCTTACGGCTCGGGCGATATCGCCTACGCGCGCGTCTTCGACGAGATCGTCGCGCCGGCGGTCCGCGCGCACGCGCCCGAAATCCTGTTTATCGCCTGCGGCCAGGACGCCAACCAGTTCGATCCAAATGGCCGCCAGCTGCTGACGATGCAGGGCTTTCACGAACTCGGGCACGGGGCGCGCGCGCTCGCCGATCACTGCTGCGACGGCCGGCTGGTGCTGGTGCAGGAAGGCGGTTACCAGATCAGCTATGCGGCTTACTGCCTGTATGCGACGCTCGCCGGCGTGCTGGACCGCGAGCTCGAACTCGACGATCCGCTCGCTTACATGGGTGAAGATGCGCGCGGACTCGACGATTTCGTTGCCGAGCTGAAGACGCATCCGCTGTTCGCGCCGTCGCCGGGAGGTTCGCCGTGACGCCGATCCTGGTGGTCCAGGGCGCCGAGCGTGTCGCCGACGTGCCGCGCCTCGACGAGATCGAAAACGATGCCGAAATCCGTTTCGCGACGGATGCCGACGAACTGCGCGCTGCGTTGCCGCGGGCCGAGGTGCTGCTCGGCTGGAATTTCCGTGCCGACAGCCTGCGCGCGGCCTTCGACGCGGCGCGCGATTTGCGCTGGATCCACTGGGGCGGCGCCGGCGTCGACGCGGCGATGTTTCCGGAACTGGTGAGCAGCGATGTCGTGCTGACCAACGCGCGCGGCGTGTTCGACCGGCCGATCGCCGAATGGGTGCTCGGCATGATCATTGGTTTCGCCAAGCAGTTTCCGCAGACGCTCGACTTCCAGCGCAAGGCCGACTGGCAATACCGGATGACCGAAATGGTCGCCGGCAAGCGCGTGCTGATCGTCGGCGTCGGCTCGATCGGGCGCGAAATCGCGGCGCTGCTGAAAGCCGCCGGGATGCAGGTCGAGGCGATCGGGCGCAGCGCGCGCAACGATGCCGAACTCGGCAAAATCCATGCAATCGTGGACCTGCACGCGCGCCTGCCGCTGGCGGATTACGTCGTGCTGGTGACGCCGCTGACCGCTGACACGCACGAGCTGTTCGGCGCCGCCGAGTTTGCCGCGATGGCTCCGCAGGCGCGCTTCATCAACGTCGGCCGCGGCGCGCTGGTCGACGAGCCGGCGTTGCTCGATGCGCTGCGATCGGGCGCGATCGCCGGCGCCGCGCTGGACGTGTTCGTCGACGAGCCGCTGCCGCCCGACAGCCCGTTCTGGCGCGCGCCGAACTGCCTGGTGTCGCCGCACATGTCGGGCGACTACGTCGGCTACCAGACGACCCTCGCGGGCCAGTTCATCGACAATTGGCACCGCTACCGCCGCGGCGAACCCCTTGCCAACCGCGTCGACAAGTCGCTCGGCTTTGCCGCGCCGGTCGACGCCTAGCCGTCGCGCTGTCCGGATCGGACTTTACCCGCGTTGCCGGTCTCGCCGACCGGCGGGCGTCCATTCATCGCGGACGGGTACCACTTGATTGCATAATTTACGATATTTATCGATAATTCGGTAAATTTTGCATAATAGAAGCCTGTTTCGACATGCAAGACTTTTCCGCCGCGTTCGGTCTGGCCTTCGCGCTGATCGCCGGTTTCGACCCGGACCTGCTCGAAATCATCGCGCTGTCGCTGCGCGTGAGTCTCTCCGCGGTGCTGATATCGGCATTGATCGGATTCCCGCTCGGCGCGCTGCTCGCGGTCGCCCGATTTCGCGGCCGCGAGGCACTTGCGGTGTTGCTCAATGCGCTGATGGGTTTGCCGCCGGTGGTCGTCGGTCTGCTCGTCTACATGATGATTTCACGCGCCGGCCCGCTCGGCTGGCTCAACCTGTTGTACTCGCCGGCGGCGATGATCATCGCGCAGACGATCCTGGTCACGCCGATCGTCGCCGCGCTGACGCGCCAGGTTGTCGAAGACATGCACCGCGAATACGACGAGCAGTTTCGCTCGCTGGGCATCTCGACGCGCCGCGCAATCGGCGCGCTGATCTGGGATTCGCGCTACAGCCTGCTGACCGTCATTCTCGCCGGCTTCGGCCGGGCGATCGCCGAGGTCGGTGCGGTGATCATCGTCGGCGGCAACATCGATCACCTGACCCGCGTGATGACCACCGCGATCGCGCTGGAGACGTCGAAAGGCGACCTGCCGCTCGCGCTGGCGCTCGGCATGATCCTGCTACTGCTCGCGCTGTCGGTCAACGCCGCGGTTTACGGCCTGCGCGCGAGCGCGGCACGCCTCGCCTATGCCTGAGGGGGGCACACCGATCGCAGCTTGCGCGACGCCGGGTCTATTGCCGCTCGCGGTCGAGTCGCTCGGCTTCGCTGCCGGTAGCGCGACCCTGATCGAGCGCGTCAGTTTTGTCATCGACGAACCCGGTATCAGCGTGATCATGGGCCCCAACGGCGCCGGCAAGAGCCTGCTGCTGCGCCTGCTGCACGGCCTGCTCGAGCCGACCGCCGGCACCATCCGCTGGGGCGGACAGGCGCTCGATGCCCGCGCTCGCCGGCGTCAGGCAATGGTGTTCCAGAAACCGGTGCTGATGCGCCGCTCGGTGGCCGCCAACATCGATTTCGTGCTCGCCGGCGGACAGCGCAACCGGCGCGACACGATCCTGCGCGAGGCCGGGCTCTACCGCCAGCGTCGCCAGCCGGCGCGGCTGCTGTCGGGCGGCGAACAGCAACGCCTCGCGCTGGCGCGGGCGCTCGCGACCGACCCGGAAGTGCTGCTGCTCGACGAACCCTGCGCGAGCCTCGACTCGGGCACGACGCTGGCGATCGAGAACCGCCTGCAGGCGGCGCGCGCCGACGGCCTCAAGATCCTGCTCGTCACCCACGACCTCGGCCAGGCGCGGCGCCTCGGCGATGAAATCCTGTTCATGCACCGCGGCCGCATCGTCGAGCAACAGCCGGCCGCGGCGTTTTTCGCCGCGCCGCAAAGCGCCGAGGCCCGTGCCTACATCGCCGGCAAGATCGTCATCTAATCCGTACCTCGGGGGAACCATCGACATGCCCGCCATTCGCCAATTGTTGCTCGCCGCCGTCTTCGGCCTCGGCGCGGCGGCCTTCTTCGCACCGGCGCGCGCGGCCGATACGCCGTCGATTCTGGTGCAGTCGACGACGTCGACCGCGAACTCCGGGCTATACGATTTCCTGCTACCGAAGTTCAGGCGCGATACCGGTATCACCGTACACGTAGTCGCGGTCGGCACCGGCCAGGCGCTCAAAAACGCGCGCAACTGCGACGGCGACGTGCTGCTGGTGCACGCGAAATCGGCCGAGGAGCAGTTCGTCGCCGACGGCTACGGCGTCCACCGTTTCGACCTGATGTACAACGATTTCGTGTTCGTCGGCCCGCCCGAAGACCCGGCCGGTATTGCCGCCCAATCCACCGCGCTCGGCGCGCTGCAGGCGATTGCCCGCAGCGAGGCCAGGTTTGCCTCGCGCGGCGACAACTCGGGCACCCACCAGAAAGAGATGGCGCTGTGGCGTGAGTCCGGAATCGACCCGATCGCGGCGAGCGGTCGCTGGTATCTCGAAACCGGATCCGGCATGGGCGCAACGCTGAATACCGCGGTCGGCAGCGGCGCCTACGCGATGACCGATCGTGCGACCTGGATCAGCTTCCGGAACAAGGGCGATTTTCGCATTCTGCTCGAGGGGGACCGGTCGCTGTTCAACCAGTACGGCGTGATCGCGGTCAATCCGCAGCGCTGCCCGCAGGTCGCGCGCGCGCCGGCTCAGGCCTTCGTCGACTGGCTGTTGTCTAATCGCGGGCAGGATGCGATCGCCGCCTACCGACTCGACGGCCAGCAACTGTTCTTTCCGAACGCGGACTAGGCCGGACTGTTGTAGCGGATCCGAAAAAGCCCGCCGACGTCGTAGCCGGCGAGGCTTTTGGCGTGCGCGCGAAACGCGGGCGAGCGGCAAAACTCGAGCAGGGTTTGCCACGGCGGTTCGAACCACGCGCGCCGCTCGACCAGCAGGTCGAATTGCTCGTCGATCAGCGCGACGAAGCCAAGCCGATACTGGCGCGCGAGCATTGCCAGGCCGAAAGTTGCGTCGGCGCGGCCCTCGACGACTTCGATTACCGCGTCGACCTCGCTGCGTGCCGGTCGCGTCCAGTCGATTTCGGCGGTGTCGATCGCGTGTTCGCGCAACCGGTGCTCGAGCAGCACCTGGCTGCCGGCTTCGGCCTGCCGCGGCACGACTTGCTTGCCGCGCAGCGACGCGATATCGGGATAATCGCCCTCGCGACCGGCGGCGACGATCAGGCCGCGCGCGCGTCGCGCCCACTCGACGAGCACCACCGGCGAGCGCGCGAAGCGCGCCTCGACCAGCGGCCGGTTCCAGTCGTCGGCGCCGGCGTCGAACAGGTGCAGGCCGGTCGCGATGCCGTCGGCCTGTTCGAAGCGGTCGAGGCCGTCGAGACTCGAGTCGAAGTAACTGGCCAACCCGCAGCGCGATTCGCGCAGCGCCCAGTCGAGCAACGGATCGTGGCTGCCGAGGATAACGTCGGGTCGCGCTTTCGCCGCCGCGGGCCGGGTCGCGTTGCTCGCGATCCAGGCCTCGACTTCCTTGCGCGGGAACAGCAGCTTGCCGGTCGCGCGCGTGCATGGAACGCTGCCGTTGGCGGCGAGATCGTAAACCTTGCGTTCCTTGATGCGCAGCAGTTCGGCGAGCTCGCGGGTGGTCAGGTAGTCGGTCAAGGGTGCTCGGACGGTTACCAGTGACGGCAATTTAGCACAGCCCGCGAGGGCTAAAAAGGCGGCCGCCGGTTGCGTTCAGGCGTGGTCGCCGGTGCCGTCCGCCGGCGTGTCGGCCACCGCTTTGTGCACCAGCGGGCGCAGCGATTCGGGTAACTCGATACGGTCGGCGAGGACGAACGCCTGCGCCCGGTCGGACATCTTGTTCCAGGTCTTGCGGATGATGTCGAGCCATTTTTCCTCGCTGTAGTCGGGATGCTTGCCGACGAATTCGAGCATGTAGTGCTCCATGAAAACGAGGTCGGTGACGTCTTCGAGCAGTTGCGTGTCGGGATTGGTCTTGAGGTTCTTCTTCGCCACCGCGTTCTCGACCCGCGTCGCGACCGCGTCGCCGTAACCGGCCTCGCGCACCAGCCGCGCCGCGGTCGCGCCCTGGATCTTGTACAGGTCCTTGCGCCACTTGAGGTAACCGATGCGGTCCATCGGGTAGTCGCTGCGCGGCGATTTCCAGCGCTCGATATGCTGCGCGCGGATTGCCAGCCGCTGCGCCTCGTCGGCCTCGGGCGCGTAGCGTCCGAGCAT
>JBPEYE010000267.1:0-1933 GCA_052030825.1 Gammaproteobacteria bacterium | reverse complement strand
TGACCGCCGACGCCGCCGAGTGGACCGACCTCGTCGAGAACCTGCCCGCCGGCCGCGGCATGGTGGCCGTCGACCCCGACGGCCTCCGCGTGACGGTCATGTGGGACGACGAGGGCACCGGCGCCGCCGGCACCGCCTGCGGCGGCGATCCGCAAGTCGACCTGACCTGTTATTCAATCGTAGTTCAATAGTGGTGACTCAATGATCAAGCGAAAACAAGCCGGTATATCGTTGGTCGAGATTCTCGTCTCGCTGGTGATCAGCCTGTTCCTGCTCGGCGGCATCGTCCAGGTCTACCTCGGCAACAAGACCAGTTTCAAATTTACCAACGCAATCGCTGAGATCCAGGAGAACGGCCGTTTCGCGCTCGACACGATGAGCCAGGACCTGCGGCTGGCGAACGAGTGGAGCTGCGTCGCCTTCGATCCCGACGATACCACCAACATCAATGACACGCTGAACGCGCTCAATGTCCCCGGTTACGACACCGACTGGCACGATTTCGTCAACGAGGATGCGATCGAGGGCACCAACAACACCGGACTGAACGGCTCGGACACGATCATCGTCCGCGGCGGCAAGCCGGGCCAGGCCAACGTCGAAGCCGACACCGCCACCAATGCCTTCGAGCCCGCCGGCGTTCAGCAACTGTTCACCACCCCGATCCGCACGCTCGAGGCCGGCGACATCATCCTGGTCGGGCGCTGCGGCGCCAACGATCTGCTGATCGCCGCCGAGGCCGATATTTTGCCGGTCACGGGCATCAATAACGCCGACCCGGCGCAGACCCAAATCAATCTCGGCGCGACCAAGAGCCAGATGTTTCAGAACGACGCGACCGTGATCGAGCTGCAGACGGTAAGCTACTCGATCGCCGACAGCGTCGACAACCCGGGCACCCCGGTCCTGATTCGCAACGAGTTCAATAATCCGATCCCGCAGGAACTGGTCGAGGGCGTCCAGGACCTGCAGGTGCTCTACGGCGTCGATAGCGACGGCGACGGCTTCCCGAACCAGTACCTGGACGCGGACAACGTGCCCGACTTCGACGACGTGGTCGCGGCGCGAATCATGCTGCTGCTGCAGTCGATCGACGACAACGTCGCCGAGGCGCCGCAAACCTATACCTTCAACGGTGTGCAGGTCACCCCGAACGATCGCCGCATCCGGCAGGCGTTCACGATGACCGTCGCACTCCGCAACCGCTAACGGACTCATGATGAAGTATTCAACCGCATCCAGACAACGCGGCGTCGCGCTCATCGTCAGCCTGATCATCCTGATCACGCTGACCCTGCTCGGCCTGACCGCGATCCAGCGCACCACGACCGACCTGACGATGGCCGGCAACCAGCGCGAAACCGGGCTGATGTTCCAGGCGGCCGAGGTCGGCCTGACGACGGCGGAAAATTTCATCGAGGCCTCGACTTCCAACGGCGATTTCAACAACGCCCCGGCCGGCCTCCACACGGTCGACGCCGAAAACCCGGGCTACAACAGCCCGGATTATTACGACGGCCTGGAATGGCTCAACAACTCGAGCCTCGCCGCCACCAACCTCGACGCCAAGGAGCAGCCGCGCTTCATGATCGAGTATCTCGGCGACCGGCAGCAAAACGCGCTGGCGTCGATCAACATCGGCGGCTACGGAACCCAACAAACTGGAGACATCGTTTCGATATACCGTTCGACTTCACGCGGAATGGGCCTTACCGGTAACGCGGTGCGGCTCGTGCAGTCTTATTACGGCAAAGATGCCCCCTAGTTTTGACACTTAAGGACGAACACCATGTTTAAGCACAAATTTCACCAGGCCTCGGCCGTCATCGCGACCACCGCGCTGTTCAGCCTGGCCACGATCCAGTCGGCCTTCGCCGCGCCCGGACCGCTGGCGACCGCGCCGCTGTTCCTGTCGACGATCGTCGAACCCAAC
>JBPEYE010000266.1:0-3168 GCA_052030825.1 Gammaproteobacteria bacterium | reverse complement strand
GGCGGCGCTCGAGGCGTTTGCCGGGGCCACCGAGTGGTATCTCGCCGCGGCCGCCGACGATCCCGATCTCGGCAGCGCGGTGGGCGTCGATTTCATGCTGATGGCCGGCAACGTCACCGGCGCCTGGTTGCTCGCGCGCGCCGCGCTCGCCGCGCGCCGCCATCTCGAGGCCGGCAGTTCCGATGCCTTTTACGCGCACAAAATCAGGACCGCGATCTTTTTCGCCGAGCGCATCCTGCCGCGCGCCGAGGCGCAGGCGACGATGGTGCGCGCCGGTTCGGCGAGCACGATGGCGATCGACGCGGACGCCTTCTGAGCGGCCGGCGAGCAACGATGGTCGAAGCGCAGCGGGTCGACCCCGAACGTTTTCGCCGTGAAACGTTCCGGCACTTTACGCCATCACCGACGCGCTGGGGCGACTGCGATCGCCTCGGTCACGTCAACAATGTGCTGTTCGTGCGTTATTTCGAAACCGGCCGCCTTGATTACATGCTCCAGGTGCTCGACATCGACACGCGCGCGGGTCTTGAAAGCAGCCTGATCCTGGCTGACATCCACGTGACCTTTCTCGGCCAGATTCACCATCCGACCGCACTCGAGGTCGGCACCCGCATTAGCCGGCTGGGCACCCGCAGCTTCGATTTCGAATCGGCGATTTTCGCGCCCGGCGAAGCGCAACCGCGCGCGAGCGCGCGCGCGACCTGCGTCTGGTACGACTACCGCGCCGACGCGAGCCGGCCGATTCCGGACCGCGAGCGGCAAATCATCCAACAGTTCGAGGGGATCGAATCATGAGCGAGTGGAAATATCTCGAGGTCGAGCGCCAGGATGCCGTCGCGCTCGTGCGCCTCAACCGGCCGGACGTGCTCAACGCGCTGTGCCTGGGCCTGATGGAGGAACTGGCCGCGGTCTTTGCCGAACTCGACGCCGATGCCGACACCGGCGCGATCGTGCTGACCGGCAACGACAGGGCGTTCGCCGCCGGCGCCGATATCGCCGAGATGAAGGACGCCAGCTATGCCTTCATGCTCGAAGACGGCGGCCTGACGAAACACTGCGACAGCATCGCGCAGTGCCGCAAGCCGGTGATTGCCGCGGTCGCCGGTTACGCGCTCGGCGGCGGCTGCGAACTGGCGATGATGTGCGATTTCATCATTGCCGCGGACAACGCGAAGTTCGGCCAGCCCGAGGTCACGATCGGCACGATCCCGGGTTTTGGCGGGTCGCAGCGTCTGACCCGCCTGGTCGGCAAGTCGAAAGCGATGGACCTGTGCCTGACCGGGCGCATGATGGATGCCGCCGAGGCGGAACGGAGCGGACTCGCGGCGCGGGTCGAGCCTCTCGGTGCCCACCTCGAAGCCGCGCTCGACGCTGCCGCCAGGATCGCCTCGTTCTCGCGCCCGGTGGTCGAACTGGCCAGGGACGCGGTCGACCTGGCGCTGGAGACGCCGCTCGCGCAAGGCATTCGCAGCGAGCGGCAGATGTTCAAGTCGACTTTCGCCCTCGACGATCAGAAAGAGGGCATGGCCGCGTTCGTCGAAAAGCGCAAGCCCGCGTTCAAACATCGCTAACCGCCGCCGGACGCCTGCCGCCGTCGCGCCATCGTGACGGCGATACCGGCAAGCGGTCGATCCGGTAGCGATGCGCCGCGAAGCGACGGCTTGAAAATCGCGCTTGCGGCCGCCACCTCGGGGGGGGGCGCGAAATTCGGGCGGATTTTCTTGCATCGGCTACTATCAGTTTCGGCGGAATGTGCTAGAATATGCGCCGGCTCAATTCGGATCCACCGAATTTCTTTTTAAATCAATAGTTTACGGTAGTTTGCGTCTTTTGCGAACGAGAAAGACGGGGCGACTTATTTGATTCGCGACGCGCATCCCGGGCGGGCGCCGCGAGCACGAATTTTTTTTGACTGGATACCATCATGGCTAACCTAGACACTTACCGGAATATTGGCATTTTTGCCCACGTCGACGCCGGTAAAACCACGACCACCGAGCGCATCCTCAAGCTCACCGGCAAGATCCACAAGATTGGTGAAGTGCACGATGGCGCCGCGACGACCGACTTTATGGATCAGGAGCAGGAGCGGGGTATTACGATCCAGTCGGCCGCGACCAGCTGCGAGTGGAACCAGCACCGCCTCAACATCATCGACACCCCCGGGCACGTCGATTTCACGATCGAAGTCTATCGTTCGCTCAAGGTACTCGACGGCGGGGTCGGCGTATTCTGTGGCTCCGGCGGCGTCGAGCCGCAATCGGAGACCAACTGGCGCTACGCCAACGACTCCGAGGTTGCGCGCATCATCTTCGTCAACAAGCTCGATCGTCTCGGCGCCGACTTTTTTCGCGTCGTCAAGCAGGTCGAAGACGTGCTCGGCGCGAACCCCCTGGTCATGACGTTGCCGATCGGCACCGAGGACGATTTTGTCGGCGTCGTCGATCTGCTGACGCGCAAGGCATGGGTGTGGGACGATTCCGGCGACCCGACCCAGTACGAAATCCAGGAGGCGCCGGCCGAGATGGCGGCGCAGGTGGAGGAATACCGCGAAAAGCTGATCGAAACCGCGCTCGAGCAGGATGACGACCTGTTGATGATGTATCTCGAGGGCGAGGAGCCGTCGCTCGACGACATCAAGCGCTGCATTCGCAAGGGGACGATCGCACTCGACTTTTTCCCGACCTATTGCGGCAGCGCGTTCAAGAACAAGGGAATCCAGCTGGTGCTCGACGCGGTCGTCGATTACCTGCCGAACCCGACCGAGGTCAAGCCGCAACCCGAGGTCGACCTCGAGGGCAACGAGACCGGTGAATTTGCGATCGTCGATCCGGATCGCCCGCTGCGGGCGCTCGCGTTCAAGATCATGGACGACCGTTTCGGCGCGCTGACCTTCACCCGGATCTATTCCGGCAAGATCAGCAAGGGCGACACCGTACTCAATACCTTCACCGGCAAGACCGAACGCATCGGCCGCATCGTCGAGATGCACGCCGACGAGCGCATCGAGCGCGATTCGGCGGAGGCCGGTGACATCGTCGCGCTGGTCGGGCTCAAGAACGTGCAGACCGGCCATACCCTGGCCGACCCGAAACAGCCGGCGACGCTCGAGCCGATGGTGTTCCCGGACCCGGTGATCTCGGTCGCGATCAAGCCGAAAGACAAGGC
>JBPEYE010000265.1:0-15217 GCA_052030825.1 Gammaproteobacteria bacterium | reverse complement strand
ACCCGCAGGGTTTCGCCCTTGGCGACCTTGTACTGTTTCCCGCCGGTGGCGATGACCGCGTACATCGTGTGACTCCGGAGCAATCCTGAAAAAGGCTGCGCATTCTAGCCGTCCGGCCGGTTTGCGTCAATGGCTGTCAGGCGCCGCGATTGCCGGCGAATCGTGCCACAATCAGGCTGAGCAGCAGCAGCGCGGTCGCGCTGACGACGATGGCCGGGCCGGTCTGCCAGTCGAAGCGAAACGACGCGCCGAGCCCGCCGCCGAGCGCCGCCAGCCCGAAAATCGCGCTCAATGCCACCATTTGCTCCGGGCTGCGGCTGAAAAGGCGCGCGCTCGAGGTCGGTATCACGAGCATCGCCGCGATCAGGAGCACGCCCATGACCTTCATCATGACCGCGACCAGCAACGCGATCATCGTGAACATCAGGAACTGAACCTGCCGTACCTCGATGCCTTCCGCCTGCGCGATTTCGCGACTGACCGAAACCGCGACGCAATCGCGCCAGTGCATCAGCAGCAACGCGAGCAGCACCAGCGACGAGATCAGCAGGCGCTTGAGGTCGGCGCCGCTGGTCGCGAGCAGATCGCCGAACAGGATCGCCTCGAGGTTGACCGTCGGCGCCGGAAACACGCCGATCAGGATGATGCCGCCCGCGAGCCCGGTGTGCGAAATGATCGCGAGCGTGGTTTCGGACAGCGCGTTGTTGAGGCTCGTCACCCGGTACAGCGAAAACACGATCAGCAGCACGACCGCGAAAACGCCGAAGATCGGTCGAACCTCGAGGACGAGGCCGAGGCCGACGCCGAGCACCGCCGCGTGGCCGAGCGTATCGCCGAGAAAAGCGAGCCGCTGCCACACCATCAGGCAGCCCATCGGCGCGGCAACCGCGACCATCATGAGCCCGGCGAGGATACTGCGAACGACGAAATCGTCGAGCCACTCAGCCATGCGAATGCTCCCCGGGATGAGCGGCCACGTCGTGCACGTGATCGTGTTCGTGCGCGTAAATCGCGATCGCGCCGGCCGCCTGTTTGCCGAACAGGGCCAGATACTCGGGATGCCGGCTGACCGATTCGGGCAGCCCGGAACAGCACAGGTGCTGGTTGAGGCACAGGACCTGGTCGGTACGCGACATGACCAGATGCAGGTCGTGCGAGACCAGTAACACCGCGCAGTCGAGTTCATCGCGTAACTCGCCGATCAGTTCGTACATGCGGGCCTCGCCGGTGATATCGACACCCGAGGTGGGTTCGTCGAGCACCAGCAGGTCGGGCCGACCGAGCGTCGTGCGCGCGAGCAAAACCCGCTTGAGCTCGCCTTCCGACAGCGAGCGCACCTGGCGGTCGTAGAGGGCCTCGACCTCGGTACGCGCGAGCGCTGCGCGGGCTTCCTCGGTCGAGGTACTGCGGGTCAGCTGCATCAGCCGCGCGACCGTCAACGGCATCAAGGTATTGACGTAAACCCGTTGCGGCAGGTAGCCGATGCGGAGTCCGGACGCACGCTCGACGGAACCGTCGTGATGCTTGATCAGGCCGTTGACGATGCTCGTCAGGGTTGACTTGCCGGCGCCGTTGGGACCGATGATCGTCGTGATCTGCGCCCGCCGCAACTCGAAACTCACGCGGTCGAGGATCAGGCGCTCGCCGACGCGATAACTGACGTCGACGACGCGCAATAGCGGCTCAACTTCCATCTTTCTGGCATTCGGCACAAACGCCGGTAATCTCGACCACCGAATGATCGACCGCAAAGCCGAGTCGCCCGGCGGCGGCGAGCAGGCGATCGTCGCGGCTCTCGAGTTCGGCCACCCGTTCGCAGTCGCGGCAGATCAGGAACTGCGCGCCGGATCGATGACCCGGATGGGCGCAGAAGATGAACGCATTGCGGCTCTCGATGCGGTGAATCAGTCCTGCCGCGAGGAGATATTCGAGGGCGCGGTAAACCACCGGCGGTGCCAGTCTTTCGTTACCCGGCCCACGGTTGAGTTCGGCGAGAATGTCGTAGGCACCCATCGGCTGGTGACTGGCGAGCATGATCTCGAGGACCTGGCGCCTGCGTTTCGTCAGACGCAGCTGTTGCGATTCACAGAGCCTGGCAGCCGCGGACAGGCGCTCGCGCTGGCAACGGCGGTGGTCGTGCTCGCGAAACGCGATCGCGGCGGGGTCGGGCTTGCTCGGCATAGTGTTATATTATAACGTACCATTTCCGAATTACGACCCCCAGCCAGATGCGCCACCTGTTACTGTTGCTCGGCCTGTATACGGCACCGCTCGCGGCGGCGCCGAGCGTCGTGACCTCGATCGCGCCGGTGCACGAAATCGCGGCCGCGATCATGCGCGGCGCCGGCGAACCGGTACTCCTGATCGAACGCGGCGCATCGCCGCATCACTTCGCCTTGCGGCCGTCGCACCTGCGCCGTCTCGAACAGGCCGACCTGGTCATCTGGATCGACCGCCATTTCGAGAGCGGTTTCGCGCGCCTGCCCGAAATCTTGCCGGC
Organism: Gammaproteobacteria bacterium; assembly: GCA_052030825.1. Classification (GTDB taxonomy): domain Bacteria; phylum Pseudomonadota; class Gammaproteobacteria. The sequence continues at coordinate 12,717 of JBPEYE010000265.1, read as the reverse complement.
GCGGGTCGCGCGCCTCGAATTGTTACCCGCACTCGGCTCGCGCGGCGACGACGGCCATATCTGGTACTCCGCGCGGCGCTTGCTCGTCGCCGTCGACCTGATTCGCGACGAGCTGATGCGACTCGACCCGCCGCGCGCCGACCGCTACCGCGAGAATGCCGCCGAACTCAAAGGCGAGATCGAGCGGTGGCGCGCCCGGCTCGCGCGTGACCTCGACGCGCACCGCGTCGCGGTGCTCACCGACCACGCCTTCCTCGGTTATCTCGACGCCGAATTCGCAGCCCTCACAATCGCATCGATCCACGATCGTCACGACAATCATGCCGGCATCCGGCACCTGCAGTCGATCGAGTCCTGGCTGCGCGAGCAGCGGCCGCGATGTCTGCTCTCGCAGGAATCGGCACCGACCGCGCTCGCGGCGCGGCTCGCGCGAACCTTCGAACTCGAGATGATCGAGATCGATCGCCCGGGGACGGGCGACGGTGATCCCGGTATCGTCGGTCGCCTCGAGCGCCTGCGCGCGGTGCTCGCGCGCTGCGCCGCGCCACGGCAATGATAAATCGGCTCTATCGACACCCAACGAGAATCGATTGCCAACGCGCTTGGCAGCCGCTACATTGAAATGCCGCTGGAGGGGAGCCGAGCCATGATCAAACCCGTGGGCGCCGACGCGCTGATGCCACGCTTCGTCGACGACGCCGAAACGCGCGCCGCGCTCGCGGCCGAGGCGCAAAACCTGCCGTCGATCATCGTCAGTTCGGCCACCGCGGCCAACGCCGTCATGCTCGGCGGCGGTTATTTCACGCCGCTGGCCGGCTACATGAATCTCGACGACGCGCTGGGCGCGAGCAACCGCATGCGCCTCGCCGATGGCCGCTTCTTCCCGGTGCCGATTCTCAACCTCGTCGAGTCGGTCGACGCGATCGACGGCGCCGATCGGATCGCGTTGCGCGATCCCAACGTCGACGGCAACCCGGTCATCGCGGTCCAGCAGGTCGACGCGATCGAAACCGTCAGCGACGAACAGATGGCGCTGATGACCGAAAAGGTTTATCGAACCACCGACCGCGAGCATCCCGGCGTCGCCGAATTCAACGCGCAGGGGCAGATCGCGATCAGCGGTCCGATCCAGGTGCTGAACTACAGCTATTTCGCCACCGACTTCCCCGACACCTTCCGCACCGCGGTGCAAATTCGCGCCGAAATCGAACAACGCGGCTGGCGCCGCGTGGTCGCGTTCCAGACGCGTAACCCGATGCACCTCGCGCACGAGGAGCTGTGCCGCATGGCGATGGAGCGGCTCGATTGCGACGGCCTCGTCATCCACATGCTGCTCGGCAAACTCAAACCCGGAGACATTCCGGCGGAGGTGCGCGACGACGCGATCCGGACCATGGTGAAGCTCTATTTCCCCGAGAACAGCGCGATGATTACCGGCTACGGCTTCGACATGCTTTACGCCGGTCCGCGCGAAGCCGTGCTGCATGCCTATTTCCGCCAGAACATGGGGGCAACGCATTTCATCATCGGCCGCGACCACGCCGGCGTTGGCGATTACTACGGCGCCTTCGACGCGCAGGAAATTTTCGATACCGAGGTACCACCCGATGCGCTCGAGATCGAAATCTTTCGCGCCGATCACACCGCCTGGTCGAAAAAGCTCAACCGCGTCGTGATGATGCGCGAGGCGCCGGATCACAACAAGGAGGATTTCATCCTGCTGTCCGGCACCCGGGTGCGCGAAATGCTCTCCAGCGGCATTGCGCCACCGCCCGAGTTTTCCCGCCCGGAGGTCGCGAAAATCCTGATCGACTACTACCAGTCGCTGTAAACCGATCGCCTCGCGCTCGCCGTCGCGGTCGCGGCGACGACCGCAACAGGCTAGATCAGCGACGGTCTCTTTGCGATACTCCCACCTATGCCACAAGCCGCCGCAATATCGACCGACGGATTTACGCTCGACGACCTGAAGGCCCTGACCGATGCCGACATGCGTCGCGTCAACCAGGTCATCACCGACAACCTGGCTTCACCGGTTGCGCTGATCAACCAGCTCGCCCAGCACATCATCCTGTCCGGCGGCAAGCGTCTGCGGCCGATGCTGGTCATGCTCAGCGCGCGCGCCTGCGATTATCGCGGCGACGACGACGCGCTGCTCGCCGCGGTGATCGAATTCATTCACACCGCGACGCTGTTGCACGACGACGTCGTCGACGATTCCGACATGCGCCGCGGCCAGCGAACGGCCAGCGCGATCTGGGGCAACGAGGCGGCGGTGCTGGTTGGCGATTACCTCTATTCGCGCGCCTTCCAGATGATGGTGCGCGCGGACTCGATGGCGATCATGGCCTTGCTCGCCGACACCACCAATACGATTGCCCAGGGCGAAGTCATGCAGCTGCTCAATATCAACGATGCGGATATCGGCGAGGCACGCTACCACGAAGTGATTTACGCCAAGACCGCCTGCCTGTTCGAAGCCGCGGCGCGTATCGGTGCAATGCTCGGCGATGCCGACGAAACGCGACAGCGCGCGCTGCAGGACTATGGCCGACACCTCGGTATCGCGTTCCAGCTGGTCGACGACGCGCTCGATTACGGCACCGACAGCGCGACGCTCGGCAAGAACGTCGGCGACGATCTGGCCGAGGGCAACCCGACGCTGCCGTTGATTCGCGCGCTCGAGACCGGCAACGCGGCACAGCAAGCCTTGATACGGCACGCGATCGAGCAGGGTTCGAGCGACGAGTTCGACGCGATTCGGGACGCCATTCGCTTAACCGGCGCGCTCGACTATACCCTCGCCCAGGCCGAGACCCATGCGCGCGCGGCGCACGCCTGTCTCGACGCGATCGCGCCCGGCGAATACCGCCGCGCGCTCGCGTTTCTCGCCGACTACGCGGTGCAGCGCTCCTACTAGCCCGGCATCGGGATGGCGTCGATCAAGCCGCCGATTCGATCGGTCGCGCGGCGTGACTGGCGCCGAGCGCAAGGCTGATATCGAGACACAGATCGCTCTGGTTGAGGGTATAGAAATGTATTTGCCCGACCCCCTCGCGGCGCAGCGTTTCGCAGAGTTCGACCGCGAGCTCGACCGCCAGTCGGTAACGCGCCGCCGGGTCGTCGCCGATGCGCGCGAATAGCGGTCCGAAGCGCTTCGGCACGCTCGCGCCGCAGCGACGACTGAACTCGCGCACCTTGTCGAGGTCGTGCACGGGCAAGATACCCGGTACGATCGGCGCGCTGATTCCGGCCCGGGCGGCATCGTCGCGCAGGCGTAGAAAACAGTCGGGCTCGAAGAAATACTGCGTAATCGCGCGCGCCGCGCCGGCGTCGAACTTACGCTGCAGATGCTCGAGGTCCTGCCGGCGTCCGCGCGAATCCGGATGTGGCTCCGGGTAGGCGGCGACGCTGATATCGAAATCGTCGATTTGACGCAGCGCCGCGACCAGCTCGACCGCGGACGGGAAGCCGCGCGGCGTCGAGCCCTCGTCGGCGTTATCGTCGCCACGCAGCGCGACAATGCGGCGAACGCCGGCGGCCTGCAATTGCCGCGCAACGCCGAGTACCTCGCCCCGATCGGTAGCGGCGCCGGTCAGATGCGCGGCGACCGCCACCGGCGATTCACGGTGCATCGCCAACGCGGTCTCGACGCTAACCTGGCGGGCACTGCCGAGCGCACCGTAAGTCATCGAAAAAAATTCGGGGGACAGGCGTTCGAGCTGGCCCATCGTCCGCCACAGCCGTCGTTCCATGCGTGACGAACGCGGCGGAAAGAACTCATAGGAAAATTTCAGGGTTTGGGCGCGTTGCATCGTGACTCCTTATCGTTGATCAGCCCGCACGCACGGCTTCGAGCGCATGCACCTTACGCGCACGGCGCGCGAGCCAGAACCGGACCGTGAGCGGATCGCCGACAAGCTGTTCGAACTCGTCGGCCGCTTCGAGACCGGCGCTGTCGAAGCAGTGGCGAATCTCGCTATCGGAAAATCCGAGGCGATGATGATTGAACTCGGCACGCAGCCGCTCCTCGGTATGCGCCGCGAAGTCGACGACCAGCAGGCGACCGTCCGGACGCAACACCCGCGCGGCCTCGCGAATGACTTCGTGCGGGTCGTCGCTGTAGTGCAAGACCATGTGCAGGACCGCGAGATCGACACTCGCGTCCTCGAGCGGTAACCGGTACATGTCGCCCTTGCGGACGTGGATATTGGCGTGGCCGCTTTGCTCGAGATTGCTGCGTGCCACCGTCAGCATGCCGTTACTCAGGTCGATGCCGACGCCCCGCTCGACGCGCGGCGCGAGAATTTCGAGTATCCGGCCGGTCCCGGTACCGATATCGAGCAGATCGCCGATCGGCGCATCGCCGACGATTCGTAACAGCGTTTGTTCCACCCTTTCCTGCGCGACATACATCGAGCGAATCTGATCCCAGCTGCGGGCGACGTCCTGAAAGTAATCCTGTGCTTTCTGCGCGCGCGCGTCGCGCACCTGTTGCAGGCGTGAATAGTCGCGCGCCAGGCCGATGTCCTCGGGCGGAATCAACTCTACCAGCGCACGTCCGAGCCGCGACGCCGTGCCGTGATCCGCGAGTCGGAAAAAAACCTGCGCGCCCTCGGGCAAACGCTCGAGCAGCCCGGCTTCGACCATCAGCTTCAAATGGCGCGAAACGCGTGGCTGGCTCTGGCCGAGGATCTGGACCAGCTCCGACACGCTGAGCTCGCCGCGCGCACACAGCGCTAATATGCGCAAGCGCGTGTGTTCGCCGGCGGCGCGCAATCCAACGAGGAGCGTATCGAGATTTTGCAATTTTTATTGTCTAAAGTATAAAGATATGTTTATATGTTAATCCGTTTAAGGGATAAGTCAAATGAAAAATAACCCCGATTCGCTGACCGCGGCGCTGCGCGAGCGTATCTTGCTGCTCGACGGCGCGATGGGCACGATGATCCAGGCCCATCAACTCGATGAAAACGACTACCGCGGCGAACGCTTCGCCGACACCGCCACGGCGCAACGCGGCAACAACGATTTGTTGTCGCTGACGCAACCGCAAATCATCGGCGAGATCCACGCCGCCTACCTCGACGCCGGCGCCGACATCGTCGAGACCAACAGTTTCAACTCGACCGCGATCGCGCTCGCCGACTACGGCCTCGAAGATATCGTCGTCGAACTCAACCAAGCTTCGGCGCGGCTCGCGCGCGCCGCCGCCGACGCGGCCAGCGCGCGCACGCCCGACCGGCCGCGCTGGGTCGCCGGCGTGCTCGGACCGACCAACCGTACCGCGAGCCTGTCGCCCGACGTGCGCGACCCGGGCCTGCGCAACGTCGAATTCGACCAGCTGGTCGCGGCCTACACCGATGCCGCGCGCGGGCTGATCGCCGGCGGCGTCGACTTGCTGCTGATCGAAACGATCTTCGACACACTCAATGCGCGCGCCGCGGTATATGCGCTCGAGGTGTTGTTCGACGAGCTCGGGACGCGCCTGCCGGTGATGATTTCGGGGACCATCACCGATGCCTCCGGGCGCACGCTGTCGGGGCAGACGCCCGAGGCTTTCTGGCATTCGCTGCGCCACGCGCGGCCTTTGGCAATCGGGCTCAATTGCGCGCTCGGCCCGGCCGAGCTGCGCCAGCACGTCGAGGCACTGGCTGCGATTGCCGATTGCGCGGTCAGCGCCCACCCGAACGCCGGGCTGCCGAACGAATTCGGCGGCTACGACGAGTCGCCGGAAAGCGTCGCCGCGCACCTGCGCGAATGGGCCGAGTCCGGTCTCGTCAATATTGTCGGTGGCTGCTGCGGCACGACGCCCGAACACATTCGCGCGCTGCGCGACGCGATCGACGGCATTGCGCCGCGGCCGCCGGTCGAAGCCGCCCGAGGCTGCCGCCTGTCCGGCCTGGAAGCGGTCACGATCGACGCCGACTCGCTGTTCGTCAACGTTGGCGAGCGCAGCAACGTGACCGGATCGGCGGTGTTCAAGCGCCTGATTGTCGAGCAGGATTACGACGCTGCGCTCGGCGTCGCCCGCCAGCAGGTCGAAAACGGCGCCCAGCTGATCGACGTCAACATGGACGACGGCCTGCTCGACGCCGCGGCCGAGATGCGGCATTTCCTGAACCTTGTCGCCGGCGAGCCCGACATCGCACGGGTGCCGATCATGATCGACTCGTCGCGCTTCGACGTGATCGAGGCCGGCCTCAAGTGCGTGCAGGGCAAATCGGTGGTCAATTCGATCAGCCTCAAGGCCGGCGAAGACGAATTCAAGCACCAGGCGCGCTTGTGCCGGCGCCACGGCGCCGCGGTCGTCGTCATGGCCTTCGACGAGGAAGGCCAGGCCGACACGGTCGAGCGCCGCGTCGAAATCTGCGCGCGCGCTTATCGCATCCTCGTCGACGAAATCGGCTTCGAGCCGGAGGACATTATCTTCGATCCGAACATTTTCGCGATTGCGACCGGCATGGCCGAACACAACCATTTCGGTATCGCCTTCATCGAGGCGACGCGACAGATCAAGCAGACGCTGCCCGGCGCGCTGGTCTCGGGCGGGCTGTCGAACGTCTCGTTCTCGTTTCGCGGCAACAACCCGGTGCGCGAGGCGATCCACGCGGTCTTCCTCTACCACGCGATCCGCGCCGGCCTCGACATGGCGATCGTCAACGCCGGCCAGCTCGCGATTTACGACGAAATACCCAAACGCCTGAGAGCGGCCGTCGAGGACGTCGTGTTGAACCGCGACGCCGGGGCGACCGAGCGCCTCCTGGCGATTGCCGACGAGTTTCGCGAGCGCGACGACGCCGCCGAGGCCGATCAGGCCGAGTGGCGCGACTGGCCGGTGTTCGAGCGCCTGAAGCACGCGCTGGTCAAGGGCATTGCCGACCACATCGAGGCCGACACCGAGGCGGCGCTGGCCGAGCTCGAGTCGCCGCTCCAGGTTATCGAAGGGCCGTTGATGGACGGCATGAACATCGTCGGCGACCTGTTCGGCAGCGGCAAGATGTTCCTGCCCCAGGTCGTCAAGTCCGCGCGTGTCATGAAGAAAGCCGTCGCCTGGCTCGAACCGCTGATGCAGGCGGAGTCGCGCGGACGCAAGAGCGCCGGTAAGATCGTGATGGCGACCGCGAAAGGCGACGTCCACGACATCGGCAAGAACATCGTCGGCGTCGTGTTGCAGTGCAACGGCTTCGAGGTCATCGATCTCGGCGTGATGGTGCCGGCCGAGAAGATTCTCGACACCGCGAGGCGCGAGAACGCCGACATCGTCGGCGTCTCGGGCCTGATCACGCCATCGCTCGAGGAAATGAGTCACGTCGCGAAGGAGATGCAGCGGCAAGGCTTCGAGCTGCCGCTGCTGATCGGCGGCGCGACCACGTCGAAGATGCATACCGCGGTCAAGATCGACCCGCACTATACCGCGCCGGTGGTCTATGTCGCCGACGCGTCACGTTGCGTCGGCGTCGTCAACCAGCTACTGAACCCGGCGCGACGCGAGGCGTTCTGTACGGCGCTTACCCGCGACTACGACCACTTCCGCGAGCGCTACCAGGCCAAGCTCGAACAACGCGAATTCCTGAGCCTCGACGCGGCGCGCGCCAATCGCTACCCAGCCGACTGGCGCGGCTACGCGCCGCCGCGGCCGGCGCGGCCCGGTGTGCACCGGCTGCCCGACTTTCCGCTCGACAAGCTCGTCGATTTCATCGACTGGACGCCGTTCTTTTCGACCTGGGGCCTGCGGGCGAAGTATCCGCGCGTCCTCGAGCACGACGAATACGGCGCCGAGGCGCGCCGGCTCAAGGCCGACGCCGACGCGATGCTGGGCGACTGGATTGCGTCTGGCGCGGTGCGCGCGAACGGCGTTTACGGGCTGTTCCCGGCCAACAGCGTCGAGCACGACGACATCGAAATCTACACTGACGAGTCACGCGCCGAGGTGCGCCGTCGCATCGTCGGTCTGCGTCAGCAGGCGCTGCCGGTCGGTGACCAGCCGAACCTCGCGCTGGCCGATTTCGTCGCACCGCGCGAGACCGATGTCGCCGACACTGTCGGCGCGTTTGCGGTGACCGCGGGCATCGGCCTCGACGAACTGGTCGCTGGCTACGAGCGCGAGCACGACGTCTACCGCGCGATGCTTGCGAAGGCGCTGGCCGACCGTCTCGCCGAGGCTTTCGCCGAGTACCTGCACCGCCACGTGCGCGTCGAAGCCTGGGGCTATGCACCCGACGAGGATCTCGATAACGCGGCGCTGATCAAGGAGCGCTATCGCGGCATCCGCCCGGCGCCGGGTTATCCGGCGAACCCGGACCACCGGCAAAAACTCGTCATCTGGGACCTGCTCGATGTCGGCTCGAATGCCGGCATCGAACTGACCGAAACGCTCGCAATGTGGCCGGCGGCCGCGGTCAGCGGCTGGTACTTCTCGCATCCGGATGCGCGCTATTTCGCGGTCGGCAAGATCGATCGCGACCAGGTTGCCGATTACGCCCGCCGCGAAGGCCTGGATGCGCAGGCAGCCGAGCTAAACCTCGCGCCGAACCTGGGCTACGAACCGGCCGGCGAAAAGGATCGGAGGGTCGCGTAAAACCTTGTCAAACGCGCGAGTTAGTGGCATAAAACCCGCCTCGCCCGCCGCCGGACCGCGCTACTGCCGCTGATGACCAACCCGTTCCTGCAGATGCTCGAAGCGAAAGCCTGCGCGCTCGCCGACGGCGCCACCGGCACTAACCTGTTCGCGCTCGGCCTGCAAAGCGGCGACGCGCCGGAGTTGTGGAACGTCGACCATCCGGACCGGATCGCGCAGCATTACCGCTCGTTCATCGACGCCGGCTCCGATCTGGTGCTGACCAACAGCTTCGGCGGCACGCGCTTTCGCCTCAAACTGCACAAGGCCCAGGATCGCGTTGCCGAACTCAACCAGTCGGCCGCGTCAATCCTGCGCGAAGTGATCGACGCGAGCGGGCGCGACGTTGTCGTCGCCGGTTCGATCGGCCCGAGCGGCGAAATTCTCGCGCCGCTCGGTGATCTCGCGCCCGAAGACGCGACCGAAGGTTTCGCCGAGCAGGCGCGCGCGCTCGCCGCCGGCGGCGCCGACGTGCTCTGGATCGAGACCATGTCGTCGCAGGAGGAAGTCGAGTGCGCGGTCGCCGGCGCACGCGAGACCGGCCTGCCGGTCGTGTTCACGATGAGCTTCGACACCAACGGGCGCACGATGATGGGCGTCGGCGCGGCCGACGTGATTCACCTGCACGGGCGGCTCGGCGTGCATGCCTGCGGCACCAATTGCGGTATCGGCGCATCGGAAGTCGTGGCGACGATTCTGAACATGCGGGCGAGCCTTGCCGACGGCAACGCGCCGGTTCTCGTCGCCAAGGCCAACTGCGGCATTCCGGAATTCGTCGACGGCGAGATCCGCTACAACGGCACGCCGGAGATCATGGCGCGGTACGCGGTGATGGCGCGCGACGCCGGCGCGCGCATCGTCGGCGGTTGCTGCGGTACGACGCCGGCGCACGTCGCCGCGATGCGCGCCGCGCTCGACGCGACCCCGGCGGGCAGCGCGCCATCGCTCGCCGAGGTCGAGCGCGAACTCGGCGCGGTCAGCGCCGGCGCCGCGGCGCAGGCGAGTGGCGAGCAGCGCGCCCAAGGCCGCGCCCCCCGCCGCCGCGGTCGCCGTCGCCCGGGCTAAAGGCTCGTTCGTGCAAGATCGGGGACAGACCGAAATTTGCCTGACTGACTCGACGATCGCTCACCCGCCGCGCAAATTTCGCTCTGTCCCCCTCGAAGCCAGCGAATGCAGCGTTGGTTTGGCGTGATTTCATTCGAAGCCTCCCCTGAGTTATTGCTCTGAGCAGAAACTCGATCGTGCACTGACGTCGATTGCTGGTAATCAGATCCGCGGCGCCGGAGCTGCATTCGCTGCGGTAAGGGGGACAGAGCAAAAATTGCGTCGGGCTCGGGCAAGCTTTGGGGCAGTTCAGCAATTTTTGGTCTGTCCCCGTAAGTGCACGATTCGTCAGCGCGCGATCTAGGTGTCGGGCAACTCCAACGGCTTGAGTTCGTCGAAGCGGTCGCCGGGGCCGGGATTGTCCTTCGGCGTCGTGCCGCCGAGGTGGTTCATGATCCCCCAGACCGCGTTCAGCGACGTCGTCACCGCGCCCTCGACCCACCCGGGAATCCAGCCGATGTCGTCACCCGCGAGAAACATGCCGCGCTCGGCCGCCGGTAGGTCGCGCTGCATGAAATGGCAATACATGCGGTGGTTGTAGCGGTAATGCCCCGGCAACGCGCCTTTGAACGCGCCGAGGAAATTGGGGTCGTCCTCCCACGACACCGTGATCGGGTCGCCGATGATGTGTGATTTCAGATCGAGGCCGGGGTAGATCTTCGCCAGCGCGTCGAGCGCGAGCTGCACGCGCTTGTCGACCGGCAGCGGCAGCATTTTCATCGCGTCGCTCATCCACGCGTACGACAGGCAGATCACGCCGGGCTGGTCGTCGCCGAGGTCGAACAGGTAAGTCCCGCGCGTCAGCCGGTCGGTTAGCGTCATGCTCATGACGTCGCGCCCGGTCTGCGGGTCGTTGTCTTTCCAGAACGGCCGGTCGACCATGACGAAGGTTTTCGACGACTGCATGTAGCGGGTGCGATCGAGCGCCATCCACATCGGCTGCGAGAACAGCGACTCGTCGGTGCGGATACCGGTCGACAACAGCCAGCTCTGGCAGGTTATCAGCACGCAGTCGAACTCGCGGCGATCGCCCCAGGCGTCGGTGACCGCGATCTTGTCGGCCGACGCGCGCTCGATGCGCGCGGCGCCCGGACGCGGCGCGCCGTGGTGCAGGCGCTTCAGCGACGTGCCGTCGGGCCAGTGCGCCATGCCCGAGGGCGTGTCTTTCCACAATCGCCGCGGTACCTGCTCGACGCCGCCGAGGATGAAATGCTGGTCGTCGTCGCAGTTGGTGTAAACCACGCGCAGAATCTCGAGCATCGAGTTCGGGAAATCGGTGTCCCAGCCGCCGGTGCCGAAACCGACCTGGCCAAAGGTCTCGAGATGGCGAAAGCTGTGGCGGCGGAACGATTCCGACGTCGCGATAAAACCGTAGAAGGTACGATCGTCCCAGATCGGGATCAGCGCGTTCCAGATTCGCTTGATCTCGCCGACGTCACGCTCGCGAATCGCGTTCTGCATCGCGCCGAAGCTCGCGTGCTGTTCGAGCGCCTCGTGCCAGGCCGCCCCGACCTCGCGCAGGTGCGGGCTCAGATCGTCCATTTTTTCGACGTAAATCGTCTCGCCCTCGAGGTCGATGACGGTACTCGGCGTGTCCGGCGCGAGCGGGTTCGGAAACGGTCGGGTTTCGAGGCCGAAGCGGTCGACGTAGTGATAGAACGCGGTCGATGAGCGCGGGAAGCGCATGCCGCCGAGCTCGGCAACGATACCCTCGGCGCCCTTGAACGGTTCCGAGTGCAGGCGCCCGCCGAGGCGGCGCGATTCGTAGACCACCGGTTTCAGGCCCATCTTCATCAGTTCGTAGGCGGCGGTGATGCCGGCCATGCCGGCGCCGACGATCGCGACCTCGCGGCCGTGCTTGTCCGCCGGAACGCTGCCGAGACCCGCCGGGTGCGCGAGCCAGTCGTCGTAGGCGAACGGAAAATCGGGGCCGAAGATCGTGACCGGTTTCGAATCGGGATCGAGGCCGGTAATCGAGGTATGCGGGGCGGTCATCGCGGCGACTCCTGTCGAATCAATCGCGCGCCAGGGCGCCGTAGAGCCCGGGTTCGCGGTCGGCGAGATAGGTGTTGATGCCGCGCCACTCATCGAGCAGCGCGCGCTCGAGCGTTGCCGTAATCAGCGCCTCGCCGGCGGCAGCGCGCGCGAGGTCGCGACCGTCGGGCCCGGCAACGCAGCTCAAGCCGAGGTAATCAAGATCGTTTTCGCCGCCGCAACGGTTGGCGTAGGCGACGAAGACGCCGTTTTCGAACGCGCGCGCCGGAACCAGGTGGGTCGCGACGAAATCGTAGGGCGACATCAGCGCGGTCGGCACCGCGACAAAATCGACGCCGGCGAGCGCGAGGCGGCGCACGTTCTCGGGAAACTCGACGTCGTAACAGATCAGGATACCGATACGCCAGCCGTCGAGTTCGGCGACGATGGCGTTGTCGTCGCCGGGACTGAAAGCGTTGCGGTCGATATCGCTGAACAGGTGCGTCTTGCGATAATTCGCGAGCCGCGCACCGTCACGGTCGACCAGTTGCGCGGCGTTATAGATCGCGTCGCCGACGCGCTCCGGATAGCCGTAGAGAATCGCGAGCCCGTTGCGCGCGGCGACGTCGGCGACTGCGGCGGCGGCATCACCGTCGGCGGATTGCGCGCGCTCGGCGATCGCCGCCGGGCCGATGTTGTAACCCGACAGGAACATTTCCGGCACGATCAGCAGGCGCGCATCCTCTCCGGCGGCACGCTCGGCCTGCGCGGCGATCGTCGCGAGGTTGGCGCCGATGTCGCCCGGCGCGCCCGGGCCCTGGTAGACACTGACCTTCATCGGCGCCGCGTCAGGTCCGGTACTCGACGCCGGGAAACACGCACAGCATCTCGAACAGCAGGTTGGCCGCGACCAGCGACGTGTTGCCCGAGGTATCGTAGGCCGGCGCGACCTCGACGAGGTCGCCGCCGATGATATCGAGCCCGCGGCAGCCGCGCACGACCTCGAGCCCCTGGTGCAC
>JBPEYE010000264.1:0-36852 GCA_052030825.1 Gammaproteobacteria bacterium | reverse complement strand
CTCGGCCTCCAGAAGGTCGATCTCGAAACGCTGCTCGCCACTTCCGACATTGTCTCGCTGCACGTGCCGAAAACGCCGGAGACCGCGGGCATCATCAGCGCCAGTGCGCTCAACCAGATGAAAGCCGGCAGCATGCTGATCAACTGTGCGCGCGGCGGGCTGGTCGACGAGCTGGCGTTGCGCGCGGCGCTCGAAAACGGGCACCTGCGGGGCGCCGCGCTCGACGTGTTCGAGATCGAGCCGGCGCGCAAGAACCCGCTGTTCGGCCTCGACAACGTGATCTGCACGCCGCACCTCGGCGCGTCGACGGTCGAGGCGCAGGAAAAGGTCGCGATCCAGATCGCCAACCAGATCAGCGATTTCCTGCTGACCGGCGCGATCAACAATGCGATCAACGCGCCGAGCATCAGCGCCGAGGAGGCGCAGCAGTTGCGTCCTTATCTGCGCCTCGCGCAGTGTCTCGGGTCGTTCGTCGGCCAACTCACCCACGATCCGATCAAGTCGCTGACGGTGACCTATGGCGGCGACGCCAACGCGCTCAACGTATCGCCGCTGACGGTGCAGGTGGTGCAGTCGATCCTCGAGCATCATTCGAGTTACGTCAACTCGGTCAACGCGCGCGAGGTCGCGCGCGAACGCAACATCGACGTTATCGAGGCGCACAACGAGGGTCGCGACGAGTACCCCTGCCGGATCACGGTCGAGGTCGAGACCGAGTCGCGCTCGCGCAGTATTTGCGGCACGCTGATCCAGAACCAGCCGCGGGTCATCGACGTCAAGGGCGTTCCGCTCGAATCCAAGCTCGGCGAGCACATGCTCTACATCACCAATTTCGACAAGCCGGGCGTGATCGGCGATATCGGCACGACCTGTGCCGAGCGTGGCATCAATATCGCCAACATGCATCTCGGTCGCGCCAGCCGTGACGGCGATGCCATCGTGCTGCTCGAAATTGACGAAAAGCTGGCGCCCGAGGATCTGCGGCACCTGCGGTCGCTGCCGAACATCAACGACGCGCAGTACCTGCATTTCCCGGCAGCCTGATGGCGCGATTGCCGCAGCGAAAGCCTCCCCGCTGGCTCGATGGTGCCGACGCGGCGCGCGCGTTTCGGCTGACGGTCTGCACCCGCGGCGATCTCGACGCGGCGCTCGCGCGGGTCGACGCGATGAGCCGCGGCGCGGTGCCGCTCGAGCAGGCGCGACCCGCGCCCGGGGTCGCGCTGCTCGGGCTCGAAACGGTGCCGGCGGCGGCGTGGTCGCTGCTGCAGGCGCTCGAGCGCGAGCTTGCCGACTGCGACCTTTGCCTGCGGCCGGCGGCGACGCCGCCGATACGGTTGTTGATCTGCGACATGGATATGACGATCGTCGCCGCCGAAACGCTCGACGAGGTCGCGGCGAAGCTGGGCCTCGGCGACCGGATCGCCTCGATCACGGCGCGCGCGATGCGCGGCGAGCTCGATTTCGACGCCGCGCTGCGTGAGCGCATGGCGATGCTGGCCGGGCATCCGGCCGCGGTGTTCGACGAGATTGCGCGCGCGGTCGAAACGAATCCTGGCGCGGTCGAACTCATTGCCGGCGCGCGTGCCGCCGGCGTGCATACGATTCTCGTCAGCGGCGGTTTCGCGCCGGTCGCCGAGGCGGTTGCCGCCCGGCTCGGATTCGACGAGGTCTGCTGCAACCCGCTCGACGTGGTCGACGGCAAGCTCAGCGGCGAGCTGCGCGATCCGATCGTCAACGCCGCGCGCAAGGCCGGCCTGCTGCGCGAGCGCGCCGCGACCCTCGGCCTCGACCTTGCCGCAACCTGCGCAATCGGCGACGGCGCCAACGATCTGCCGATGATCGAGACCGCCGGCCTCGGTATCGCCTACCGCGGCAAGCCGGTCCTGTGCGCTGCCGCCGACTGCCGCATCGACGCGACCGATCTTTCGAGCGCGCTGTATTTCATCGGCTTGACCGCGGCCACGACCTAGATCCTCGACCCCGCGTCGAGGGCCTCGGCGATCGCGATTTCGAGCGTGCGCGGTGCGATGCAGTCGCCGATGCGGTAACAGGTCGTCGTCGCCTCGGACTCGTCGAAGTCGTCGACCGCGTGGCAGCCCGGCCAGTCGACCAGCAAATCGATCGCATCGCGCTCGACCTCGCGCTCATCGAAAACGTTGCGCAGGAATACCTTGTGCTCGTCGGCCGAAACCACCGCGAGGCCGGCGCTGAAGACGCAGCCGTGCTTGCCGAGACGGGAATACCAGGCATTGCGCACGGTCGGATCGAGATCGTTGCCGACGGCAACGTCGCTGGTGACGATCTCGACCTCGGTTCCGCGTTCGAGCAGGATTTCGGCGGCGACCAGCCCGGCCTGGCCGCGACCCTCGTTCAATACCAGCGCGCGAGCGGCGGGCGGCGGACTCATGATCACCGCGTGTGGCGAGCGCAGCGTCAACGCGTAGCTGCCGGCGAGCATGCGCACGTAGTCGCGCGACCCCACGGCAATCACCACCGCGTCGGCGCCGAGCGCGTCGATCTCGTCCGCTGCGATCGTCCTGTGGTAGTGGATCGGGACGTCGAGGCGGTCGAGCTCGCGCATCCGCCAGTCGACGATCGCGCCAAACTCGGCGGTCGACGGCGCCGCCGCCCACAGCGGCAGCTGTCCGCCGGCGTGGTCGTGGGCCTCGAAAATCTCGACGTCGTGGCCGCGTTCGGCGGCGACCCGCGCCGCTTCGAGGCCAGCCGGGCCGGCACCGATCACGGCGACCTTACGGCGCTTGTGCGCCGGCGCCAGCGCGACGCCGGGTTGCGCGACGGCGGCATTGTGCACGCAGTTGATCGGCCGCCCGGCGTAGCGGTTGGCGATGCAGGCGTTGGCGCCGACGCACGGCCGGATCCGGTCGGCCTCGCCGCGCTGGATCTTGGCCACCAGCTCGGGATCGCAGATGTGCGCGCGGGTCATGCCGACCATGTCGGCCTGGCCATCGGCAACGATGCGCTCGGCCATCTGCGGTGTGGTCACGCGGCCGACGCCGAACACCGGTACGTCGACCTCGGCGCGGATCGCCGCGGCCAGCGGAATGAACAGGCCGTGCGGCGCCGGCGTCGGCGCCCAGTGGCGTGAACGCCCGGTATGGGTGACGTTGGTGTGCGCGATTACGCTGATGTAATCGATCAGGCCGCCGGCGGCGAGCCGATGGGCGACGGTTTTCATGTCTTCGAGGGTCAGCCCGCCGGGTTCGAACTCGTCGCCCGGGATACGAATGCCGAGTATCGGGTGCGGCCCGAGCGCCGCGCGTACCGCGGCGAGTAATTCCTCGGTGAAGCGCAACCGGTTGTCGAGGCTGCCGCCGTACTCGTCCTGGCGCTGATTGGTCAACGGCGACAGGAACGCCTGCGGCAGGAAACCGAACGCGGCCAGGATTTCGACGCCGTCGAGACTGCCTTCGCGCACGCGTACCGCGGCTGCCGCGAACGCGGCAATGACCTCGGCGATTTCGGCGTGCGTCATCGCGTGCGATACGTTGCCGGTGGTCTCGGAGCGGATCGCCGACGCCGCCCAGCTCGCACGCCCCGACTGGTTGATCAGCACGGTGCCGGCGCTGTGCGCGAGCTGCGCGAGAATCCGCCCGCCGGCCGCGTGCACCGCGTCGCCGAGTGCCTGGTAGCCCGGGACGATACCGTCGTCGAGATTCCACAGGCCGTCGCCGGCAGTGCCGAGCAGGCCGGATTCGTGCACCGGCGTACCGCCGGTGATCTGCAGGCCGACGCCGTTTTTCGCGTAATTCTCGTGGTAGGCGATGTAGCGGTCACCGGGCTTGTTGGCAACCGCGAAACCGGGGACATGCGCCGATACCAGCACCCGGTTGCGAATCTCGATGCGGCCGAGTTCGAGGGGCGACAGCAGGTGCGGAAAATCGCTCATCTACAGCTCGAACAGGATATCGCTGCGGATGATGTGCTTGCTGCCGGAGACCACCGGTTGCGACGCGTGCACGCAGTGCAGCGGGTGAGTGCCGTGCGGGAAGCATAGCGCGCCGCCGATGGGCGTGCGCACGTCGATCGCGACGGCGCCGTCGGCCTGTCGCGCGGGTCGGTTCGGGTCGTCCGGGTCGACGAAAAAGCGCGTCTCGCCGCCTTCGTAACCGTCGCTCAGAAACAGCAGGAAACTGAACTGGCTGTAGCGGTCGCCGAAGGCGTCGGTCTCGAGGCGCCCGTCGATCACCCGCGAGCCGGGCCACGAGCCGTCGGTGTGGGGTGCGAAATAGTCGCCTTCCCGGTAGCGGTAAAACCGGTAGCGCGCATTGAGTCCGCACGGCGCCTTGCCGCGGTTATACGGGTGCGGGTCGGCAATTAGCGCCTGACAGCGTTGCCAGACGATCTCGTTACTGCGATCGTCGGCGACCCAGGTGAAGTTGTCGTTGTGGCGGATCGAGCGGGGCAGGGTGACGGCCGCGTCTTCGAGATAACCCAGCCGCTCCGCGAGTTCGACGAGGCGCGCGCATTCGTCCGCGGCGAGCACGCCGTGGAGCTGAAATGCGCCCGGCACGCCGGCGACGTCGCGGCGCTCGACCGCAAGCGGCGGCGCGGCGGCGAGCGCCGCCGGATTGTCGCCGCGGCAGGCCCAGGTCGGAATCGCCGGGTTTTCCGCGCCGGGTTCGCGGGCGATGACGTAAAACGCCGTAACCGCCTGTTCGATCGTACCTGCCTGGCTTGCCATCGGGCGATTAAATCAGATATCCGCGGCTCGCGCCAAGCTGCCGCCGATGCCGGCCGGTGGCACCGCGCGGCGCAATCCGTCAGGGGGCATCGGCGTAGGCATCGCGCCGTCGCGGCAGACGCCAGTGGCTGAGCATCAGCGCGAACACGATCAGGCCGATGCCGGTCAGTCGTTCCGGCGTCATCGTCTCGGCGAGGACCAGCCACGCGAGGACGAAAATCACGACCGGCTCGAAATTCATGAACAGCGCGAACACGCCGCCGCCGATGCGCGGGATCGCCTGCAGCGACAGCACGAAGGCAACGACCGAGGTCAGCGTCACCGCGACCAGGTAAAACCAGCCGACCGGCTGCGCCGGCGGCACGAGGTCGAAGCCGAACGGCAGCGCGGTAAGCGACAGCATGACCGATGCGATCATGATCCACAACGTGCCGGCGTAGGCATCGGTTTGCGGCGGGAAACGCTCGTAGCTCAGGATGAACAACGTCGCGCCGCAGGCACCGCAGGCGGCGAGCGCGATGCCGACCGGGTCGAGGTCGTGAAACTCGGGGCCGAGCGCGATACCGATGCCGGCAAAGGCGAGCACGAAAGCGGCCAGTTCGCGGCGCGCGACCGGCGAGCGCTGCGCGAGTCGTTTCCACGCGATCACCAGCAGCGGGAAGGTATAGAAGATGATGGCCGACAGGCTGACCGGGATGAACTTGACCGCGCCGAGGTGTCCGATCGACGTCATCACCATGCCGAGTACGCAGGCCGCGAATACCAGCGGCGCGACGCGGATGCGCCACGATTTGCCGAGCAATGGCAGCAGCAGCGCGAGCAGCGCCGCCGACAGCGCGAAGCGCACGAAGGTCAGCGATACCGGCGTCGTGCCGGTATCGTAGGCGAGCTTCGACAGCGTCGTGTTGAAGCCGTAGAAAACCGCTGCGCCGAGCGCGATCGCCCGGCCGACCCAATATGCCCGATCCATGCTAAAGTGACGTTTCACTGCGCGAGAGGTACGCATTATGAGCGAGCCCGCCGGCAAAGCAACCGACGACACGCTGCTGATCGAGCACCTCGACTACGATACCGACGCCGGGCTTGCCGCGCGCGCCGCGATCGGACTGGTCGTGCTCGCGACCGACTATACGATCGAGGCCGAATGGCGGCGCGTGTTCGAGACGCTCGACGGCGTCGCGCTCTACCATAGCCGCATCGCCAACGACGACCTGGTCACGCCACAATCGCTGCGCGCGATGGAGCCGCGCATCGTCGACAGCGCGCGCCTGATCACGCCGGACACGCCGCTCGACGTGATCGCCTACGGTTGCACCTCGGCGTCGATGGCGATCGGCGAGGAGCGGGTGCTCGCCAATTTGCGCGCGGCCCAGCCCGAGGCCGCGGGCACGACGCCGATCACCGCGGCCTTCGCCGCTTTCGATGCCTTCGGCGCGCGCCGCATCGGCGTGCTGACACCTTATTCGGCCAACGTCAACCGCATCGTCGCCGATTACATCACCGCGCGCGGTTACGCGGTGCCGGTGTTCGGCTCCTTCAACTGCGAGCGCGACACCGTCGTCTCGCGCATCCCGCCCGAATCGATTGCCCGCGGCGTGCGCGAATTGCGCCGCCATGCCGCGGTCGACGCGATCTTCGTGTCGTGCACCTCGGTGCGCCTGCTCGATGCCTGCGCCGGTCTCGAGGCCGAGCTCGGGCTGCCGCTGACCTCGTCGAACCACGCGATGGCCTGGCACGCGCTGCGTCTCGCCGGCATCGACGACCGGCTCGACGGGTTCGGCTCGCTGTACCGCCTGCCTCTGCCCTGAGCAGGGCCGGTTGTCCGCAATCGGAAACGAGGCCAGTTTCCCGGTCGATCGGGTGCGCTGCCGGTTTGCCGATGCCGCCGCGGTCGCCACCGGCGCCCACGGGACTCGACGTCGACGCCGCGAACCGCCCGATGCCGCCGACCGCCCACTTTTTGATATCATCGGCGATCCCGATACGCGGTCCGGAGACTTGCCGTAATGCCCCGCCTTTCCGTCCTGTCGTTGACGGCGATCCTGCTGCTGCCGATCGCCGCGAGTGCCGAGAATCCCCGCCTCACGTTTATTACGGCGAGCGAAACGCCGCTCGAGAATCCCCACGATGTCAAGCTGTCACCGGACGGCAGATACCTGTTCGTCTCCGACGTCGGTAACAATCGCGTCGCGATCCTGGACCCGGATACCCTCGACCTCGTCGCCGCGTTCGGATCCGACCACCAGTCGGGAACCCACGATGTCGATTTCGACGCCGACGGTCGCGTTTACGTCGCCGACACCCACAACAACCGCGTGACGATTTACGAACTGGACGGCTTCGACGCGCGGCTGGTCGGCGAGCTGCGCGAGCGGATCCGCGGCCCCGAGGGCGTGCTCGTGCATCCGAACGGTCAGGTTTACGTCGCCGGCGCCTGGTCGGGCAATCTCGTCGCCTACGACCGCGGACGGGTCGTGGCCGAGCTCGGCGGCCTGCGCTCGCCGCATGACGTCGAGCTCGCGCACGACGGCGTCAACCTCTGGCTCGCCGACGCCGGCAACGACCGGCTGCTGTTGCTTTCGCCGAAACTCGAAATGCTCGAGGAACTCGGCGGTCCGAAATACGGCTTCAGCGGCGTGCGCTACCTCGATCTGACCGCCGACGGCGTGTTGATCGCGGCCGACAAGAACAACCACGTCGTCAAGTTCATCGGGCCCGACCGTGAATTGCGCCATGTGCTGGGAGACGGCAAGCCGGGTCGGGGCATCGGCAAGTTCCGTACCCCGGAAGGTGTCGAGGTGCGCGGCGAGGAACTGTGGCTGTCGGACTCCGGCAACGATCGCGTCGTCAAATACCGCCTGCATTGAGCGCCAGGCGGCGCTGCGAGTGACTGACCCGCAAATTTCCGCCGCCGCTGCCGGCAAACGGGGGCATTTTGCCGTTTTCCCGACGCGTGCGGCGATCCGGGCCGATCCCGGCAAAATTTCCCCCGCGGGGCCAAAATGTTAACTATTCTACATTTTCGACACCAAATGCCGACAACGTGATCAAGTTGGCGATTGCTGGCGTAAAACTTGCTAATTGGTCTATATAAGACTGTAACCACGGAGGCATCACCGAACTCGATGAGGTGACGCATGAACCGGAAGAGTACGATTTTGTGGCGACTGGCCGTGCTGGGATTGATTGCCAGCCTGGTCCCGCTCGGAATCTATGCCCTCGAACGTTACAACCAGGTCGACACCGACCGCATGCTCGACGTGTCGGTCTCGATCCGAACCCTGTCCCACGTAACCGTCGACAAGTTCGGCGACTCGGTCTGGGAAACCGGCAACGGATCGGGATTCCTGGTATCGCGCCAGAGCTGCGAAGTCTGGACCAATCATCACGTAATCGCCGACGCCGCGCTGATCGAAGTCTTTCCGAAGGGCTGGAACCGCGCCGGCGGTATCCCCGCCACCGTGGTCAATTCGACGCCGCGCACCGACGTCGCGATCCTCAAGCTCGAACATTGCGAGGGCCTGCCGCAGGCGCGCCTCGGCAACTCCGACCTGGTGCAGCCGGGCGACGAAACCTTCGCCGTCGGCAACCCGCTCGGCCGTAACCCGGATTCGATCAGTCGCGGCATCATTTCCCATACCCAGCGTTACCGCGACGCACCGCTGCCGTACCTGCAAACCGACGCCGCGATCAACCCGGGCAATTCCGGTGGCGCGCTGTTCGATCGCGAAGGCAACGTCATTGGCATGAATACCGCGATCGAGACCACCCGCTACGGCACCAACACCGGCGTCGGATTTGCGGTGCCGATCAACCTCGTGCGCAGCGTCGTCGCCGAACTGCGCGAGGGCCCGCCGAGCTGGGGCGATGCCGGATTCGGCGACGTCGTCGCGTCGCTGTCGGCCGACGAGGCCGAGGTTTTCCACGTGCCGGACGGGCTCGCCGCGCTGATCATTACCGACACGCCCGAAGCGGGTCCGAGCGCCGGCAAACTCGAGGCGCACGACGTCATCTACCGGATCAACGGCCAGGGCGTCGAGGACCGCAAGCAGGCAACTCGCATGATCGGCCAGCACAAGGTCGGCGAAACGCTCGCGCTCGACGTCATTCGCGCCGGCGAGCAACGCCGCGTCGAGATCGTCCTCGGCGAGGGCTGGAAGGCCAACTCGGTGCCGTCGGCCGATCGTTACGAGGGTTATCTCGGCATGACGCTCGAAATGTGGGCCGACAAGGAAGACGACCGCAACAAGTTCAAGCAACCGGTCATTACCCGCGTACACAGCATGGGGCCGGCGCATCGCGCGCACATCGCGAGCACGCAAAAGACCGTCTTCGTCAACGGCGGTTTCGCGATCCCGTACCTGCTCGACGTCAAGACCGTGACCGGCGTCGCCTACGAGGGCGAGTACCACCCGATCGATACGGTCGCCGAGGTCGAGGCTTTTGCCGCGCGGGCGTTCGCCGAGGGCCGGCCGTTGTTACTCGAAATCGAACTCTGGGTGCGAACCGATCCGCGCGATTACCGTGCCGATCTGCAGCACGAGAGCACCGCCTTCTTCAAGCTGGTCCCCGAGCGCGCGCTCGCCGACGGCGACGGCCCGCGTTTCCGGATGGCACCGATGCCGCACGTCTCGCGCGCGCCGTTTGCGCTGCTGCGCACCGCGATCAGCTCGCGCTCGCCGCACGCCTGAGGGCGCCGGCTAGTCGACCGGTGCGCCGCCCTCGGCGCTGCGTCGCTCGATGAAGGCGTCGAGCGCCTCGCGCCGCGCCGAATCGAGCGGCGGCGCTTCGAACTCCCGCAGTATTCGTTTCCAGATGCCGTTGGCGCGCTGCGTCGCGGTCAGGCCGCCGTTCTCGGTCCACTGGCCGAAATTGCTCCAGTCGGAAACCAGCGGTTCGTAGAACGCCGTCTGGTAGCGCTGCATCGTGTGCTCGCAACCGAAGAAGTGCCCGCCCGGGTCGACGCTCGCGATCGCGTCGAAGGCGAGCTCGGCGTCGTCGGCGGCGAGCGGCACGAAGATCTCGGCAAACGTCTGCAGCATCTCGACGTCGAGAATGAATTTTTCCAGCGAGCCGGTCAGCCCGCCCTCGAGCCAGCCGGCGGCGTGGATCATCAGGTGCACGCCGCCGAGCACGCTGCCCCAGGCCGACATCAGGAATTCGTAAACCGCCTGTTCGTCGGGCGCGTTCGACGCGGTCGCGGCCGAGCCGCGCCACGGCAGGCCGATATGACGCGCGAGCTGACCGGCGCCGAAGGCGGCGCGCACGAACTCGGGCGTACCGAAGGCCGGCGAGCCCGATTTCATGTCGACGTTGGACGTGAATGAACCGTACATGACCGGCGCCCCGGGGCGCACGATCTGTGCCAGCGTAATCCCGGCGAGCGCCTCGGCGTGCTGCAGCACCAGCGCGCCGGGCATCGTCACCGGCGCCATCGCGCCGGCCAGCGTGAATGGCGTGATCACCGACATTTGCCCGGCGCGGGCGAAATCGATGATGCCCTGGCACATCGGCACGTCGAGCTGACGCGGCGAGTTGGTGTTGATGACCGTGTAGCAGCATGGCCGGGTTTCGAATTCGGATTCGTCGAGGCCGCGCGCGATACGCATCATCGCGAACGCGTCGGCAACCTGCGCGCTGCCGCGCGAAAAGATGAAAGGCGGTTTGCGGCTGAGCGTGACCTGGCTTTCGGTCGTCGCGTAGTGGCGCAGGTGCACCGGTACGTCCTGCGGCTCGACGTTCGGCGACTGCAGGTGAATCACGTCGAAATGCTCGCTCAGGCGGATGATATTGCGCGTGTCTTCGAGCGTACCCGGGCGCTTGCCACGGTCGAGGTCGGCCACGTGCGGCGCGCCGCCGACCGAGACAAAGGCGATGTGGTCGCCGCCGAGGGTCACGTCGAACTCGGGCGCGGCGCCGCGCAGCGTGAATTCGCCGGGCGCGCTGGCGAGCGCTTCGGCGACGAGACCGCGGTCGACGCGAACCATTTGCGTGGCTTCGTCGACCGCGGCGCCGGCATCGCGGAAGAGGGCGCGCGCCTCGTCGTTGAGCACGCGGATGCCGAGCTCCTCGACGACGCGCAACGCG
This sequence comes from Gammaproteobacteria bacterium, assembly GCA_052030825.1. GTDB lineage: Bacteria > Pseudomonadota > Gammaproteobacteria. Next base: position 26,063 of record JBPEYE010000264.1, on the reverse strand, counting down.
GCGTCGTGAATCGCCTCGACGCGGTCGTCGGTAAACGCCGGTTGGCGCAGCAGCGGATTCTTCAGGCGGCGATAGTCGACCGCGCGCCGATGGCTCGTGTCGGCAATGCCGTGATGACGTCGGCTCTTGCGCCGGCGGCTCATTGCAGCCGGTCTCCGTAGGTATCGAGTATGTACTGCCGGAACTGCTCGGCTTCGGCCGGCCGCACCCGCTGGCCGGTAAAGCATTCGAAATAGGCCTCGGTATAGCCTAGCCGGGTCGCGAGCGGTTCATGCACCTCGAGCGCGTAGAAGCCGATCTGCGCGAAGTAGAGCACGCGCGCGCGAACCAGCGCGGCCGGCATCGGGAAGCCGAAGCGGGTGAAGAACGCGCGTAACGCCTCGATGCGCGCGTCGTCTTCGCGGTCGAGCAGTGCGCGAATCCGCGCCGAGCGCCGCGACCATTCACGGATCGCGAGATCGAGCCGCGGATCGAAGCTCGTGCCGTCCAGATAGATCTCGAAAAATCTGAAGATGCCGCCGGCGAGGCTGCGCGCGGCGGCGACCGCGGCGGCGATCGCCGGCGTGTTCTTACCTTGCCAGAACTCGACCAGCGCGTCGATCAGTTCCTCGCGGTTGGCAAAATGCCAGTAGAAGCTGCCGCGGGTGACGCCGAGCTCGTCGGCGAGACGAGTGATGCGCACCGCGTCGATGCCCTCGGCCACGAAAATTTCAAGCGCGCGGTGCAGCCAGTCGACGCGCTGCAGCTGCTTGCGCTCGGTGTCCGCGGCGCCGCGCTCGGCGACCGTTTGCAGGAGTTCCGCGTCCGACAAGGAATTGATCCATACAGTTATGTATGGTCAAATATACACCCCTGTTTGGAGGATGCAAGGCAAATATGAACAACCCCAGGTCAACACTGCGCGTGGTCGCGTTCGACGCGCTCGAATTCGCGCCGCGCTTCGAGTACGGCGAGATGGCAGAGGTTGCCGGCGTCTGCGGCAGCGACGACGGGACCGAGCTCGGCGTCGGCTGGGGTCGGCTGACCAATGCGCGGATTCCGTGGACGATCAAATACGACGAGGTATTGACTGTGTTCGACGGTGTACTGCGCGTGCACGCGGGTGGCGAGGTCCACGAACTGCGGCCGCGCGACTGCATCTGGCTGCCGGCGGGCACCGAGCTGGTCTACGAGGCCGAAGCGGCGCTGGTGCATTTCGCGATCCATCCGGCAGACTGGGCCGAGCGGGCATGAGCGCGCGCCCGGTAACGCAGCTGCCGGTCAACGACAATTCCAACGGCTGGAGCCGGATCCTGCCGCCGCGCGCGCCGAAGCCGTCGCTCGCCGCCGATATCGACGTCGACTGGATCGTCGTCGGCGCCGGCTATGCCGGGCTCGCCGCGGCGCGGCGTCTCGCCGAGAACCGGCCGGACGACAGGATTGCGCTGATCGAGGCCGGCGAGGTCGGCGAGAACGCGTCGGGGCGCAACTCGGGATTCGCGATCGACCTGCCGCATGTCGTCGGCAGCTCGAAGGACGAGCTCGAGGGCTCGCACCGTTACATGGCGCTGGCGCGCTTCGCGATCGATTATCACGAGACCCAGATTGCGCGTCACCACATCGACTGCGACTGGACGCAACCGGGCAAGTACCAGACCGCGGTGTCGGACCAGGGCGTGCGCGACTTCCTCGAACCGTTCGCGCGCGAGCTCGAGGCGCTCGGCGAGCCCTACACCTGGATCGACAAGCCCGACCTCGACCGGCGTCTCGGCACGGCGCATTTCAAGGCCGCGGTCTACACCCCGGGCTGCCGCCTGCTGAACCCGGCGGCGCTGACGCGTGGTCTGGCCGATTCGCTGCCGGAGAACGTCACGCTGTACGAAAACACGCCGGTGACCGACCTCGAGACCGGCCGCGAGATTCGCCTGACGACACCCGGTGGCAAAGTTCGCGGTGGGCAAATGATTCTCGGCGTCAATGCCTTCGCCGAGCATTTCGGTTACTACATCCGCCAGCTGCTGCCATTCGCCGCCAACGCGAGCCTTACGCGGCGGCTGACGCCGGCCGAGCGCGACGCGCTCGGTTGCGATGACAACTGGGGCGTGACCCCGGCCAACGCGTTCGCGTCGATCACGATGCGCTTCACCAACGATCACCGCATCCTGATTCGCAACAATATCTACTACAACCCGAAGATGCGCGAGACCGGGGCGTTTCTGCAGGAGATTGCCCGGCGCCATAAAAAGCTGTTCGACGAGCGCTTCCCGATGCTGCCGGACGTCGCCATGGAATACACCTGGACCGGCTATATCTGCTTTTCGCAAAACGGCGCGCCCGGCTTCGGCCGGCTCGCCGACAACGTCTACAGCTCGGTTTGCCAGAACGCCATCGGCGTCACCAAGGGCACCGCCGGTGGTGTGCTCGCGGCCGACATGGCCTGTGGCGTCGATAACGAGCTGATCGGCTACATGCTCGACCTCGGCCAGCCGAACAGGCTGCCGCCGCGACCGCTGCTCGACATCGGCGTGCGTGCGCGCCTGGCCTGGGAGCTCTGGCAAGCCCGTCGGGAAGTTTAGTCGCGGCTCAGGCGATTTCGGCCTTTTTCTTGAACCGCCCCATCCAGATGCCGCTGAGCAGATAGCTGTAAGCCCAGGTCGCGAAAAATACCAGCGCGAACGTGATTGCGATGTCCGAGGCGCTGCCATCGAGCGAAAAGGCCGGAACATAGCCGAAGATGAAGGGCGCCAGGTACAGAAACTTGGCGAACTTGAAAGCGACCCAGGCGGTGGCCCACATGTTGGCCTTGGCGATGGTGGCGCCAGCGAAGGCCGCGATACATACCGGCGGCGTGATGTTGGAATCCTGCGACAGCCAGTAGACGATCATGTGGGCCGCGATGACGTTGACCCCGAGATGGGTCAGCGCGGGCACGGCCACCACCGCGGTGATCAGGTAGGCAGCGGTCACCGGCACGCCCATACCGAGCACCAGTGAAGCCAGCGCGATCAGCAGAATCGTCAGCCAGAGCTTGCCGTCGGCCAGCTCGATCACGATGTCGGCAAAGGTCAGCACCAGCCCGCTGTAGGTCAGCACGCCGATGATGATGCCGATGACGCCCACGGTCGCGCCGATTTTCAGGCTCGATTCCGCGCCGGCGCGCGATGCGGCGACGAAGCCCCTGATGTCGATGCGCGTCTCCTTCCTGACCCAGCTGACCGCAATGCAGGTGACGATGCCGATGATCGCCGAATAACCGGGGGAATATCCCGTCAACATCAGCACCGTGATCACCACCAGCGGCATCACGTAGTACCAGTTTTTGCGGAATATTTCTTTCGCGCTTTGCTCGCTTTTCTCGCCGACGATGTTGTGCTTCTTGGCGTAGTAATGAACCATCATGAAGACGCTGAAGAAATACATCAGCGCGGGAAAAATGGCGACCAGCATGATGTGCGAGTAGGGCAGGCCGGTCATTTCCGCCATGATGAAACCGCCGGCGCCCATGATCGGCGGCATGAACATGCCGCCGATAGACGCGGCCGGTTCGATCCCGCCGGCGACGTGCTTCTCGAAGCCGGCCTTTTTCATCATCGGAATGGTAAAGGCGCCGGTCGATACCGTGTTCGCGATGGCGCTGCCCGAAATCGAGCCGAACAATCCGCTGGCGATAACCGATACCTTGCCCGGACCACCGATCTTGTGGCCCACCGCGGCCAGCGGAAAATCGATGAAGAATCGCTGCGCCCCGCTCTTTTCGAGAAAAGCGCCAAAGATGACGAACAGGATGATGTAGGTTGCGAGCACGTTGGCCATGATGCCGAAGACACCGTCGCTCTTGTAGAAGATGCTGGTGCACAAATCGGGAAACGTGTCGCCGGCGTGCGATATCAGCTCCGGGGCGAGGTGGCCGTAGACGCCGTACAGCAGCATGATCGTGCCGATGATGACGAAGGCGATGCCGACCACGCGCCGCGCAACTTCGATCCCGACCAGTACGCCGATCATCGCGATCCACTTGTCGAGTTCGGTTTCCGCGCCGGCCCGGTAGTTGATGACCTCGAAATTGAAGATCCAGTAACCCAGCGTGACGATCGAGGCCAGGATCAGGGTGTAGTCGAGAAAGCGACCGACCGGTCCCCTGGCGCGATAGACCAGGAATACCAGGATGTAGGTAACGACGATATAGATGCCCCGATGGTACTGCGTGGCGGCCGGCGCGATGACCGCCGAATAGGAATAAAACAACACCAGGCCGAGGGCCAGAATATCGAACAATATCTGTTCGAATTTGTTCATTTCGTCGACTTGCACGAGTTACCCCTTCGCATCAATCACCGATCGGGGTGCCGGGGCCGCCCCGGCACCGAAGCGGGCCGTTCCCGGGCCGGAGGCAGTCCTGTCCCGCCCGCTCCCGGAGTTACAACATTCCCTTTTCTTTCCAGAACTTGATCGCGCCCGGATGCCAGGGCGTCACCACGCCCTGGGTGCCGGTCTCGAGGCTCATGTTTTTAAACGTTTTCTTTTGTTCTTTCATGTGCGCAAGCCCGGCGTCGGTGTAGATCAGCGACAGCATCTTGTAGACCGTGTCCTCGGAAACCTTGGAGTTGGCGACCCACAGCGCCGAATCCTGGAAAGACGGGCTTTCGTAGTCGACGCCACGGTAGGTACCGGAGGGCACCGACAGCTTGGAAAAATACGGATAGTTATCGTAAAACCCGGTGCTTTCGGCATCCTGCCCGAGGTTGACGAGGGCGATGTCGTTGGTTTGCGCGGCCATGATCACCGCGCCGCTCGGAAACGCGGTAAACAGCCAGAAAGCATCGAGCTGATTGTTGCCGAAGGCTTGCGCGGCGTCGTTATACCCCATCGCGTTGCGCTCGATCTTGTCCCAGATGCCCATATGGGTGAAGAAGAGCTCGCAGTTGGCGAATGCGCCGGAGCCGGCATTGCCGACGCCGACTTTCTTGCCGACCAGGTCTTTGGTGCTCGTGATTCCCGAATCCTTGCGCACCACCAGCTGCGCCGGCGCGCCGTAGAGCCAGGCAACGGCCATGACGTCTTCGTACTTGTTCGAGTCATTCTTCATCCGGCCGTTACGGCCCAGGAAAACGTGACCGGAGTAGACCACACCCATTTGCGCCTTGCCGGAATTGACCTTGCGCAGGTTTTCGACCGAACCCGCCGAGGACTGGGCTCGAACCCGAAAATCCTTCGATCCCTTGATCGGCTTGTAGACTTGCATCGCGTTGGCGACGACCTGAAAGGTACCGCCCGCGGGCCCGCCGCTGAACACGATCCGCTCCTTCGCCGCTACCCCGGACGGCAACGCCATTGCGGCGATCAAGATGGCTGTTGCCGTCGTCAAGACTGATTGCTTTTTCATGCTTCCTCTGGTGGTTGTTATGGATTACGGGTCAGTCTAGAAGCAAAAACAACGCCTCGATTGATCGACGTCAATGAAGTTCGACGCATCTCTCCGCCGCGGCGCAAATCTGCTTTCCGTTCGTGCGTCCCGGCGGCCGTCGCCTGCGCCTCTTCGCGGCCGCCCAACTATCGCTTTGCAATCCGCCTGCCTTCGATTAATCTCGACCGTTATTTCGAGGCCGGTGGGAGCAAAATGCCCGAAATCCTGACAGCCAGAATCGAGGCGCGCGAGATCAGCTACGCCACCGGCGTCGGCCTCGTGCTGCTCGCCGGCGCGCTCTGGTCGACGATGGGCATCGGCATCCGCCTGATCGAGCAGGCCAATGTCTGGCAAATCCTGTTCTATCGCTCGTGCGCGCTGGCGGCATTTCTGTTCGTGCTGATTTCATTGCGCTCGCACGGCAAGCCGCTGCACACGATTCGTCGCGCCGGCCTCGCCGGGGTGGTGGGTGGCATCGGCCTCGTGTTCGCTTTTGCCGGCGGGATTTACGCGATCCAGACCACGACCGTCGCCAACGCGATGTTCCTGTTCGCCGCGGCGCCCTTCGTCGCCGCCGCGCTCGGCCGGATTCTGCTGCGCGAGTCGGTGCGGCGAGCGACCTGGATTGCGATGGCTTTTGCCGTCTTCGGCATCGGCATCATGGTCGCCAACGGCATCGCCGCCGGGCGCCTCGCCGGTAATGTCAGCGCGCTGCTGTCGGCCTGCGGCTTCGCCGTGTTCACGATCGCGTTGCGCGCGGGCCGGCTCGAGGACATGTTCCCGGCCGTTTTTCTTGCCGGGGTGTTTGCGCTCATCGTCGGCGCGAGCGTGTCGGCGCTGGCGGGATACGGATTCGACGTGCCGCCGCGCGACATCGCGATCGCCGTCGCGCTCGGCGTGTTCCAGGTCGGCGCCGGTCTCGCGGTGTTCACGCTCGGATCGAGGGTCGTGCCGGCCGCCGAACTCGCGTTACTGTCGCTGACCGAGGTGGTGCTGGCGCCGCTGTGGGTCTGGTGGCTGCTCGGAGAAGCGGTCAGCGCGGCAACCCTCGGCGGTGGCGCGATCCTGCTGCTGGCGCTCGCCGGCAACGCGCTCTCCGGCCTGCGCCGCAAACCGGTGCCGGTGATCTGATGGCGGCGAACTGGCTCTATGGCGGTTTGCTCGGCGAGCGCGAAGACGACGCGCGTACGCTGATGCGCGTGCCGGGCGGGCGCGACTGGACTTGCGCCGAACTGATCGCGCGCAGCGGCCAGTACGCCAACCTGCTGCGCGACCGCGGCGTCGAACCCGGCGACCGGGTCGCGGTGCAGGTCGACAAGTCGGTCGACGCGATCGCGCTCTATCTCGCGACGGTGCGCGCCGGCGGCGTATTCCTGCCGCTCAACACGGCCTATCCACGCGCAGAGGTCGATTATTTCCTCGACGATGCCGAACCGCGGCTGTTCGTTTGCGAACCGTCGCGCGAGGCCGAGTTCGCCGACGTCGCGACGCCGCGAATGACGCTCGACGCCGACGCTAACGGCAGCCTCGCCGATGCGGCGCGCGATTTGCCGAAAGCCTTCGACAACGTCGGCCGCGAACGCGACGATCTCGCCGCGATCCTGTACACCTCGGGCACGACCGGCCTGTCGAAGGGCGCGATGCTGAGCCATGACAACCTGCTGTCGAACACGCTGACGCTTGCCGAATACTGGCGCTTCGACGAAAACGACGTGCTGCTGCACGCGTTGCCGATTTTTCATACCCACGGCCTGTTCGTCGCGACCAACATCATGCTGCGCGTCGGCGGGCAGATGATTTTCCTGCGCCGCTTCGATCTCGAGCTGATGCTCGAGCAGTTACCGAATGCGACCGCGCTGATGGGGGTGCCGACCTTCTACACGCGGCTGCTCGCCGACGACCGTTTCGACCGCGAGCTGGTCGCGCACATGCGCCTGTTCGTCTCCGGCAGCGCGCCGCTGCTGGCCGAAACCCACGTGCAGTTCGAGCAGCGCACCGGCCACCGCATTCTCGAGCGCTACGGCATGACCGAGACCAACATGAACACGTCGAACCCCTACGACGGCGAGCGCCGCGCCGGCACCGTCGGGTTTCCGCTGCCGGGCGTCGAGATCCGGATTACCGATCCGGACGGCGGCGGCGAGGTCGAGCCGGGCGAGATCGGCATGATCGAGGTGCGCGGGCCGAACGTGTTCCAGGGTTACTGGCGCAAGCCGGAGAAGACCGCCGAGGAAATGCGTGGCGACGGTTTCTTCGTCACCGGTGATCTCGGCCGCTTCGATGACGATGGCTACCTGAATATTCTCGGCCGCGACAAGGACCTCGTGATCTCGGGCGGCTACAACATCTACCCGAAACAGATCGAGACCGAAATCGACGCGCTCGCCGGCGTCGTCGAATCGGCCGCCTTCGGCGTGCCGCACCCGGACCTCGGCGAGGCAGTTGCCGCCGCGGTCGTGCTCGCCGACGGTGCCACGCTCGACGAGGCCGCGGTGATCGGCGCGCTGCGCGACAAGCTCGCGCGCTTCAAGCAGCCGCGCCGCGTGTTCTTCGTCGATGCGTTGCCGCGCAACGCGATGGGCAAGGTGCAGAAGAACGTCTTGCGCGAGACCTATGCCGACGCATGCACGAGCTGATTGACAAAAACGCGGTCGAAGTCGTCGCGCTGCTGCGCGGCGGTGAGATCTCCCCGCTCGACGCGCTGGTCGCGCTCGAGTCACGGATCGCCGAGGTCGACGACGACACCAACGCATTGCCGACGCTGTGCTTCGAGCGCGCCCGCGCGGTGGCGGCGAAGCAGGATTTGCGCGACACGCTGCTCGGCGGGCTGCCGGTCGCGATCAAGGATCTCGAGGATGTTGCCGGCGTGCGCACGACCTACGGCTCGAAGGTGTTCGAGCATCATGTGCCCGAGACCTCGGACTTGCTGGTCACGAACCTCGAGACGCGCGGCGGTGTCGTCTACGCCAAATCGAACACGCCCGAGTTCGGCAGCGGCGCCAATACCTTCAACGACGTCTTCGGCGCGACCCGAAATCCGTACGATCCCGCGCTGTCGGCCGGCGGCTCGTCGGGCGGCGCCGCGGCCGCGCTCGCGAGCGGCTGCGCGTGGCTTGCGCAGGGTTCCGATCTCGGCGGCTCGCTGCGCACGCCGGCGAGTTTCTGCGGCGTGACCAGCCTGCGGCCGTCGCCGGGACTGATCGCGTCGAGTCCGGGCGGCAGGCCGTTCGACGTTTACGGGCAAAAAGGGCCGATGGCGCGCAACGTCACCGATCTGGCGCTGTTCGCCGACGCGATGGCCGGCGCGAGTTCGCAAGCCGGTCTCGCCAAGCCGCACGCCGGCGACGAGTTTCGCGCCGCGGCGGCGGCGCCGCGCCGACCCGCGAAGATTGCCTTCAGCGTCGATCTCGGCTTCGGCGAAACTTCGCCCGAGGTCGCCGCGGTGGTGACCGCCGCGGTCGAAGCGCTCGCGCGCGACGGTCTCGCTATCGAGGCCGCCGCGCCCGATCTGTCGATGGCCGACCGCGCGTTCGACGTGCCGCGCGGACTCGGTTACGCGCTGTCCTACGGCCGCGACCTGGAACGGATTCGCGACCTGATCAAGCCGGAAAACGTCTGGAACATCGAGTACGGGCTCGGCCTGACGAATGCCGAGATCCTCGACTCGATGGCCGCGCAGGGCGAGATCTTCGTCAATGCGGTCGAGTTCATGCGGGATTACGACCTGCTGATCTGCCCGGCGAGCATCCACCTGCCGTACCCGGTCGAAGAGCGTTACCCCGGATTTTCCGCCGGCGTGCCGTATTCGGATTACTATCGCTGGCTGCGCCTCGTCTACGCGATTACCGCGACCACGCTGCCGGTCATCACGCTGCCGTGCGGGACGAGCGAAACCGGCCTGCCGGTCGGCGTCCAGGTCATCGGCAAGCCCCATGGCGAGATCGACCTGTTCGCCCACGCCGCCCACCTCGAACAACGCTTCGCCTTCGAACCCCTGTTGCATTCGGGTCAGAGCAACGGTTAGTCGCCGGCCCACCGCGCCGACCAATCGTTTATACCGGGAATAAAGACTCCGGCAATCGCGAGGCGAGCGGCCAGACCTGGTCGGCTTCGCTCCGGACAAGAACGCCGGGGAGGAATCAGATGGCCGGGCCGAGTTCCAGCCGGCTGCCGTCGGCGAAGCGGGCGAGACGAAAGCGGGACAGGTCGTAGTCGACCGGGTTGCCCTGGATCAGGTCGGCCATGATCCGGCCGGCGGCCGGGCCGATGCCGAAGCCGTGGCCGCTGAACCCGGTCGCGATCCATAGCCCGTCGATTTCCTGCGCGCGGTCGAGCACCGGTACGACGTCGGGCAAGGCGTCGATCATCCCCGACCAGGTCTCGACAAACGCGATATCCCGGAATGCCGGCACCCGGTCGACGAGACGCCGCCGCAGGCGTTCGACCGTCGCGTTCGACGGCCGCGGATCGAGCGTGCGCGTCGCGGTAAAGTTGTCGCCGATGCGCACTTCGGGCCAGCGTGGCCGCAGCTTCGCGAACGAGGCCTTCAGCAACGGCAGGAACGCGACCAGGTGACGCAGGTGATCGAAAGACGGAAAGAACTCGAGATAATCGGTCATCGCCACCGAGTAGCCGCCATCGAGTCGGCGACGAAACGCGATCTGGCTGCCCGACGCGTTGCCGTCGAAGATCGACGCCATCGGCGCGGTGCGCGCGACGCTAGCCTTAACGGTCAGTTGCGGCAGCTCGATGCCGCAGCCGCGCAGCAGCCGGCTCGACCAGGCACCGGCGGCGATCAGGACGGTCGAGGTCTCGATCTGGCCTTGCTCGGTAACGACGCTTGCAACCGCGCGGTCCCGCGTCGTGATCCCGAGCACCGCGCACTGCTCCAGCACCGCGACGCCGTCGGCGCCGAGCTTGCGCGCCATCGCCGGCACTGCCAGCGACGGTTCGGCGCGGCCGTCGTCCGGCGTGTACAGCGCGCTTTGCCAGCGCGCCGGGCAGTCGACGATCAGGCCTTCGATTTCGCGCCGCGACAGGCGCCGGGTTTTCAGGCCGTAGGCCGGCGCGAACGACATGAAGCGGTCGTGGCGCGCCATCTCGGCGTCATTCTCGCAAAGATACAGGGCGCCGTGACGCGCATAGCCGATATCGGTATCGAGCGCGTCCGCGATCTCTTGCCAGCGGTGCATGCTTTCGATGACGATCGGCAGCTCGGACTGATCGCGACCCTGCTGGCGGATCCAGCCCCAGTTGCGACCCGATTGCTCGCCGGCGACAACTCCTTTCTCGCAGACGACGACGTCGATACCGGCCGCGCGGAGGTACCAGGCCGTCGCGATGCCGGCGATCCCGGCGCCGACGATGACGGCGTCGGCTCGATTCGGCAGTTTGGGCGCGCTGGCAGGCATGCGGAACGGTCCGGACCTTGCGGTTATTGAAAACGGGGCGAATAATACGCGGATTCGACGAGCCTGACCGCATTTTTAGCGCCACCATGAACGCCAGCCGCATCGAAATCGTGCCGCAGTCGAGCTGCATTGGCGCCGAGATTCGCGGCGTCGATCTCGCCGCCGGGATCGATGCGGAACTGCACGCGTCGATTAACCAGGCGCTGCTCGACCACCAGGTGATCTTTTTCCGCGACCAGCGGCTGACGCCGGCGCAGTACTGTGATTTCGCCGCCAACTTCGGCCCGCTCGAGGATTACATGTTCGCCGACGGCATGAACGGCTACCCGTTCATCACCGAGATCGTCAAGACCGAGACCGAGACCGAGAGCTTCGGCAGTTTCTGGCATTCCGATTCGACCTATCTCGAGCGGCCGCCGAAAATCACCTTTTTGTACGCGCGCGAAGTCCCTGCGCGCGGTGGCGACACTTTGTTCTCGGATATGTATCGTGCCTACGCCGACCTGTCGCCGGGCCTCAAGGCGACGCTGTCGAGGTTGCGCGCGGTCAACTCGGCCAGCGTCGTGCCGCGCGACGAAGACATCTACACGGAGGTCAAAAGCAAGAACAGCGACAAGGCGAATCAGCAGGCGATCCACCCGGCCGTGCGCGTGCACGACGAGACCGGCCGACCGGCGCTCTACGTCAACGGCATCCACACGCTGCGCTTCGACGGCATGACCCGCGACGAAAGCCTGCCACTGCTGAACTATCTGTACGCGCAGGTGCCGCGGCCGGAGTATACCTTTCGCCTGCGCTGGGAGACCGACACCTTGACCCTGTGGGATAATCGCTGCACGCAGCACTACGCGCTCAACGATTACCATGGCCATCGCCGCGTGATGCACCGGATCATCGTCGAAGGCGGCGCGCCGCGCGGCATCGAATAAATCACAACGGGGGAATCATACGATGGCTGGTTACTGGGTCGTCCGCGGCGGCGACATCAAAGACGAGGCTGCGCTCGCCGAGTACGGCCGCCGCTGGGCCGCGATCGCACCGCGCTTCGGCGCCGAGGTGGTCGCCGGCAAGGCCGCGGTAGATACGCGCGAGGGGTCGCATTACCCGCGCCAGCTGATCGTGCGCTTCCCGAGTTACGCGCAGGCCGTCGCCTGCTACGACGACCCGGAATACCGCGAAGCCATGGCCTTCGCGCAAAAAGCCTACGACCGCGAACTGTCGATCCTCGAAGGCTGACCCGAATTCAACCGGCGGCGTCGATTTGGGCGGCAACGCGGCGCGCCTGCAGCTCGCGGCGGGCGACACCGAGGGTCAGCAGAGCGTAAGTCAGAGCGAGCATCAACGGCAAGCCGTGCGGGCCGAAGCCGAGCATCGTCCAGCCGCCGGCGATCGAGCCGAACAGCGCGCCGAAGCCCCAGACGATGCCGAATGACGACGCGCCGTTGACCAGCTCGATGCCGCTGAAGCGGTCGCCGAGCGAGGTCAGCGACACCGTGTAGACGCCGTAGCCGGCGGTGCCGATCAGCACCAGCAGCGGCCACTTCAGGACCGACAGCATCACCAGCGGCAACAGCGCGAGCCCGCCGGCCGTCACCAGCGCGCAGCCGGCGAGCACCCAGCGATGGGGAAAGCGGTCGGCGAGCCAGCCGATCGGCAACTGCAGCAGCATGTTGCCGAGGATCATCGCGGTCAGCACGTTGGCCGCGGTCGGGACGCTGAGCCCGATTTGCACGCCGTAGACCGGCATCAGCGACAGCGTGGCCGCGTCGAAGATCGCGAAGATGCCGACCGCGGCGAGCAGCATCGGCGCCTTCGGTGCAAACTGCAGAATACTCGTTGGACTGGTTTCCTCGGGTTCGGCCTCGCCGTCCTCGCGGATGAACAGGAACGGCACGATGCCGACCGCGACGACGATCGAACCGAGGACGAAAGGCGTCCAGCCCTCGACGCCGATGAAGCTGATCAGCAGCGGTCCGGCACCGAAGCTCGCCGACAATACGCTGGCGTAGATCGCGATGATCTTGCCGCGGTTGGCGTCGCCGGCCGATCCGGTTATCCACGCCTCGGACAGCACGAACAGCACCGAGATCGTCATGCCCTGGATCAGCCGGATCAGGAACCAGGCCGCGAGCGTGTCGAATAGCTTGAACGAGATGATCGCGATGGCGGTAACGATCGCGGCGGTGATTGCGACGTTGCGCGCGCCGAAACGCTTGGTCAGCGCCGGGATCGCCGGCGAGATCAGCAGGATCCCGATCGGCGTCATGGCCGCGTTGATGCCGATCATGTCGCTCGATACGCCGCGCAATTCGAGGATCAGCGACAGCAGCGGGTAGGTCATGCCGAAGGCAAAGCCGAACACGGTGATCGCCGCGCAGGCGGCGATCAGATTGCGCAAATTGGCGGGGCGGTCGTCCGGCATCCGCGGATGGTAACCCAGCGCGCATTCACGTCTACTGTTTTTCGATGCGAAAGCTTTCGTTCGACCCCGAAACCGGCCTAATATAGCGTTCGATCCATTCAGGAAACGGAGCATGTCCGAAACCCCGATCGTCGATTTGCGCAGCGATACCGTGACCCGGCCGTCCGTGGCGATGTACGACGCGCTGCGCACGGCGCCGGTCGGTGACGACGTCTACGGCGAAGACGAAACCGTCAACCGGCTCGAACGGATCGCCGCGGCGCTGCTCGACAAGGAGGCGGCGCTGTTCACCAGCAGCGCGACCCAGGCCAACCTGATCGCGATGCTGGTGCACAACGCGCGCGGCGAGGAAGTGCTGGTCGGCGATTGCTACCACGTCTTCGTTTACGAGGCCGGCGGTGCGTCGACGCTCGGCGGCGTCGTGATGCACCCGCTGCCAACCGCCGCCGACGGCAGCCTGACGCGCGAGCAGGTGCTCGGCGCGATCAAGGAAGACGATCCGCATCACCCGATCACCCGCTCACTGTCGCTCGAGAACCCGGTTTCCGGGCGCGTGCAGGATCCGGCCCGCCATCGCGAGCTGGTCGAAGCGGTACGCGAACTCGGGCTCAGGGCGCACCTCGATGGCGCCCGCCTGATGAACGCGGCGGTCGCGACCGGGCTCACCGCGGCCGAGATCGCGGCACCGTTCGATAGCGTCATGCTGTGCCTGTCGAAGGGGCTTGGGGCGCCGGTCGGCGCCCTGCTGTGCGGCCCGGCGGCATTCATCGAGCGCGCGCGGCGCCAGCGCAAGCAGCTCGGCGGCGGTATGCGCCAGGCCGGTGTGCTCGCGGCCTGCGGCCTGTATGCGCTCGAGCACAATGTCGAGCGTCTCGCCGACGATCACGCGCGCGCGGCGCGCCTCGCCGAGGCCCTCGGCGAGATCGACGGTCTGCCGGTGCGCGTCGAGACCAACATGGTATTCGTCGAGCCGGCGGTGGACGAGGTGGCCGCGCTGCGCGCGCATCTCGAGGCGCGCGGGGTGCTGATCGGCAGACAAGATCCGCCGTTGCGGCTGGTAACCCATCTCGACGTCGACGACGCCGGCATCGAGCGCGCGATCGACGCGTTTCGTTCGTTTTACCGAGACTGATCCGATGAGCGCGAATCCCGTCGACCGGCTCGTCATCGACGATGACTGGAGCGACCTGACCCGGTTGCGGGATATGCCAAGCATCGACTTCGCGCGCCTGTCGGCCTACCGCATCGAGCGCCTGCGCGAGCAGCTGCGCGCGCACGATGCGGCGTTCGTGATCCTCGTCAATCCGATCAGCCTGCGCTACGCGGTCGATTTTCGCAGTTACCTGTTGTTCCAGTCGCACATTCCGCAGATCTATCTGTTCGTACCGCAGGACGGACCGATCGTCGCCTATGGTTGCTACTACGACCTGCCGCAGGTCGACGATTTTCGCCCGGGCCGACCGCACGCGTTCTTCGACGGCGGCACCAACATCGACGAGGCCGCGCGTCAACTGGCGCGTGACGTCTGCGCGTATCTCGTCGAAATCGGCAGCGATAACCGCCGCGTGGCGGTGGAATACGTCAATCCGTCGATCGTGCATGAACTCGAAGCCTGCGGGATCGAGGTCATCGATGGCGTGCGCGTCTCGGAACTGGCGCGAGTGATCAAATCCGCCGACGAGATCGCGTGCATGCGCTGGGCGATTGCGGTCGGTGAGCACGGCGCGCGGATGCTCGAGCGCGCGCTCCGTCCCGGGGTCACCGAGCTGCAGCTGTGGGGCTTGCTGAACTACACCAACATCGCCAACAACGGCGACTGGCACGAGGGTCGCATGCTCGCCTCGGGCCCGCGCATCAACCCGTGGCTGCAGGAGGCCAGTTCGCGCCAGGTCGAATCGGGCGATCTGGTCGGTTTCGACACCGACATGGTCGGCCCCTTCGGCTACTTCGTCGACCTGTCGCGCACCTTGCACTGCGGCCCGGCGCGACCGACACGGCGGCAAAAACAGATTTATCGGCTGGCGGTGGACGAGATCGAACACAATCTGAAGCTCGTGCGCCCCGGCATGACCCTGCTCGAAATGCAGCGCCTCGCTTACCCGATCCCCGAAGAATGCCGACAAAACGCCTACCCGTGCATGATGCACGCGGTCGGCATGTGCGACGAGTACCCGCAGGTCAAGCAGGGCTTTCGCGAGCAAAATCCATACGATTGCGCACTCGAGGCCGGCATGGTCGTCTGTATCGAAAGCTACATGGGGCCACAGGGCGAGCGTGACGGGGTCAAGCTCGAGCAGCAGGTGCTGGTAACCGACGACGGTTACGAGTTGCTGACCCGTTATCCCTACGCGGAAAATCTGCTCGACTGATCGGCAACGCTGGGTCGCGCCGCGTAATCCGGTACAATGACCCCGCATTCCCCGGGAGAACCGCATGGGCCAGTTCGATCTGGAACGACTGATTGCCGATTTGCGCGCGGCCGCGTACGCCGCTGATGCGCAGGCGCGCGTGCGCGTGATCATGACGCGCGCGCTGTGCGACCCGCACGCGGTACAGGCCGCCATGAGCGGCTTCGACGGCGATGAGGTAATCCTGTTCGAAGACGACTCGCTGACGGTCATGTACTGTGGCTTCGACCCGGCAAAGCACGTGCCGCCGCACGACCATCGCATCGACGTGACCATCGGCGTCTATGCCGGTGGCGAGGTCAATCACTTTTACGTCGCTGGCGAGCGGGGTCTCGAGCGCAAAACCTCGCGCGAACTCGGTCCCGGCGATGTCATGCAAATGGGGCCCGATGCGATTCACTCGGTCGAGACGGCCGGCGACGCCTTCAGTTATGCGATCCACGTCTATCTCGGCCGGCTCAAGCAAATCGAGCGCGCGCTTTACGACTGGCAAACCGGCGAGCCGATACCGTTCGACGATGCGGCCTATGCCCGCCTCGAGCGACACCGCGAGGTCAGCGGCGACCACGCGACCGAATAGGACGAAGCGATGAAAAACCCGATAGACGATCGCCCCTTTCGCTTTTACGACAACCGGCAGAAATATCTCGCCTTCGTCAATACCTGCAACGAGAAGTGGAAAGTTGCGGCGCGCGCGATTCAGGAGTTCAATCACATTCGGCCGCAACCCCCGGCGCTGCGCGTGTTCGATGCCGGGGTTGGCGACGGTACCGTGCTCGCCCACGCGATGCGCGCGCTGCACCGGCGCTACCCGACGATCCCGTTCTACCTCGTCGGCAAGGAAATCAGCCTCGAGGACATTCGCCTGACACTCGAAAAACTGCCCGACCGTTTCGTCGAGCATCCCGCCAGCGTGATCATCCTGACCAATCTGTACTACGCCGAGGCGCCCTGGCTTGCGCCCGGCGACGTCGCCAAGGCGGCCGCGCTGAACTGGATCGAGGTGGGTTTGCAGGGCAGCTCGTCACAGGAGTTTGGCGAACAGCTGCACGGTCTCGACGACCAGCTGGTCGACGGCTGGCAGGTCGAGCCGAGCCCGAAGTCGGGCAACCCGATGTACGTGCGACCGTCGGTGCTGGTCATGTTTCGCGAGGATCATCGCTTCCTGCTCGACGACGTGATCCCGCGGCGCAACCGGGCTGCCGGCGGCGATTACGACTTCGTGCTCGCGTCGCAGCCGTGGCGCGCTCGCATGGACGCCGAGTTCAAGGTTCGCCACGTGCTCGCGCCGCTGACGCGCAGTCTGCGCGCCGGCGGGCGCCTGCTCGTGGTACAGTCCCACGGCAACGATCCGGGCCTCGAGCTGATCCGCAAGATCTGGCCCGACGAGGACCCGTTCCAGGTCGATCGGCACGAGCTGATCCGGACGCTCAAGGCGCATCTGGGCGCGGATGTGCAGAAGTACAATCTGAACCCGGGGAGCGACGGCAAGGCGTTGTTGCGCTACCGCATGCACACGCTGCCGAGCGAGATCGGCCGCACGATCGGGACGTCGACGCTGTTCGCGGCCTGGAACGCGGCGATCTACGTCGGCCAGATCGAGGACGAGCGCCTGGAGCCGGTGGTCTCGTCGGGCGAGTACCTCGATGCGACCGCCGACGTATTGCACGAGCACAACGGCATCTGGTTCAACGATGAAACCTTCGTCGTTTCGCGCAAGCGCGACGCGTGAAGCGGTTCGGCTGATCGCGCTGGCCGCGTTGGCGACGGCCGCCGTCGCCGCCGTTCACGGCGCTGACGGCCTGTCGTGGCACGCCTTGTCGAGCGGCATCGGCGAGAGCCGAATCGCGGTCTACGATGGCGAGCGAATGATCGGGATCTACGATCTCGAATGCGACTTGACGGTGGCGCCCGAGCCCGATCCGCGCGAGGGTGGCGCGACGCTCGAAATGGCCTACCCGGAATCGTACCCGCAAGGCTTGCTGCTGATCACCTGTGACCTCGGGGCGCATTCGCAGTTGCTTTCGATCATCGACCCGCAAGTCAAGAGCAAGCGGCCGGCCTACAGCCGTGACGGCAGCTATTTCGTGAGCTGGGAATTGCAGGACGGCGAGCTCTGGATCAGCTACGACCGGCCTTGCGCCGACGGCGAGAGCAGCGCCTGCCCGGACGGATACGAGACCCTGTTCGAGCCGTTTCCGGGGCCGACACCGGCGGCGCCGCAGGATTGACGAACTTCCGGCGGCTGTCCAACTCGCGCCGCGATTGTTACAATTGCGGTTTTCACCGAGCGCGTTGCCAGCCATGAGCATGATTCGCAAAGACAAACTGATGACCGACCCCGAGGACGTCTTCCAGAAGCCGCGGGATGTCCTCGAAAACGAAGAGCTTTCGGACGATCAGAAAGTCGTCGTGCTCGTGCAATGGCAGGACGAGATCCAGCAGCGGATGGTCGCGGAAGAGGAAGCGATGCCGGGCGAGGATCCGGACGACGCCGAGCTGCTGCAGGAAATCCACGAGGCGCTGACGACGCTGCGGTCGAACTGATACGCCGCAATTCCGAATCCCCGAATTTGATCGCGCCGCCCGCGGTTCAGTCCGCGCGGCGCGCGACGACTTGTGCGCTGGCGACGCGCGCGCCGTCAGCCGCGGTCTCGACGGATTCGTCATGGTGCAGGATTTCGAGACCGGCGACCGCGTCGCGCAGCGCGCCCGGCGCGACGCGGAAGGCGGCGCTTTGCGGTCCGATCACGTCCTCGTCGGTTTCGAGATGCTCCTCGCTGATCAGGTAACCGCCGGGCGCGAGGCAACCGCTGAGCCGGCGGATCAACGCGAGATCGACGTACCACAGGACGAGGATCAGGTCGTAGTCGCCTGCGAACGGGTAGGGATCGTCGAGGTCGTGCTCGATGAAGGTAATCTCGAGCCCTTCAGCCGCCGCCGCGGCGCGCGCCTGTTGCAGGCCCTCGACCGAGATGTCGATCGCGTCGACGGTGAAGCCCGCGCGCGCGAGCGCAAGCGCGTTGCGCCCGGCGCCGCAGGCGACGTCGAGTGCCTTGCCGACCGGTAGCCGCGGCAGCCAGTCCTCGAGCAGCGTCACCGGGTTGCGTTTGTTGTAACTGTCCTCGGCGTAGCGCCGGTTCCATTTTTCGCGGTCTTCGTCGCTCATGTGTGCTCGCCCGTCCGGATGCGACGCCAGTTTAACCGAGATTCCGACCCGATGGCGCGCGCCGTCGTCAGCCGCTGGCCCCGATCGCGTATACTGCGGGCTGTCGAGACTGGTCGGAGGGCGCGATGAACAAATTTCTGGTGATCGCCTTGATCCTGTGCTGCGCGCCGGCGACGGCGACTTCGCCGGTGGTGGCGGATTCCGCGATTGCGCGCATGCAGGCGGTGCCGGCGTCGGTCATGGATCTGTTCATGCTGCGGCTCTACGAGGCCGGCAAATGCAATAACGTCGTCCGCAACGACAACGCGGAAGAAGCCGACCTGTGTCTGACGACCCTCGATTTCGATCCCGACCGTCAACTGCTGTCGGCGTTTTTTCGCGTGCTGCCGGCGGCCCTGATCATGGACGAGTTCGTCGACGTCGATGCCGCCGGCAAGCAGGAAATTCTGTTGAAGGTCCTCGACAATACGGCGCGGCGCATGGGTGCGGTCGATACCTGGGGTTTGCTGCACAGCGTACCGGTGGCCTACGGCGGGAACATCGACAGCGACGCGATCAAGGCGTTTCGCGCCGCGCTCGCCGCGCGCACGACGGTCGCCGTGGTGACGTCCTACGACGGTGTGGTTTATCGCGCGACGCGGCATCACGACGGCAAGGTCGAGTATTTTCAGAGCCGCTAGGACCGCGCCTCGCGGCGCTATTGATCGGGCAGAATATGGGTGGTCTTGGCGAGCTTCGCGCCCTGTTCGGCGATCAGCTTGAAGTCGGTGAATGCGATGCGGATATAGTCCGAGTGCTGCAGCTGCATGCGATTGACCGGCATCTGGTTGACGTAGGTGCCGTTGGTGCTGCCGAGATCCTCGATAAAGATGTCGATCGTGTTCTCCATCAGCTCGCTCGGGACGAGCTCGATCTTCGCGTGCTCGCCGCTGACCGACTCCTCGTCGATGACGATGTCGTTTTCGGGCCCGCGCCCGATCAGGACCGGCGAACGGTCGAGCGGGAAGCTCTTCACGACGACGTTGTCCACCAGTAATTGCAGCTCGGCCAAAACGCGGTTCCTACGATTGCTGAAGCGTTAACTGAGTATAAACCGGCCGGGGCCGCTTGCAAGGCGGCACCGACAGGCGGTCGCGGACGCGCACGAAACGGCTCCGAGCAGGATGCAGCCGATTTCATCGATCAGCGCTTCGCACACCGAATCGCGGCCCATCGCCGTCGGCGCGAAATTTGCTTCGGCGACGAATCGCCCCGCCGCCTGAGGGCCGGCGCCGGAGTCACACCGCGGAAGCCTGACCGGTATTTTTACCGCGCAGCAGGTCGGCGGCGCGCTCGGCGAGCATGATCACGGCGGCGTTCGGGTTGCCGCTGATCTGGTCGGGGAAGGCCGACGCGTCGACGACGCGCAGGCCGTCGACGCCGCGAACGCGGAACTCGGGGTCGAGTACCGCGCCGGAATCGTCGTCGGCGCCGATGCGGCAGGTCGACACCGGATGGTGGCCGGTGGTCAGGTGGCGGCGCAGCCCGGCGGCGATTGCGTCGCGCGAGCGAATCGCGCCGCCGAGGGTAATCTCGTCGCCGACGATGTCGGTGAGTGCCGGCCGGCGCGCGATGTCGCGCATCAATTCGACCGCGCGGGCAAAGGCGTCGACGTCTTCGGGCGCGTCGAGGTAACGCGGATCGATCAACGGTGCCGCCGCGGGATCGGACGTCGCGAGTCGCAGGCGGCCGCGGCTGCGAGGTCGCAGCAGGTTGATGTCGAACTGGATGCCCGGATCGGCGGTCTTGCCGCGGGCGAGAATCGCGCGGCCCGGGTGGAGTAGCGTCTCCAGGGTGAGGCCTTTGGCGCCGGCACCTTCCCTGACCACCATGGGCGTACAGTAGACCTCGAGGTCGGGCAACTCGCCGCCATCGAAGGCATGGAACAGCGCCGTGCTCCAGAAAGGTCCGGTCGCCGGGCCCGATTTCGCGACGAGATACTGCAGGCCGAGCCACACCGCACGATCGAATCGCTGGTAGCGGGCGAAACTCAGTTCGGGCCTCCGCAGCGCGAAGGTCAACGGCAAATTGGGGTGATCCTGCAGCGATTCGCCGACCCCGGGCAGGTCGATGCGCGGCTCGATACCGATCGCGCGCAGCTGCCCGGCCGGGCCGATACCGGATAACATCAGCAGTTTCGGCGACTCGAACGTGCCGAGACAGCAGATGATCTCGCGCGCGGCGACGAGGCGTTCGATTGCGCCGTCGTGGCCGACGCGAAGGCCCCGCGCGCGGCCGTGCTCGAAATCGATTGCCAGTGCCCGTCTATGAGTCAGTATCGTCAGGTTCGGCGGGCGCCGGCCGAGATAGGTCGCCGCGGTGGACTGGCGCTGGCCGCGGTATACCTTGGCGTCGAAGCGACCGATGCCGACCTGGCGCGCGCCGTTGAAATCGTCGTTGAAAACCGCGCCGGCCTGTTGCGCGGCTTCGATGAAGCGGCGGCTGACCTCGCAGAAGTTTGCCGCCGGCGAGACCCGCAACGGACCCGCGTGACCGTGAAAACGGTCGCCGCGATGGGGCGCATTCTCGGCTTTCTTGAAGTAGGGCAGCACTTCGGCATAGCCCCAGCCCGGGAGTCCCCGCGACTGCCAGCGGTCGAAATCGCGGGCGTTGCCGCGAATGTAGATCAGGCCGTTCAGCAGCGACGTACCGCCGATGCCTTTGCCGCGCGGGTAGTAGATCCGGCGGCCGTCGAGACCGGCCTGCGGCACGCTCTCGTAGCCCCAGTCGAATTTCGGGTTGCCGAAGATGAAACCGTTGCCGGCCGGCATGCGCACGAACAGGCTGCGGCCGTCGCCGCCGGCCTCGACCAGGCAGACGCGGACCTCGGGATCCTCGCACAGTCGCGCGGCCAGCACGCAGCCGGCCGAGCCGGCGCCGGCGATGATGTAATCGTAAACTTGCCGCATGGAACCTCGCCGCGCGTGTATCCACGGATTCGATTGGCTGGCATCATAGCAACGGATTTTTTGCCGCGCATACGATTTTTCGCACGGCCCGGCCCGCGCCGACAAGCCGGGTTTGCGGCGTGATCAGGGAGACCATGAAAGACCGTCCGATCCTGTACCTCGCAATCGCCGAACTGCTGATCTGGGCCTGTATTTACTACAGCTTCCCGGCACTGCTGCTGCACTGGGAGCGCTCGCTGGGCTGGAGCCGGGCGGACCTTACCGGCGCGATCACGCTGGCGGTGTTCGTCTCGGCATTCTGTTCGCCACTCTACGGGCGCCTGATCGATTCGGGTCATGGAGCACAGATGATGACCGGCGCATCGATTCTCGGCGGCGCCTGCCTGTTGCTGCTCGCGCTGGTCGAGCAGTTGTGGCAATTCTATTTGTTGTGGAGCGTGCTCGGCGTGTGCATGGCCGGTGCGATGTACGAACCCTGCTTCGCGCTGATTACGCGCGCGCGGGGGGCCGATGCACGCCGCGCAATCATCTTCGTGACGCTGGTCGCGGGCTTTGCCGGCACCGTCAGCTTTCCGCTCGCCCACGTGTTCGCCGACGCGCTCGGCTGGCGCAGCGCGGTGGTCTTTTTCGGCATCACCGCGATTGTTGTCGTGGCGCCGATCATGTGGCTCGGCGCGAGCGGCGTCGAGCGTGGCGGCCGTCCGCTCGACGTGCACGACCCGGTTCCGGGTCCGGGGCGCCACGCGCATTTGCGCTCGGTCGTTTTCTGGTGCCTGGCGATCGGATTTGCGCTCGGCGCGGTGATGCACGGGATCACGCTGCATCACCTGCTGCCCATTCTCGACGAGCGGGCGGTGCACCCGGAGGTCGCGGTGCTGGCGATTTCGTTCATCGGCCCGATGCAGGTTGCCGGGCGACTGGCGATGATGGCGGCGGCCCGGCACGTGTCGAACCACGGCATTGCGATCGCGTGCTTCGTGCTGATGGGCCTGTCGATCGTGATGCTGATCGGCGCCGGTGGGACGCCGGTGCTGCTGGTCGGCTTCGTGATCCTGTTCGGCGGTGCCTACGGGATGGTCAGCATCGTGCGCCCGGTCATCGCGCGCGAGCTGCTCGGCGAGCGTCGCTTCGGCGCCAAGTCGGGCGCGCTCGCGCTCATTTACCTCGCCGGTTCGGCATCGGCGCCGTACCTCGGCTCGCTCGGCTGGGGCCTCGGCGGCTACGACTTCGTGCTGCCCGGGCTGATCGCGCTCGCGGCGGGTGGCCTCACGCTGTACCTGGTTGCGCAAAGGGCGGCGAGCCGGCGCGACTTCGGTTAGACTAGGCCCATCTTTCGGCCGGGGGCAGGATCATGTCCGAACGCTTCATCGCCGCGCTCGAGCAGGCGCTCGAATCGATCGAAAACCAGGGCCTTTACAAGCGTGAACGCGCGCTGACGTCGGCGCAGGGCGCCGGCGTTACCGTCGACGGTGTCGCGCGCGAACTGATCAACCTGTGCGCGAACAACTACCTCGGCCTCGCCAATCACCCGGAGATGGTTGCCGCCGCGCACGCGGGGCTCGACAGCCACGGCCTCGGCATGGCGTCGGTGCGTTTCATCTGCGGTACCCAGGATATCCACCGCCAGCTCGAGCGGCGCATCGCTGATTTTGTCGGCGCCGATGACGCGATCCTGTTCTCGTCGTGTTTCGATGCCAACGGCGGGATCTTCGAGGTGCTGCTCGGGCCGGAAGATGCGGTTATTTCCGACAGTCTCAACCACGCATCGATCATCGACGGCATTCGCCTGTGCAAGGCCGAGCGTTTTCGTTACGCCAACAACGACATGGCCGATCTCGAGTCAAAACTGGACGCGGCCGCCGGCGCGCGTTTCCGCCTCGTCGTCACCGACGGGGTATTCTCGATGGACGGCATCTACGCCAATCTGCCCGGCATCTGCGAACTCGCCGAGCGTCACGACGCGATGGTCATGGTCGACGACAGCCACGCGATCGGATTCGTCGGCGAACGCGGCGCCGGCACGCCGGAACTGCACGGCGTCGAGGACCGCGTGCAGATCACCACGGGTACCTTCGGCAAGGCGCTCGGCGGCGCCAGCGGCGGATACATCACCGGGCCGCAACCGGTCGTCGACCTGTTGCGCCAGCGCGCGCGGCCATACCTGTTTTCGAACAGCCTCGCGCCGCCGATCGTCAGCGCGACGCTGCGCGCGCTCGAGTTGCTCGAGCAGGGCGCCGAGCTGCGGCAGAAGCTCGCCGACAATACCGCGTTTTTCCGTGAGCGCATCGAAAAAGCCGGTTTCGACGTGATCCCGGGCACCCACCCGATCGTGCCGATCATGACCGGCGACGCGCATCTCGCGCAGCGCCTCGCGACCGGTCTGATGCATCACGGCATCTACGTGACTGCCTTTTCCTACCCGGTGGTTCCCAAGGGGCAGGCGCGCGTGCGCACCCAGATGAGCGCGGCGCACGCGCGCGACCAACTCGAGTACGCGATCGAAGCCTTCACCGCGGTTGGCCGCGAGATAGAATTGATTTAACAGGGGGACGTCGACATGAAAGCGCTGGTCAAGGCCAAATCCGAGCGCGGGCTGTGGCTCGAAGACGTGCCGAAGCCCGAACCGGGCCCGGAAGACGTGCTGATCCGCGTCAGCGAGGTCGCGATCTGCGGGACCGATCTGCACATCTACAACTGGGACCAGTGGGCACAGGATCACGTACCGGTACCGATGACGATTGGCCACGAGTACGTCGGCGTGATCGACGCAATCGGTGAACTCGTGCACTCGGTCAAGGTCGGCGACCGGGTCTCCGGCGAAGGCCATATCATGTGCGGCGAATGCCGCAATTGCCGTGCCGGCCGCGGCCACCTGTGCCGCGATACCCGCGGCGTCGGTGTCAACCGGCCGGGCGCGTTCGCCGAATACGTCTGCATACCGGCCGAAAATGCGTACAAGATTCCCGACGTGATCAGCGACGATATCGCGTCGATTCTCGATCCGCTCGGTAACGCGGTGCACACCGCGCTGTCGTTCGATCTCGTCGGCGAGGACGTGCTGATTACCGGCGCCGGCCCGATCGGCCTGATGGCGACCGCGGTTGCGCGCCACGTCGGCGCGCGCCATGTCGTCATCACCGACATCAACGAGAAGCGCCTGGCGATGGCGCCGGAGTTCGGCGCGAGCCGCACGGTCGTCGCCGGCAAGGAGGACCTGCACGACGTCATGGACGAGCTCGGCATGCTCGAGGGTTTCGATGTCGGCCTCGAGATGTCGGGCAACGAAAACGCGCTGCGCGACCTGATCGGCATTCTCAATCACGGCGGCAAGATCGCCCTGCTCGGCATTTACCCGAATTCACCGCAGGTCAACCTGAACGAGGCAATCTTCAAGGGCATCAGCCTGAAGGGCATCTACGGGCGCGAAATGTTCGAAACCTGGCACAAGATGGTGGCGATGCTCGGCAGCGGGCTCGATGTCAGCGCGGTGATTACCGACAAGATCGATTTCGAGGATTTCGAGACCGGATTTCGCAAGCTCAACGCGGGTGAGGCATGCAAAGTCGTCATGCGGCTTTGAGTCGGTCGAGCCTGCGTCGATGCCTGCTCGCGGCGTTGATTTGTGCGGCGCCCCTGGTGAGCGCCGACCCGGTCGCCGATCTCGCGCAGGCAAAACAGAAGTTCGACGCGATCAAGAAAGACGTCATTCCCGCCGATGTGAACCGGCTCGATCTCAAGCGCCGCCACTTGATCTGGAACGATTACTACGGCCTGCTCGAACACTTGTGGCGAATGCAGGTCCACTACGAAATGATGACGCGCCACGGCTGGGATCGACGGGATGAATTCGACGCCGCATTGGCCGATTTCGGCGCCACCCTCGAATCCCTGCTCGGGCATCTCCCCACCGGCAACTAGGCGTGATCGTGCCCGTTGCGACCTGTTAGGCCAAGTTATTTTACGACCCGTGACGAATCACTCGCCGTTCGACCCGACCACAACGGCGATGCACGCGCGATTTCTTCGCGTCAGTTGATCCAGGTCAAGTCCTGCAAGCGGCATCCACGAACCATTTCGTGCCGTTTGGTCCAAATTGGCGACTGTTTGGTGGCTCGGGAAATACGCCCGGGTACCCAGTGACGTTGTAAACGATAAATTTTCAGACACCAGGAGACTTCGATGAACAAAACGCTGAAAACGCTGGCGCTGGCTTCGGCTCTGCCGCTGCTTACCTTTGGCGCCGGCGCGTTGGCGCACGGCATGACGGGTTCCGGCACCGGTCCGATGATGGGCGGCGCGATGATGCAGCAGCAGATGACGAA